>JBEVMS010000088.1:0-15818 GCA_040508515.1 Dyella sp. | reverse complement strand
GTGATCTGCGGAGCCGCGGTGGCCGCGCCGGCATACCCGGAGCGCCGCGCCGCGCCGACCGAGCCCTTGCCCGCCGCCGGCTGCACCACGAACTCGCTCAAGGTGTTCCAGGCGCCGCACTCCAGGCACTGGCCCTGCCATTTGGAATGCTCGGCGCCGCAATCGGCGCAGACGTAAGCGGTCTTGGCTTTGGCCATGATGGGGAGATTTCCAGGTAGCGACGCGTGATGGAAAAAGAAAGCTTAGCCGCGGCCCATCGCAAACCGCGAGACGCGTTGGGCGCGGCGCCGCGTCAGCCGTCGTCCTCGACGAACAAGACCCGCCGAGTCATGCCGCAAGTCAGCTCGTAACTGATCGTGCCCGCGCGCGCGGCGATGCGCTCCACCGGCAGCGCCGGTCCCCACAAGGTCACCACGTCGCCGACCCGCGCCTGCGGCGCCTCGCGCAGATCCAGGGTGATCAAATCCATCGACACCCGCCCGATCAACGGCACCTCGCGCTCGCCCAGCCATACTGGCGTGCCGGCCTGCGCGCTGCGCGGGTAGCCATCGCCGTAGCCGACTGCTGCCACCCCTACCGGCATATCCTCCGGACAGGTCCAACTGCCGTTGTAGCCGATCCGCTCGCCCTTGCCGATGCGGTTGATCGCGATCAACCGCGTGCTCAACGTCATCGCGGGTTTGAAGCCGACATCCGCCCCGCTCTTGCCCTCCACCACCGACAACCCGTACAGCAGGCCGCCGCTGCGCACCCAGTCGGCACGCGCCTGCGGCCAGCCCAGCACGGCGGCCGAATTGGACAGCGAACGCGGCCCGGCCAAACCGCGCGTGGCCGCGTCGAAGCGGGCGATCTGCGCCGCGGTTTCACTGCCGTCGAACACTTCGGACTCGGCGAAATGCGTCAGCAGGCCGATGTCCGGGTCCAGCCCTGGCATCGCCGCCAGCCGGGCGTACACCGAAGCCACTCGATCGAGCGCGAAGCCCAGCCGGTGCATGCCGCTGTCCACCTTCAGCCATACGCGCAGCGGGCCGCGCCGCGGTGATACTTCGCTCAGCCAGTCCAATTGGGCTTCGTGATGGATCGCTGCCTCCAATCCCAGTCGCTGCATCTCGGCGATATCGTGGGGCTGATCGGGGCCAGACAACACCACGACGCGCTGGCGATGACCGGCCGCGCGCAGGCGCAAGCCATCGCCCAGCGCCGCCACCGCGAACGCCTCCGCCTGGCCATCCAGCGCGCGCGCCACCCGCTCCAGACCGTGCCCGTAGGCGTCGGCCTTGACCACCGCCATCACCTTGGATGGCGCGGCCAGCCCCTGCAAACGCGCCAGGTTATGGCGCAGCGCGCCCAGGTGGATGGTGGCGACTGTGGTTCGACTCATGGCGGCAGTCAGGGCATCGAAGTGGGAAGAAGGAAACTCGACGCGACCGCGCCGGCCCGCGTCGCGACCGCAGCGACCGCAGCGACCAGCGCGCGGCGCGGCTTACTCGAAGGCCCCGACGAAAGAATCGGGCGCGTAGTTCTCGAACTTGGTGTAGTGACCCAGGAAAGTCAGCTTCACCGTGTCGGTCGGGCCGTTACGCTGCTTGCCGATGATGATTTCGGCCAGGCCTTTGTCCGGCGATTCTTTGTTGTAGTACTCGTCGCGGTAGATGAACATGATCACATCGGCGTCCTGCTCGATAGCGCCGGACTCGCGCAGATCGGACATCATCGGACGCTTGTCGGCGCGCTGCTCCAGCGAACGGTTCAACTGCGACAGGGCGATCACCGGCACGTTCAACTCCTTGGCGAGGCCCTTGAGTGAACGCGAAATTTCTGAAATTTCGGTGGCGCGGTTCTCTTTGTTTCCGGGCACCTGCATCAATTGCAGGTAGTCGATCACGATCAGGCCCAGGCCACCGTTCTCGCGATGGATGCGCCGCGCACGCGAGCGCATTTCCACCGGTGACAGGCTGGGCGTGTCGTCGATGAAGATCTTCGCCTCGGACAGGATCGCGATGGCGTTGGTCACGCGCGGCCAGTCCTCCTCTTCCAGATCACCGTTGCGCAGGTGTTGCTGGTGGATGCGGCCGATCGAGGAAATCATACGGAAGGCCAACTGCGAGGCCGACATTTCCATCGAAAAAATGATTACCGCCTTTTTGCCGCGCAATGCGGCGGCCTCGGCAATGTTCACCGAAAACGCGGTCTTGCCCATCGAAGGGCGCGCCGCCACGATGATCAAATCCGACGGTTGCAAACCCGAGGTCAACTCGTCCAGATCAGTGAAGCCGGTGGAGATCCCGGTCAGCTGCCCGCGATTCTCGTAGCGCTCGGACAGCAGTCGGAACGCGTCCTTGACCGCCTCATGCATCGAGACGGTGTCTTTCTTGCCGCGCGCGCCCGACTCGGCGATCTTGAACACGCGCTGCTCAGCCGCTTCGAGCACTTCCTGCACGCTGCGACCCTCGGGCCGGTAGCCGTCCTCGGTGGTCTCGGTACCGGCGTCGATCAGCTGTCGCAGCACCGATTTCTCGCGCACGATGTCGGCGTAGGCGCCGATATTGGCCGCACTCGGCGTGGCGTTGGCCAGCTCGACCAGGTAACTGGCGCCGCCGACCATCTCGGCGAGCCCGTTGGCCTCGAACCAGTCGCCCAGGGTCACCGCGTCGCAGGGCATGCCCTTGTTGGCCAGCTCGGTGATCGCGCGCCAGATCAGCCGATGATCCTTGCGGTAGAAATCGCGCTCCGTCAGCTTGTCGGCGACTTTGTCCAGCGCGTCCGGCGCCAGCATCAAACCGCCCAGCACGGCCTGCTCGGCTTCCATCGAATGCGGCGGCACGCGCAGCGACTCGATCGCCGAACCGGACTGGCCGCCAGACTTGCGCTCGGGAACAAAGGACATCGGGATTACCTCAAAGGCAGCAGCGCGCCGCAGGAGCGGGCGCCGGGGCCATCATACGCGGCAAGGCGCGGACCACCGCTAGAACAACTCTGTGGATAAGTTGTGGACTTGTGTGGATAACCCACCTGCATCCGCACCGCGGCGACGTAAGGTCTCCGTGGGCCCAAACGAAACGGGCGCCCTGCGGCGCCCGTTCGTCGACTCATCGCGGGATCGGCTTACTTCAGGCCGACCACGATCACCTTGACCGAACCCTGCACGTCAGCGTGCAGGCTGATCACGACATCGTACTCGCCGATGTTGCGGATCGGGCCTTCACCCTGGATCACTTCACCCTTGTTGATGTCGTGACCGGCGGCCTGCAGGGCCTCGGCGATTTCGCGCGGACCGACCGATCCGAACAGCTTGCCTTCGGGGCTGGCGTTGGCTTCGATGGTCACCGACACGTCGGCCAGCTTGGCCAGACGACCCTGCGCGCCGGACAGATGCGCGGCGGCCTGGGCCTGGTATTCGGCGCGACGCTGCTCGAAAGCTTCGAGGTTGGCGGCAGTGGCCGGCAGGGCCTTGCCGGTCGGCAACAGGAAGTTGCGGCCGTAGCCGGGCTTCACGTTGACCTTGTCGCCGATGTCGCCAAGGTTGCGGACTTTCTGAAGAAGAACGAGATGCATGGTAGTGCTCCGATTCGTTAGCACCGGTGTGGCCCGGCGCAGCCGTGGACGGTTGTCCGAAGGGTCATGCCAACGCGGCCGGACAAGCCGGCCGCGTCATGACGATAAGCACCGAGGCGCTTATCGGTCGACCACCATCAAACGTCGTGGTTGTCGGTGTACGGCAGCAGCGCCAGGAAACGCGCGCGCTTGACGGCGGTGGCCAGCTGACGCTGGTAACGCGCCTTGGTGCCGGTGATGCGGCTGGGAACGATCTTGCCGTTCTCGGTCACATACTGGCGCAGGGTGTTGAGATCCTTGTAATCGATCTCTTTGACTTTTTCTGCGGTGAAACGGCAGAACTTGCGGCGGCGGAACAATTTGGACATGGCTCGTGCTCCTATCAGTCGTCGCTGTCGACGTTGTCGTCGTCGCGGTCGCGGCGCGACGGACGCTCGTCACCATCGCTGTCGTCGTCGCGGCGGCGCGAGGACTTGGCATCATCCTTTTCCTTGGACTTCAGGATGAAGGACGGCTCGGAATCGGCCTCGTCGCGGCGAACCACCAGGTGGCGCAGCACGGCGTCGTTGAAACGGAAGCCGGTTTCCAGCTCGTTCAGCGCGTTCTGGCTCACTTCGATGTTGAGCAGAACGTAATGCGCCTTGGCCAGGTTCTCGATGGTGTAGGCCAGCTGACGACGGCCCCAATCTTCCAGGCGGTGAATCTTGCCGCCGTCGGTCTCGATCAGCGCCTTGTAGCGCTCGATCATCGCCGGAACCTGTTCGCTCTGGTCCGGATGGACCATGAACACTACTTCGTAATGACGCAGGGTCATCGGTGGTAACTCCTCGTGGATGCGGCCCGTGTGGACCTCGCAGCCTCCCGATCATTCGGTGAGGCAAGGCTGTGAACGCCCAATCGGGCGAAAACAGAAGCGGAAGTGTACGCCGCCGCGCCAGGCTGGTGCAAGCGATTGAATGGAAAGGTTACACCGGCAAAACCGCTCAGCCGACGGTAAAGCTCTCGCCGCAACCGCACTCGCCGGTGGCATTGGGGTTGTGGAAGACGAAGCTGGCGTTGAGACCCTGGCGCTGGAAGTCGATCACCGTACCCTCGACCAGCGGCTTGCTCTTGCCGTCGACGATCAGCCGCACGCCGTCGATTTCGACCACTTCGTCTTCGCCGCCGAGTGAGTCAGCCAGGTCCACCACATAGGCGAAACCCGAGCAACCGGTGCGCTTGACGCCGAAACGCACGCCAGCTGCCGCGGGGCTGCGCTCAAGAAAGCTCAGCATGCGCTGGTTGGCGGCGGGCGTGATGGTGATGGTCATGAGGTGAGCTTCATTTGGGAGAGAAACGCTGCGATGGAACCTAAAAACCTGCATTGAAACGATCCAACGGTCGCGATCGCCGCATTGCCTACATTATCATGCCGGTTTGGTCTATCGCGCCCGACCGATATGCGGCGCTTATGCGGAGTTTCAATTCATGACGGTGGTTAGCGTCAAACAGGCACTTTCCGGCGCGATCGCCGCTGGCGACACCGTAACCGTGCGCGGCTGGGTCCGCACGCGGCGCGATTCCAAGGCTGGCCTGTCCTTCGTCAATCTCAGCGACGGCTCCTGCTTCGACCCGATCCAGGCGGTGGTGCCGGCAACGCTGGCCAATTACGAGACTCAGATCAAACACCTGACCGCCGGCGCCGGATTGATCGTCACCGGCACGCTGGTGCCGTCCGAAGGCAAGGGCCAGCGCTTCGAGGTGCAGGCCGACACGGTCGAAGTGACCGGCCTGGTCGACGATCCGGAAACCTACCCGATCCAGCCCAAGCAGCATTCGATGGAGTTTCTGCGCGAAGTGGCGCATCTGCGTCCGCGCACCAACCTGTTCGGCGCGGTCACCCGAGTGCGCCACACCATGATGATGGCGATCCATCGGCACCTGACCAGCCTGGGCTTCGTCTGGGTCAACACGCCGATTGTCACCACCTCCGACGCCGAGGGCGCCGGCGACATGTTCCGGCTGTCCACCCTGGACCTGGCCAACCTGCCGCGCGATGCGGCCGGCAAGATCGACTACCGCAAGGATTTCTTCGGCCGCGAGGCGTTCCTGACCGTGTCCGGCCAGTTGAACGTGGAGGCTTATTGCATGGCGATGAGCAAGGTCTACACCTTCGGGCCGACCTTCCGCGCCGAGAATTCCAACACGCCGCGCCACCTGGCCGAATTCTGGATGGTAGAGCCGGAGATCGCGTTTGCCGATCTCAACGAAAACGCCGATGTCGCCGAGGCTTTTCTGAAGGCGATCTTCAAGGCCGTGCTGGACGAACGCGCCGACGACATGGCGTTTTTCGCCGAGCGCGTGCAGAGCGATGCGATCACCCGGTTGGAGGCGTTCATCGCCGCGCCGTTCGAGCGGATCGATTACACCGATGCGATCGATATCCTCAAGAAGTCCGGACAGAAGTTCGAGTTCCCCGTGGCATGGGGTGTCGATCTGCAGACCGAGCACGAGCGCTATCTGGCCGAGAAACACGTCGGTCGTCCGGTGGTGGTGATGAACTACCCCGAGGCGATCAAGGCGTTCTACATGCGCCTCAACGACGACGGCCGCACCGTGGCCGCGATGGACGTGCTGGCGCCCGGCATCGGCGAAATCATCGGCGGCGCGCAGCGCGAGGAGCGCCTCGACTATCTGGACGCGCGCATGGCCAAGCACGGGCTCGATCCGGTCACCTACGGCTGGTATCGTGACCTGCGCCGCTACGGCACCGTTCCGCATGCTGGTTTCGGCCTGGGCTTCGAGCGGCTGCTGGTCTACGTCTGCGGCCTTTCCAATATCCGCGACGCCATCCCCTACCCGCGTGTGGCCGGGAGCGCCGAATTCTGATTGCCGACATGATGCTGCGACGACTCTCCCTCACCCTGCTGTGCGCACTGACCCTCCTGCTTGGCGCCTGCCATAGCGTCAAGCAATTGGTGCCGCCCAACTTCCGTCCGGCGCAGGACTCCGCACTGACCCTGACGCAAGCCAAGCAGAAGCTGCAGCAGGCCACGCCGTGCTGCGGCAGCTTCGCTGACTTCTCCTATCAGACGCCGCTGCCGTGGCGTCCGCAGAAGTTCGAGTTGGGCAGTTCCAGCCCGGTCGCCAGCCTCAACGGCGTGCGCAGCTACTTCCTCGCTTTCAGCCTGCCGCAGGGCGCCAAATTGCCCTACCGGGTGGCGGTGAAGTCGGAGTTGAATGGCCGTTGGGTGCACAACAGCTATCTGTTCGCGCCGACCATCGTGCTGCTTGACGACGCCTTCCAGCCGATCGATTCAAAGGATCTGGATCTGTGCGAATACATCGGCTGGGACAGCGGTAGCACCGGTGCCTTCGGCAGCGCCACGGTCAGCAGCGACAAGGCGCGCTACCTGGTGGTCTACAGCTCAGCCAAGCAGCAGAGCAGCGATACCTACTGGGAACAATCGCCCGCAGCATTCTCCGCCGAATCGCCCGTGCAGATGACCTCCTCAGGCAGCTTCAAGGTGCCGCATGGCCCCGATGGCGCGCTGTGGATCGGCATGATGAACAGCACGTACCGCAAGGCGGTGGACAAGGCCGTCTGCGGCAAGCCACCCGCAGGCGATGGCGTTCTCAAAAGCTTGCGCACGGCATTGCCCAGTTATTGGACCGGCACGCGTGGCGGCACGGGCGTTAGCGATACGGCCGCCAAGACGTCCGTTCCCGCGAGCAGCGCCAGTGCAGGCGCCGCCAGCAGTGGCACGGTGCCGGCGCCCGCCACCTCCAGCGGCAGTAACTGAGCGTGATGGTCGTGGTTTATCTGTCCTTTCTGGTGGCCGGCGTGCTGTGTTTCGCACTGCATTACCTGGCGCAATACCGACTGGCCTCGTACCTGCGTCGACGCTATCCGCAGCAATGGAAAATCATCGCCATACCCGAGCAGGGCAAGCCTGGCGCGGTGCGTACGTGGCTACGCCTGCAGCAAGTGCTGCGCTCGTCGGCGCCGTTGCTGTTCGACGACAACACCATCACTGGCTGGCACCGAACATGGCGCTTTAGTCAGTGGCTGGCTTGGGGCTTCTGGCTGGCGGCGCTGGCGCTGCAATGGCTGGCTCGCTGAAACACCTCGCACGGCAGCGGACAGCGCTTGTCGCTGAATCGCATCCTCATTTCAAGGAGTCCGACGTATGCAGCTTGATCTTAGCGGTCGCCACGCCCTGGTCTGCGCCGCCTCGCACGGCATCGGCAAGGCCAGCGCTCTTGAACTGGCCCAGTTGGGCGCGGACGTCACCGTGCTGGCGCGCTCCCCCGATGCGCTGCGCGAGGTAGCCCAAAACTTGCCGCGCACGCATGCCGAGCAGCAACATCGCTGGCGTGCGGTAGACATGCTCGACACTTTCGCGCTGCAAGCGGCTGCCACCGATCTGAGCGCGCTCAGTCCCGTGCACATACTGATCAACAACAGCGGCGGCCCACCGGGTGGCCCGACTCACAGCGCCGATCCAGCCACGTTCGAAGCGGCTTTCCGTCAGCACCTTTTGGGTGGCCAGGTCCTGGTCCAGGCGTTGCTGCCAGGCATGCGCGCGCATGGCTACGGCCGCATCGTCAACGTGATTTCCACCTCGGTGAAAGAACCCATTATGGGCCTTGGCGTATCCAACACCGTGCGCGGCGCGATCGCCAACTGGGCTAAAAGCCTGGCCGGCGAACTGGCCGCCGATGGCATCACCGTAAACAACGTGTTGCCTGGTTACACCCGCACCCAGCGACTGAATGACCTGCTTGGGGCCAGCGCGCAAGCGCGCGGGCTCAGCGAGCAGGAGGTGATGCAGGACATGCTCGCCAGCGTGCCGGCACGCCGCTTCGGCGAAGCGCATGAAGTGGCGGCAGTGATCGCGTTTCTTTGCAGTCCCGCCGCCAGCTACGTCAATGGCGTGAATATCCCCGTCGACGGCGGCCGCACACGCTCGCTGTAACACAGGCATAAAAAAACCCCGCCGGACACGGCGGGGTTGGCAGACTCAAACGCCGATCGAAGGGCGATCAAGCTGCCTTTTTAGCCTTAGCCTTTTTGGCCGGAGCCTTCTTCGCCGCATGAGTCTTGTGTGTGCTGGCCTTGTGGGTCGCAGCCTTCTTATGCGTGGTGGTGGTGCCCGACTTGGTCGCGGCCTGCGGGGCAGCGCCCTGAGCCAGAACCGATCCCGACAGAGCCACGCCAGCCACGAGCAGGAAAGCGATCGCAAGTTTACGCATAGTCTTGAACCTCGAAACGATAGCCGCGGACCCGGCCGGAACCCGACAACGCGGGCGGCGCGGCAGGTCAAACATTGCGGCCCGTTCTGCATACAACGACTGAACAACGCAGGTGTTTTTCCTACGTCACTCGCCCAACATCCTTGACATTTTCACTACCGACTTCGCGTCGAAATTTACTGCGGATTACTCAGGCAAATCTGCAGCAGTTCGCGCAAGCTTTGCTGCAGTGCCAACGCCTTGAACTCGTCGTAGGCAAAGCTGGTTTCATCCATATAGATCGCTTGCGCCAGTTCCAGTTGCACCGCGTGCACATGCTGATCGGGTCGCCCGTAATGACGGGTGATATAGCCACCCTTGAAGCGCCCGTTGAGTACGAAGCTGTAGCGCGACTGTTGTTCCAGCATCTGTTGCAACCGCTGCTGCAACGCCGCCCCACAACTGGCACCGGCGGCAGTGCCAACATTGAGATCGGGTAGCCGTCCGTCGAACAGCATCGGCACCTGGCTGCGGATCGAATGACCTTCCCACAGCACCACCCAGCCATGCTCGTCACGCAGACGCGCAAGTTCTTGAGCAAGTGCTTCGTGATAGGGACGCCAGAAATCATTTACACGCTGTTGAACTTCGGCAGCGTCCGGTTCCTGTCCGGGCAAATAAAGCGGCTGACCATCGAAGCCGCTCAACGACGCCAAGCCGGTCTCGGCACGCCCCGGATACAGCGGCTGTCCGTCGGTCGGCCGATTGAGATCAATCACATAGCGCGACACCACGGGTCGCAACACACTGGCACCCAATTCATGCGCCAACGGCTCGTACAGCCGCCCAACGTGCCAGTCGGTATCCGGCGAGCGACGCGCCACCGGCTGCATGCGTGCGGCAAGCTCCGCGGGAATCTCGCTGCCGTCATGCGGCAGGCTGATCAGCAGCGGCACGCGGCCTCTATGCAGATGATAGGTGTTCATGCCCGCAGTGTAGCGTCGCCGGCCGCGTCGGTTAATGCACCTGCAACAGCTCCTCACTCAGCGTGGGGTGAATGGCCACGCTCAGTTCCAGATCGCGTTTGCGCAGTCCAAGACGCATCGCCACCGCAAAGCCTTGCAGCATTTCATCGACGCCCGGACCGTGCAGATGGATTCCCACCACGCGCTCCTCTTCGCCCACGCAGATCACCTTCATCAACGCCTGCTGCTCACGCTCGGCCAGCGCCCACAGCATCGGCCGGAAGCGACTGCGATAAACCCGCACGGCTGCCTCGCCGTGCTGCTGGCGTGCCGCGGTCTCGGTCAGCCCAACCGTTGCCAGTGGTGGCTCGGTGAACAGCACGCTGGGGATCAGATGTGCCTCCAGCGATGGCAACGTGGAATCACCGAACAAATGCTCAGCCAGCCGGCGCCCCTGCGCCACCGCGACCGGCGTCAGTGCGCGCTGGCTGGTGACATCACCAACCGCATAGACCCCGGCCAGACTGGTCCGCATATGCTCGTCGGTGTGCACGTGGCCGCTGTCGGTCAACGTGACGCCCACCTGCGCCAGGCCCAAGCCAGCAGTGTTGGGAGCGCGCCCAACCGCCCATAGCACCGCATCAGCCCGCGCCAATGGCGCGCCCTGCCGGTCGAGCAGCTCGATGCCCTCGGCGGCTTGGCGCAAGGCGGCGATCTCGCCATCGTGATGCAGGCGCGTTCCGTGCGCTTGCAGGGATTGCTCCAGCGCGTGCACCAGCTCGGCATCGAAGGACTGCAACAAGCGGCCGCGCGCGAACAATGCCACCTGGCTGCCCAGCGCCTGCATCAACCCAGCGAACTCCACCCCGACATAACCACCGCCGACAATCGCCAGCCGGCGCGGCGGTGCGCGCAGCGCGAACATGTCATCGGACGACAGACCTAGCTCGAACCCTGGCACGTCGAGCCGACGCGGCCGCGCACCGGTGGCGATCACAATCGCCGACGCGCGGTAATGTTGACCATCCGCGCCAAGCAGACCGTGGGGGCCCACCAACTGCGCCGCTTGCGGCACCCAGCGCACGCCGGTTTCCAGCAACTGGCGCCGATAGCTTTGTTGGGAAGCCTCCACATAGCGTTGGCGATGCATCAAAAAATGCGCCCAGTCCAGTGGTGCCGATGGCAGCGCGAAGCCGTACTCGCGCGCCAATGGTTGCATCTGCGCCAGCTGCGCGGCGTACCAGATGGCCTTTTTGGGTACACAACCCAGGTTGACGCAGGTTCCACCGAGCAGGCCCGGATCGAACATCGCCACCTTGGCGCCCAGGCGTGCCGCGCGCAGCGCCGTCGCCAGACCGCCGGAACCGGCGCCAACCACCAGCAGATCCCATTCCTGGCTCATCCTATCCTCCAAATGATCGCGGCCCTCGAGGACCACGATGGCAACCATCGTCAATCACCGCGGCGCTAAAGTCCAAAGCGTGAAGGCGCGTAGGGGCGCGGATCGATGCTCGGTGCCGGTCCCGCCAGCAGCGAGGCAACCAGTTCGCCGGTGGCGGCCGACATGCTGACCCCCAGCATGCCGTGCGCGGTCGCCAGCATCAGATTGGACCAGCGCGTACTGGGACCGATGATCGGCACCTCGTCCATGCTCATCGGTCGCCAGCCCCACCATTGCTCGCGTAACTCGGGACCTTCCGGCTCGTGCAGAAACGCCGCCGCGCCGCGCCGGAGCGCCTCAATGCGACGCGGATTGAGCCCTTCGGCGTAACCGGAAAACTCCATCGTACTGCCCAACCGATAGCCGTCTTCCCAGGTGGTCACGCACACCGCCGGCTCACGCAGCACCAGCGAGTGGCGCGGCGGTCGTCGCGGCCGTGAATAAGTCAGCGAGTAGCCCTTGCCCGGCTGCATAGGAATGCGCAGGTCCAGCAATTTGCCCAGCAACGGCGACCAAGCGCCCAGCGCCAGCAACACGCGCTCGCCACGAAACACACCGCGGCTGGTACGCACATGTTCGATCCGATCGCCGTCCAAACCGAAATGATCGATCCTGGCACCGCTCTCGATCGCGCCGCCAAGCTCACGTACCCGGCGCGCCAGTTCAGCCGTATAAATGTCCGGGCGAAGGCGTGCATCGCCGGGATGAAACAGTCCACCCGCCATTCCTGGCTGCAATGCCGGCTCGCGCGTGGCGACCTCATCCGCGTTCCAGCGCTGCACTTCGATACCCAGTCGGTCAAGCACCGCGGCATGATGCCGAAGATCGGCCTCCAGCAAGCGAGGGGTGCGATAAACGTACAGCTCGCCGGGCTCGGCAAATTCGCAGTTCAGCCCCTCGCTGACGACCAGCTCAGCCAGCAACGCGCGCGAGCGCAACAGCATCGCCGCGCGCGCTTCGGCGGCGCGGCCGAAGTGACCCCAGTTGCAACGCCGTGCAAAACCCAACATCCAGCGCAGGCGCGTCAGATCTGGGCGCGGATTGAGATACAACGGTGCGTCGGCGCGCACCATCGAACGCAACGCCACGCCGATCATGCCCGGCATGGTCAGCGGAGCGACATGGCTGGGCGTGATCGTGCCGCAATTGCCATGCGAGCTGCCGCAACCTGGCGTGCCCTGCTCCAGCACGCGCACTGATACGCCGGCCCGGAGTAGATACAGCGCACTGGCCAGGCCGATCACTCCGCCACCCAAGATCAATACATCACTACGCGAAGCATCCATCCGTCCATTGTAACGAGCCGGCGCATCGCCGATCACTTGTCAGTGCCGGGATAAGCGCGTAGCGTGCAATTGAGCCAGGTCGCGAGCCCACGCCGATGCGCCTGATTACGCTGCCGCTGCTTTTGGGACTGGCGCTACCCGCACTGGGAACGGCGCAGCAAACCGAGCCCGCGCATGACACCGAACGGGCCCCGCTGCAAGACGATCTGTCGCGCTATCTGCACTTGCGCGAAGTCATCCCGCTATTACCTATCGCGCAGCAGTTGACCGCACTGCAATTGCTGGCGTCGGTCGAAGCCGAGCTAGGTCTGTATGCGCAAGCGGTGCAGCATTTCCCCATCGACAACCGAGACCATCGCCAGCTCAGCGAGATCGACTCGTCGCAGTGGCGCGCCACTGATGCGGTCGAAACCATCACGTCGCTGGCCCGCGATCGACGCGTCGTGATGCTCAACGAGGCGCATCACGACGCCGCCACCCGGCTGCTGACGCTGGCCTTGTTGCCGCGCCTGCGCGCCGCGGGCTTCACGCATTTCGCGGTCGAGGCGCTCAATGCCAGCGATCACCAACTGATGCAGCGCGGCTATCCGATCGAAGCCAGCGGCAGTGAATACCTGCACGAGCCGATCTACGGCGAACTGGTGCGCACGGCGATCAAACTCGGTTTCGTGGTGGTCGCCTACGACTCCGAGGCCCAGCACATGGATCAACGCGAAAGCGAGCAGGCGCGACATCTCTATCAGCAGGTGCTGAAAGGCAATCCGTCGGCGCGTTTGCTGGTGCATGCCGGCTACGCGCACATCGACAAGGCGGTCGGACGATTGGGCGCGGTGGAACCCATGGCGGCCGTGCTGCAACGGCTCAGCGGCCTGGAGGTGCTCTCGATCGATCAGATCCAATTGCGCGCGATCCAGGGCCGCCACGAGTCGCCGTTGTATCGCCACGTGATAGAGAATTACCGCCCCAGCGGACCGATCGTGCTGCTCAATCGCGACGATGGTCGGCCCTGGAGCATGAACCCGACCCGCCATGATGCCAATGTCATCCTGCCGTGGCGCAGCGTCGACCAAGACAGTCGCCCCGATTGGCTGTCACTGGGCGGGCAACGCGTGCGGCGGCCCATTGACAGTGGGGAGTGCCGCGAACAGACGCCTTGCCTGATCGAGGCGCGTTATGCCGGGGAGACGCGCGACGCGATCGCCGCCGATCGCTACGTGTTCCTCAAGCCCAACAGCCATGCCGATCTCTATCTCAAGCCAGGACGCTACCAATTGCGCGTCAGCCGCGCCGACGGCTCGGTGCTGAGCAACCGGTCCATCGATATTTCCGCGCCCGACTCCTGATTTCCTCCCCGTCGGCAGCACCCATTGAAGCGCGCACATCCTGGCGTTCACGTGTGGCTGAACAGGCTTTCTCAATCGAGGTATTAGCTTAGGACTATCACCCAAGTCATTGATTTGATAACCTCGACCCAACCTCGTGACGGGTCTGCTTGCTATGCGTATGGCGTTTGTTGGGATCACCCTGCCGAGCCTTGGCGGTTGGCGTTCGTTCCGGCATGTCGCGCTCGGCATAGCGTTCGCGCTGTTGGCCGCCTGCGCCAGCGCACCGCGACCGAAAGAAGCCACGTTCAAGCCCTCCCATTCAGCGCTTGCCACTCTGCCCGCGCGCGCGCCGGACGGGGCCGTCGGCACCGCCAACGACGTGTTGTTTCGCGCTATTGCCCTGGTCGGCACGCCTTACCACTGGGGCGGCAACACACCGGACAGCGGTTTCGATTGCAGTGGCCTGATCGACTACATCTACCGCACCTCCGCCGGCATCCAATTGCCGCGCACTTCGCAGCAACTGGCCCAAGTAAGCGGCCGCGATGTGCGTGAGCAAGACCAACTGATCAGTGGCGATCTGGTGTTTTTTGGCCAGCGTGGTCAAATCAGCCATGTCGGTGTGTATGTCGGCAAGGGCCGCTTCGTGCATGCGCCCAACAGCGGCGGCACGGTGCGTCTGGACGATATCGACGGCCCTTACTGGCGCAGCCACTTCGCCTATGGCAAGCGCGTTCTTGATTAAGAGTGGCTAGCAAACCCTCCGCTGGCAGCTTGCACCCGGTTGCGGCGCTAGCCGCCGAGCTTAGGAATCTCGTTTGGTTAGCGCCTCTAACCACCCGCCCGGTTAGCCTCCTGAATCCCAGGTATGAAGCCGCAAGCCAGCCACGTCAGTGGGGGCGGAGACAGCACATCCTTGGCTTTGCATCCTGGCATCGCGACAAATTGAATTGTGCGCAATTCAATTGTGTGATCTTATCACTGCATGACGACCGCTCCGAGCGCGCCCGCGTCGAACCTGCAACTCGACGCCCAATTGTGCTTTGCGCTTTACGCCGCCTCGCGCAGCATGACGGCGATCTATCGCCCGCTGCTCGAACCGCTGGGATTGACCTATCCGCAATACCTGGTGATGTTGGTCCTCTGGCAACGTGACGGGCAGAGCGTACGTGAGCTGGGCGTCAGTTTGCTGCTGGATTCCGGCACCTTGACGCCCCTGCTAAAGCGGCTGCAAAGCGCGGGACTACTCAACCGCCAGCGTCGCACCCAGGACGAGCGCGAAGTGGAAATCCGACTGACCAAAGCCGGCCACCAGTTGCGCGAACGAGCGCGCGACATTCCTGGCTGCATCGCCGAGCGCATCGGCATGCCGATCGACCCATGGATCGCGCTGCGCACCGAATTGCGCGGCCTGATATCACGCCTTAACCTCGCCGCCGCGCAACCTGCGGCGGCTTCTCCCCCCACTCCAGGAGTTCAAGCATGAGCATCAGCAAGATCGTCTACACCGCCAGCGCCACCGTTCACGGCGGCCGCGAGGGGCATGTCAAAAGCAGCGACGGCCTGCTCGATCTGGACCTGCGCCTCCCGAAGGAAATGGGCGGTGCCGGCGGTGGCAGCAATCCTGAACAGTTGTTCGCGGCCGGCTATGCGGCGTGCTTTGAAGGCGCCACCCGTTTCGTCGCCGGTCAGCGCAAGATCGCCTTGAAGGATGTCTCCGTCACCGCAGAGGTTGGCATCGGCCCGCGCGAGCCGACCGGCTTCGGCATTGCGGTCAAGCTGCACGTGAACCTGCCCGGCCTGGACCAGGCGCTGGCGCAGGAATTGGTCGATACCGCGCACAACGATATCTGCCCGTACTCGCACGCCACCCGCGGCAACGTCGACGTGCAGATCGCCGTCAGCGTCTAAGTGCCTTCCGCATCAGCATAAAAAAACGGCGCCTCCAGGGCGCCGTTTTTTATCCGCGAGGGACTAGTGCGCTCAATGCGCCTCGTCGCCCGGCGGATGCGCGTGACCGTGCTGGATTTCT
>JBEVMS010000020.1:0-3926 GCA_040508515.1 Dyella sp. | reverse complement strand
TCATCCAGACTCCGACTGACGGCGGCACCCGCCGCACAGCCCGTATGAACCGTCCAAAGCCTCAAGGAATGCACATGAAGAAGCACGCATCCGCCATTTGGAAAGGCAGTATCAAAGAAGGCCAAGGCAGCATTTCCACCGAGACCGGGGTACTACGCGAGGCGCCTTATGGCTTCAAATCACGCTTCGAGGACGGCCCTGGTACCAACCCTGAGGAGTTGTTGGGCGCCGCGCATGCCGCCTGTTTCAGCATGGCGCTCTCGCTGGCACTAACTCAGGCTGGCCTGACCGCCGACTTGATCGAAACCAAAGCGACGGTAAGTCTGGACAAGGATGGTGAAGGCTTCACGATCACAGCGGTGCATCTCGCTTGCCATGCACGGATTCCCGGCATCGACCAAGCCGATTTCGACAACATTACCCAGGCCACCAAAGTTGCCTGTCCGGTTTCCAAGGTGCTGAAAGCGTCGATAACCCTCGACGCTGTGTTGGAAGGCTGAGCCTATCCGTACTCCGTACTGAGAGCACGCCCCGCCACCGCGCAAGCCAGACGGGGGCCACGCCGCGCCATGTGGATTGCCGCCGCGTCCCGTGGACATTGATCGTGCGCCGATGGGCCATCGGATGCCCCCGCCACGCTGACTCCCCGCGCCGGACTGTGGCATCGCCATCGCGCAGCCTGCGGCATCGTCCGGTCAAGTCGGTGCTTATCGACACGCCGCTTGGCACCACGCAGCGTTTTTCGCAAGCCGCTGGCTGCCGATTCGGGGCAACATTTTTATTTCGATAATTGGACGTTCGCGTGTCATCGCGCGACGGGTTCAGCCGTTGTTAGTGAGCGATGCGTCACGACCGACGCGACGATTGATGAGAGCGCGATTGGCTGCTCCAGATCCACGCCCCGGATGCCCGCCTGGCCTACTCCGCCTTAGCGGAGCACCGCCGCGCACCGCTACGGCGCGTCCACGGCCGAATGAGCCGATGCATCCGAAGGAACACGCCTGCAGGTTGCCCACCTTGGCAGGCAACCGAACAGCCCACGCATTGTCACGCTCCTTCAAGGGCGTCTGCGATGGCGTCCGGACGGCCCTCATTCGTTTCCGCCCTATACACAAGCACGTCACCAGCTGCCCCCTTTCTAAGCTTTAAAGGAGCCTTCATGGATGCCACGCCCGACATACGCTGTACCGCCTTCGATGGCTCGCGCCTGATTGCTTCAGGCGAACTTGCCCAGGTCGCCTTGAAGGTAAAGCAGGTGCTGGAGCACGATGCTCGCTCGGCCGTCATGATTTTTGACGACGCCACCAGCGAAGTGCTGCAGATCGACTTTCGCGGTAGTCAGGACGATCTGGTGCAACGTCTCTCCGGCGAGTTGCCGCCGTCGACGGCGGAACCGATGCCGGCGCCCACGCGCAGTCGTGGCCGGCCACGGCTGGGAGTTGTCGCGCGCGAGATTACGCTGCTTCCCAAGCATTGGGATTGGCTCAACTGCCAGCCCGGCGGCGCTTCCGTAGCGCTGCGTCGTCTGGTCGACGAGGCGCGCCGGCTGCATCTGCAGCGCAGCAAGGATCGCCAGCGGCGTGCGCAAGAGGTCACCTTCCGATTCATTCAGCGCATGGCCAACCACCAGCCGCGCTACGACGACTTGGCCCGCGCGCTGTTCGCGGCCGACCATGCGCGTTTCCTCGAATTGCTGGCGTCCTGGCCGGACGACTTGCGCGAACATGTGCGCAAGCTCGCCACCGACGCGTTCGCCACGGCTGATGACATGACGTAATCGCGTATCGCTCAAACGGCCAAGGCGTCGCCGATCGTGGGCGCCGCCGCGCCGGGTACGTCCTGGCGCTCGCGTCGCGCGCGCACTGCCGCGGCGAGCCGCTCAAGCACGACCACCGAGTCGTCCCAGCCCAGGCAGCCATCGGTGATGCTCTGGCCATACACCAGCGCAGCGCCGGCGGTCAGTTCCTGCCGCCCGGCCAGCAGATGGCTTTCGATCATCACGCCGCTGATCCGCCGTTCGCCTGCTTCGAGTTGCGCGGCGATGTCGGCGATCACGCGTGGCTGGTTCTCCGGCCGCTTGCCGCTGTTGGCGTGACTCGAGTCGATCATCACGCGCGGCGACATTCCGCTGGCGAGGATCGTCGCACAGGCCTGCTCGACGTTGGCCGCGTCGTAATTGGGCGTCTTGCCACCACGCAGGATCACATGGCAATCCTCGTTGCCGCAGGTGCTAGCGATCGCGGTGCGCCCCTGTTTGGTCACCGCCATAAAATGATGCGGCTGCGAGGCGGCCTGCACCGCGTCCACCGCGATCCGGACATTACCGTCGGTGCCGTTCTTGAAACCGACCGGGCAGGACAACCCCGACGCCAGCTCGCGATGCACCTGGCTTTCGGTGGTGCGCGCACCGATCGCGCCCCAGGCGACCAGATCGGCGATGTATTGCGGGGTGATCATGTCAAGGAACTCGCAACCGGCCGGCACGCCAAGCTGGTTGATGTCGCGCAGCAGACCGCGCGCACGGCGCAAACCCTCGTCGATGCGAAAACTGCCATCCAGATCCGGATCGTTGATCAGACCCTTCCAGCCCACCGTGGTGCGCGGCTTTTCGAAGTACACCCGCATCACGATTTCCAGCGCATCGCCCAGTTGTTGGCGCAGCGGCAGCAGACGCTGGGCGTATTCCAGCGCGGCGATGGGATCGTGGATCGAGCACGGCCCGATCACTACCACCAGTCGGTCGTCCTGGCCGTGCAGTATCCGATGCACCGCTGCGCGCGCGGCGCGCACCGTGGCGGCGCTCGGGGCGCTGAGCGCAATCGCTTGCATCACTTCGGCGGGGGTTGAGAGCTCGCGCATCTCGCGGATGCGCAAATCGTCGGTGTAGTTGGACATGGGTGACTCCTGGAATTTCCCGGCGGCCCATGAAAAAAGCCGCCAGGTGGGCTGGCGGCTTTAGGAAGGTCTGTGGTCTGTCAGTTCAGATCGCTCGCACTTCTGGCTCCGCCGCCGGGATCGGATAGCTAAACCAAAAATAATAACCAGCGCGGTTGATGACCATGGGCGTACAGATAGCACACAAAACAGGCTTTGCCTACCGTCAGGCCCGCAACTCCCGCAGCGTATCGGCGACCGACACCGATTGCCTCAGATCCAATGCCGTCGCTTCCTCACGGTCTGTGCCCATGACGCAATTGCGCCCGGCCCGCTTCGCCGCGTACAAGGCCGCATCGGCACGTGCCAACAACGCATCGACATCGTCTTCGTCGGGCTGGGATACGCTGACCCCGATCGAGACGGTCAACGATAGTGTTTCATGTCCCAGCCTGAGCATGCTGCCCTCCACCGCCGCGCGCACCCGCTCACCCAACGCCATGGCACCGGCCATATCGGTATCCGGCGCGAGCAGCACAAATTCTTCGCCGCCCACCCGACCGATCACGTCGCCCGCGCCGATGCTGGCGTGAATGCTGGCCACCAGGCTCAGCAGTACACGGTCGCCGCCGGCATGACCAAAACGGTCGTTGATACTCTTAAAATGATCGGCATCCAGCATCAGCGCGGCAAAGCTGCTGCGCGTGCGCTGCGCGCGACGAAATAAGCGTTGCGCCCACTCGCCCAGTGCCAGGCGATTATTGACGCCGGTCAGCGGATCGATGCGCGCCAGGCACTGCAGCTCCGCCTGCATGATTTCGTTGTAAAGCAGCAGAAAACCGACGCTGGTAAACAACGGCAGGGTGGAGGACAACACGACGTAAAGCGTATTGGCCCACGTCGGATCGTTGAGATCTTCCACCGGCGTCGTGATGAACCACAGGTTCAGCGCACGCCACAGCACCAAGCCGGCGCTAACCGCCATAGTCGCAAACAGCATCCGGCCCGCCAGCGAACCCTGCGGCCGCCAACTCGACGCCAGCGGCCACAGC
>JBEVMS010000006.1:0-6221 GCA_040508515.1 Dyella sp. | reverse complement strand
CGATCGACAGCATTACCGGCTGGCCTGGTGGCGCAGCAGTGCGGACGTCATTAATTACCGCAGGTTCTTCGACATCGACGGTCTGGTCGCGCTCGACATGACTTGTGATGAGGCGTTCGACGCTGTGCATGTGTTACCGCTGCGGCTGCTGGCCGAGGGCGTCATCGATGGTCTGCGCGTCGATCATGTGGACGGATTGGCCGATCCGGGCACCTATCTCGTCCGTCTTCGCCGCGCGATGGATGAGGCGGCGCGTCATCGTCCGGATCGGCTGCGACCGAGCCTGCATATTGAAAAGATCCTGCATCGCGAGGAGCGCTTGCCGTCGGCGTGGCCGACCGATGGCACAACCGGCTACGACATGATGGATCGGATCGGCGCGCTGCTGCATAGCGCCACCGCAGCGCCAATCCTGGCCCGGGCGTGGCGGTCGATCAGCGGCCGCACTGCGTCGTTCGCACGGGAAGAGCGTATGGCGCGCCACCAATGGCTGAGCCGCGGTTTACACGCGGATATGCAGCGCTGCCGGCGTGCCATCCATCGCTGTCTGTCTCAGACCGGCGAATCGGACGACTACACCGGTGCGGCGGTCGAGCGCGCCTGTGCCGACGTATTGGCGGCGCTTTCGGTCTATCGCACTTACATCACCGGCCCTGCGCCTTCGGAGAACGATGCGCGCGTACTGACCAAGGCCTTGGCAACCGCCGGGCGCCTTGGGCATCCCGACGATGCGGAGCTGCGCCACTGGCTTGGCCGATTGCTGATGCAGGACCTGCGCGAAACGGCTCATCCCCAGCCGCATCTGGTCGTGCAGGCACGGCGCCGCTTCGAACAACTGTCCGCGCCACTGGCCGCCAAGGCGGCGGAAGACACTGCCTTCTATCGCTATGGCCGCTGGCTCTCACGCAACGATGTCGGCAGCGATCCGGCGCAGTTCTCGCTCGATGCCGCCGCATTACATCGCGACATGCAATGGCGTGCCACCGCGGCACCGCGCTCGCTCAATGCCACGGCAACGCACGATCACAAGCGCGGTGAGGATGTCCGCGCGCGACTTGCCGCATTGAGCGAGGACCCGCAACGATGGATTGATGCCCTCGCCGCCTGGCTTCCCCGGCTGCGTCCGCGTGCGGGCCGCGTTCGCCAAGGCGATATCGCCATGCTGCTGCAGACCCTGGTAGGCGCCTGGCCTCTCTCGGTAACTCTGGCCGACGCGGCGACAGCGCCATTCGTCGAGCGAGTCGGGGCGTGGTGGATCAAGGCCTTGCGCGAAGGTCGGTTGCACACGCATTGGACACGTCCGCAGGCCGGCTATGAGGGCGATGCAACCGCCCTTTTGCATGATCTATTCGAGAACGCCGAGCTTGCCGACGTGCGGCACGGCATCCATCAATTGGCGCGCGAACTTGATGTGCCCGGCGCGCTGAATGGGCTGGTAAGCGCCACCTTGCGCCTCACGCTGCCCGGCATTCCCGATCTTTATCAAGGTTGCGATTACTGGGATTTGTCACTGGTGGACCCCGACAACCGCCGCGCGGTGGATTATGAAACGCGCCTGGCCAGCTTGCAGGCGGATGCCACATTGCCCGACCTGCTTGATCAATTTCGCGATGGTGCGATCAAGCAGCGACTGATCCAGCGTCTTCTGATCGCAAGGCGCGGCTCACCGCAGGTTTTCGGCCACAGCGAGTATCACCCCTGGATAGCTCATGGACCCGCGGCTGACCATGTTTTTTCCTTCACCCGCCAGCATGGGGACAACGTATTGCTGGTCGTCGTACCACGCCACTGCCTGCGCTGGATGAAGGGACAGCCGACGCCGCGAGTCCCGGAACAGGTCTGGCACGGCACGTATCTACCGCCACCGCCGCGTGGATTGCGCTACCGACATGTACTTACTGGCGAGGTTTTCACGCCCCCCGATCAAGGCGATTGGCCTGTCGCGCCACTGTTCGCCGACTGGCCAATAGCTGTACTGCAAGCGCAACCGGAGAAATTATGAGCAACGACAACGCGCGAGAAGAACGCATCCGCCAGATGGCGCATCGCATCTGGGAATCAGACGGCCGACCACAGGGACAGCAAGAGCGCCACTGGCGCATGGCGCAACGGCTTATCGAGGCCAGCGAGGAAACCGCCGATGCCGGCGGGCAGCCCTTGAACGATCCGCCGAAGGAGTAATCGATGGAGGGCATTGATCTGCATGACGCGGCGCCACAGCCCGCTCGACGACCGTCGCGTGTTCGCGAAGGATTTCCGTTTCCACTGGGCGCGACCTGGGACGGCCTGGGCGTGAATTTCGCGCTTTTCTCAGCCAACGCAACACGCGTTGAACTGTGTCTATTCGATAGCGAAGGTCGCGAAACCGAGCGCATCGCGCTGCCTGAACACACGGACGAGGTCTGGCACGGCTATCTGCCGGATGCGCGGCCGGGACAAGTCTATGGTTACCGCGTGCACGGCCCTTACGAGCCGCAAGCGGGGCATCGCTTCAATCCGAACAAATTGCTGCTCGATCCGTATGCCAGGCAGATCGTGGGCGAACTGATCTGGAACGATGCTTTGTTCGGCTACACCATCGGTCATCCCGATGGCGATCTCAGCTACGACGAACGTGACAGCGCGCCTTACGTGCCCAAGTCCCAGGTGATCGATCCGGCCTTTACCTGGGGACGCGAGCAGCGTCCGCGAATCCCCTGGGATCAGACGGTGATCTATGAGACCCACGTCCGCGGCTACACCATGCGTCATCCGCGCGTTCCGCCCGAGCTGCGCGGCACATTTGCCGGGCTGGGTGTTAAGGAAGTCACCGACTACATCCGCCGGCAGGGGGTGACGGCGGTCGAGCTTATGCCGATTCATGCGTTCGTCGACGATAAGTACCTCCTGGATATGGGCCTTAGGAACTATTGGGGATACAACACCCTCGGCTTCTTCGCGCCGCAGCCGCGCTATATGGCGAGGTCGACCGTCAACGAGTTCAAGGAAATGGTGTCGCGCCTGCACGACGCCGGCCTCGAAGTGTTGCTGGATGTGGTCTACAACCATACGGCCGAAGGCAACGAGAACGGGCCGACACTCTCGCTGCGCGGCATCGATAACCTCAGCTACTACCGCCTCGCCGACGACTCGCGCTATTACATCAACGACACTGGCACGGGTAATACGCTCAACCTCAGTCATCCACGCGTGCTGCAACTGGTCACCGATTCGTTGCGCTACTGGGCCAACGACATGCACGTGGATGGCTTCCGTTTCGATCTGGCCACCATTCTCGGCCGCGAGTGGCACGGCTTCGACCAGGGCGGCGGCTTTCTCGACGTGTGCGGACAAGACCCCACGCTAAGCCGCGTCAAGCTGATCGCCGAACCGTGGGATCTGGGTCCCGGCGGATACCAGATGGGCGGTTTTCCACCCGGTTGGGCTGAATGGAACGACCGCTTTCGCGACACGCTACGCGCCTTCTGGCGCGGCGACGAAGGCCGGCTATCCGAACTGGCGACCCGTCTTACCGGCTCCTCGGATCTGTTCGATCGGCGTGGGCGCAAACCTTACGCTTCGGTGAATTTCATTACTGCACACGACGGTTTTACGTTGCACGACTTGGTCAGCTACGACCAGAAACACAACGAAGCCAACGGCGAGAACAATAACGACGGGCCCGACCATAACTACAGCTGGAACCATGGGCATGAGGGAGTGACCGAGGACGCCACCATTCTGGCCCTGCGTGATCGACAGCAGCGCAACTTGCTTGGCTCGTTGCTGCTTTCGCAAGGCACCCCCATGCTGCTCGCCGGCGACGAGTTTTCCCATACGCAGGCCGGCAACAACAACGCCTACGGGCAAGATAATGAACTGACCTGGCTGGACTGGCTTGCCGCGACTGATGGCGTCGATCTGGCCGCCTACGTTCGCCAGCTGATTAAGATTCGTCAGCGCTATCCGTTGTTGCGGCGAAAGCATTTTCTTACTGGCAGGGTGAACGAGCAGTCCAACGTGCGTGACGTAACCTGGCTCAGACCCGAAGGCGGCGTCATGGAGGAGGCCGATTGGAACGCCCCCCATCGACGCACAGTCGGCATGCTCCTGGAAGGACGCGCCGAGGAAATCGAAAACCGGAAACACGGATGGAAGTACAGCCTGCTATTGCTTTTGCATGCTGGCGCCGAAGACATTCCGTTCTGTCTTCCCGCATCAACCCAACCCGAAGGCTGGCAGCTACTTGTCAGTAGCGAGCCAAGCTATACCCCGGGCGCGCACCATGAAGCGGAGTCGATCCTGCGCCTCCCCGCACGGACCCTGGCGCTCTTCAGAACGCGCGTGCCGTATGCCGAAGAGGAGCCTTCGATGTAATCCATCATCATCGCGAGCAACGACGTCTCTTGCCCGATTGGACCGCTGCTTTCACACATCCGCTTTCTTCGCGCTCGTGTGGCGGTCCAACCCTGGCATTTCGTCGCCAGTGTGCCATGGGCGGCATCCAATGCAGTTCGCTCGCAAAGCGCCCGACGATTGCTTGACGGGCGTCGCCACACGTTCCGATCACGATGCGGGAATGAACCAAACCGGTGAACCAGCGTTCGTTCAAGCACTCGTCGCGTAGGCGCTCGTTGAACGATTCGATGTAGGCGTTTTGGTTGGGCTTGCCCGGTTCGATCAGGCGCAGCGTGACGCCTCGCTCATGCGCCCAGGTCAGCATTGCCTTGCCACAGAACTCCTTGCCGTTATCGGTACGGATTACATGAAGCCTTGGCAGCACGCCCAACCAGTACGCCAATCAAATCTCGTCAGCCTTAGCGATGAAGGCCCGCGCAGACGGGTTGCATCGGATTGACCAGATTACGTTGTCGCCCGCCCGCGACCGATTGTTGGCGATGCAAACCCCGAGAGGTCCCACAGATCCCTTGTTTGATTTGAGGACCAGTGTGCCCACCGCATAAGCCAACACGCCGATGGGGCACAGTGCGGCGAAGTGGCCCGAGGCCATGCGGCAGTTCCAGCAGACAAGCCGGCGATGAGCCAACACGTCACGCAAAATCAGGCGCAAACGCAAGGGCTGGTGACGACCCTCGCCGGACCGCGTTAACCCGACCTCACCCCGCCTTGAGTAGCCGTCCGCTTCGGCTACTCCCTTTACGCCGACCCGCGACCGCCGGAGGCAGCAGGTGGCGGGCGGATGCTTACAGAAAATGCGCAGTGTGCTGCGGATAAATAATGATGTGATCTTCGGCCCCTGATTGGGGAGACGCCGGATGGCAGGCAACTCCCTCCCATGACTTGAGCGTAGGAGGGAGCCCATAGGAACTCCTCGACAAGCCAGATACCGGTGGAAAGGTGTGAGATGCTGCCGCCAAGCCGCGCCGGCCATCGCCTTCCACCAGGCAACGAGGTTAGCCATGAATCAGCAACTTCAAGACATTGCTTTGTCATGCATGAACGGCGCGGAATCCGGCCGCATGACCTTCCCGCAGATCGTTCAAACGCTGATCCAAGCCGGCTTCGATGGCTACCTGGTGGACTTCCGCCAGGGCCGCGTGACCTACTACCTGCCCGACGGCGACTCTGTGCAGTTCGACGCAGCACACGCCAAGCACACCGTGGCCGAAACGTTTGATGCGGCCGCGGTGCGTCAAGCGATTCGCGAAGCCCAGCTACTGGTTCCCGGCTACACCTACGGCGGCTTTTGCCGAACGGTAACGGCCGCCGGCTGCGCTGGCTATTTCGTGTCCTTCCTCGGCAAACGCGTTCTCTACTTCGGGCGAACCGCCGAGATCCACACGGAGCATTTCCCGGGTACGACATGAGCCCAACGGCGAGACCTTGGGAGCGCCGAATCTTCCAGCTCAAGAGCCAACGAACGGGCGAAACACCCGGTTGCAACCCAGGCGTTTCACCCGTGCGCGTTCCCCCAGGGCAACCACAATGTCCCAGGGAGATAACCAACACCCGAATATGAGATGTGCGCCCAATGAAACCCCTGCTATTCGCGGCGCGTCGGCCATCATACCCGTCCTATACTATGGCTTGATGCTGAATGACATTGCACCTCCCCTTATCCAGACAACCAACAAGACTGGCATCACATTGGAAGCTCTTGTCTTGTGGTTTTTTGTGGGTCTGTTTGGAGTGCAAATTTGTTCTTTGGATGCCTAGCCAAAAAATGCAGTGATACCCTCTACAAGAGGATGTTTGACGCCTAACCTTTTTTGGAAAGGTGC
>JBEVMS010000341.1:0-26366 GCA_040508515.1 Dyella sp. | reverse complement strand
CCGCCACTTACATTAACCAGATGCTGGATCGGCCTCATGGCTTCACCGTCTTGCCGGTGGCCATCGCGTGCACAGACCGTATTTGCTTAGAATCTACGTCAGAGCAACGACAGCTATGGAGGGAGCCATGGACATCGCTGTGTGTAATTTGGATGGGGAGATCTACTACGCTGCACAGTTTGCGCAGCTCCCAATGCGTGAGCTCGAACGATTGCGCAAGGACCTCTCCTGCAAGGGGTGTCGTGGGCCGGCTTACTTTCGGCGGGCTTCCACTTCGGGGCGCTCGGCCTGTTTTGGAGCCCGTCCACACGCCGATGGATGCGAATTCGGCAGCGCTGACTCCGGCACTTGGGGCACCGATGGTTCCGACGTTGCGGACGAGCTGGCAAATACGGGTGACCACATAATGGTTGACCTGCGCTTTGGTGCGGATGACGAGCGGGTAGCCGCGGCTGGTGGGGCTGAGCAACGGCAAGGACATGGCAAGACGTTCGGCACAGGCACTGGAATACGGCATGCCAAGAGCCACAAAAGACTCACGGGCCTGCTCCGATTGCTTATGCATTCGGAAGATTTTCGCAACTCGACAGCGATTGTTGAGTTGCCTGGTCAGCTGACACTTAGCGCTAAAGAGTTCTTTGTGCCGTTTGGCAACATTGATTCCTCCATGCACCTGGATTTTCGTGGTTACTGGGGTCTGGTTCGGTCCGCCGAGAGCGCTGGCAGCGATGGAATTTGGCTTAACACAGGCAGCCGAGGAGACTTCAGCGTACGACTCCCTGGTCAGGTTTATAAGGATTTGAAGGCGCGCTTCGAGATTGAGGATCTCGATCGTCTCGCAGGAGCATATGTCCTTGTGATCGCAAAGCTTGCCAAATCCAAGAAAGACAAGCTCTTGTGCTGGCCGAATGATGCTGCGTACGTTGCGCTCAATCTTGCGCCTGATTGAGCGCAAAGACTTCGCTACGATCCGGCGGTGGGTCACGGCTTGCGCTCCTGTCTGCCTCTGGATATGCGTTGGGTTACGTGCCCAACTTGGGTTGCATTGGTGAATGACGAGGCTCACGCAGCCACCCACTTGCCACAGCCAACGACGCCCGGGTAGCGCCCCTGGTCGCGATGCGAGCACCAGCCCATACCGGCGGCGGGATTGATGGCGTCAGGCGTCCACTTGGCGCACTGGCTGCAGCGCGGCGGTGCGATGGGCGCGATACTCACGGCAGCGTCGCGCGCGGAGAACCAGCGCATGTGGTCGGCGGCCTGATTGGGATGGGTGGGCTGCTGGCGCATGTCACTGACCGGCCGGCGCCGCCCGGACCGCCCGCGCCAGCGCGCCGTGGTACCGGCGGAGGTCGTTGACGCCGCCGTCGCCGAAGTAGACGAGCCAAACGTGACCCGAGGGCCACGCGCAGGGCGTGCGAGTCCACGTCCAGTCGCCGGCGCTCTTAAACACCGCCGTGTCGATTGCCGGCTCGTGGCGATCCAGGTCGACTATCGTCAGCAACTCGGCACGCTCAGGCAGGCGCCAGTCGCTATAGCCGCCCAAGCACAAGTCCGATACGGCCTTCTCGGCAGAGGCATAGTCCTGCCTGGGCAACTCGTCGCGCGCCCACATCAGGCCGGTCGCGTGATCGGTGACGGTGGTGCCGTCTTCGGAGATTTCGTAGCGGGCTGCGCTCGAGTTGATGGTGATGTGGGACATGAATCGGTCCTTGTGCCGGCGCGCCGGCGTGTGGTGTTGGGTGGCAGAGCCAGGGGCTACCCCTGTCGCCAGAGACGGGCGCGTTGTCCGGTTACCAACTCGGCGCTTCTTGGCTTAACGCTCCACGCCGCTCTGCCATACAGACCTGGGCACTCGGGTTGGGCTGCTCGGCCCGTCTCCTATCTGCCCGCCCCGGCTTACTCCGCGCCGCCGTTGGCGCGTGCTCCCAAGTGCCCAGGTCTGTGCCACCTATTGCCCGAGGTGGCGGCGGGTCGCTTTGCGCAGCGGTGTTCAGTGCCGTCTCTCCGGCTGTCACGTCGTTCTGCGACCTACTGGCTCCAGACGTTCTCGTGCCGCGATTACCGCGTCGTCGCTCCCGCCGGCATGCTCGTCACCTGCACTTGCGCCGGATCCGCCTCGTTGCTCCAGGTGAGCGGAAAATTAGGTCTTCCTGCATTCGCGGGAAGGTCGGGGTAGTGCCCCCACGGCGCATGCAATTCGCGCCACTGGGTTTCGTCGGTGCCAACTGCATTGCGCCGAGCAAACCTCCGCATCTCGCCGTCACGCCAAACTTCGCGGCAGCCGGTGATTCGGTTGTCGAACACGCCTTCGAAGAGGTCGCCCGTCCGCGCCATGTCATGCGGCCTTGCTCTCGGCCTTGGCCGCGTTCTGGATCACGCCATACAGGCTGCGATAGATCGCGATGAGGTCGCTTTCGGCGTACAGCCTCGCGGCACGGTCGGTGCCCACCGGCTTGAAGCCCAGCGTGGCGAGGCCATCGGCGGTGATCGACAGCGGAGCGATACGGGCGTTGATATCGCCGAGCTTCACTGTCACGCGTGTGATCGGTGCCGGCGCGGGGGACGGGTCAAGGCGCGATATCGACTCGACAAGCCCATGCACCCGTTCTTGTGCTGGCGACAGGACGGGCGGGGCGGCCACCGGTGGCTGATCGGGCTCCATAGCCGGAGCGGCGGGCTCGACCGCGGCGCGTGCGAGCTCCGCTTCCTCGCGCTCGCGATCTATCTTCTCCCGTTCCTGCTGGCGGATACTCTCGCGCTGGGCCTCTTCCTTGGCGCGGTGATCGGCGATGCGCGCGACGGCGAGATTGCGAAGATCCTCGGTGACCTTCGTGGCGCACAACTGCACGCGGTCGGCGAAGAGGTGCGCGTGTTCGGGGTACTCGGCCAGTGCCGCGACGTTGGCGCGGACACGCTCGGCGACTTGGCTCGAATCGATCTTTGCATTCGCTGCGGCGGAGTTTGCCGCCTCGCGGATACTAATCAGGGTCTTCTTTCCCTTGATCGCTTCGCCCACCTGGCTTTGCAGGCTGGCCGGTGCTTGGATGGCGTGCTGCCCCAAGGTGGCATTGATGGCGTCGTAGTGAGCGCGGACAGAGGACACGGCATCGGCGACAATCTCGCTGCGGCGGCGCTCCTTCTCAGCCTTGACCAGGCGGTCAAGCTCCAAGCGCACGCGTCGCGTTTCTTCCGCCACTTCATCCATTGTCCGGAACACAGCGGCGATGTCGGCCGTCTGACCAAGAACCTGTTGCTTCGTAAGTTCCAGGCGCTCTTCGACGTCCTTGCACCACTTCACCGTCTTGTCGGCGTTCGCGAAGTCTTCGTCGGTTTGAAGGTTGCGGTTGATGCCGCCGATCACCGCAAGGGCGTTGGCCTTGAACTCGGTCAGGTTGCTGGCCGTGACCATGCCAGTGACTTCGACGCGCAGGGCCGGGAGCTGCTCCGGGGCGCGACCGACGGCGATCACCGCCGGCTCCGTTTCTTCGGGCTGATACGCGGCCACGTCGGCCTCAAACTGCGCCCAGCCGGCGACAATGCGGGCGCGCAGCTCGAGGTCCGCGGTGTACCAGCAGTGGCATTCCTCGACCAGCGTTTCGCCGTCCCACTTCGATGCCATGAACAGCACGCGCTCAGCGCCCGATACCATGCACTGGTGCTCCATCTGGATGCGGTAGTGCTCCGGCAGGGCTGCGCCAGTTGCGCCTTCGTGCGACAGCGAAATGCGTAGGTCGGAATTAAGCGACTTGTGTTCGAACGCAACATCTTCCAGAAGAGTCAGGCCGTCGAAGCTGGCAGAGAACTTGCCATCGACGCCGACGCACGGGAACAGTTCATCGCCCACGATCGACTCAGCAAGCGTCCGGGCCAGTGCCTCGTAGCGGTGGCCGTCATCGAAGCGCTGCTGGGTTGCGCTATCGACTTCGGGCGTGATGCCAGTCGCCTTCTCACGGATCAGCTGATCACGCGTCTTGTAGGGGGATACGCCAAGCATGGCCGGGGCATCGCTAGCGTTGAAGTAGAACGATCGGTGGGCGCGCCATTCCGGCGTGCCTTGAATCAGGCTCACGGTTTTCATGCTCAGCCCTCCAGGGCAATCTGAGTGAGGCCACCGGCGGCGGCAGCGACGTCGCTTTGCGGATCGTCCACATCGGTCGGCGGATTACGAATCTCGTCCAGCTGGCCGGTCGTGAAGCGCGCACGCGTCTGAAGTGTTGCGATCAGGTCGTCCGCGGTCTTTTTCCCGCTGGCGATGATTCCCCACCACTTCGGCAGGTTCGCGGCGAAGTCGGCTGCGGAGTACAGCGGCAGCTCGGGCAACTGCTGCACGGTAACCACGGCCTTCACCGGATCGTTCGAGATGTCCATAACCTCTTCGGCGATGGGCATGCCGCGCAGCACGTCGGGGAAGACGTCGCGCAGGGCAAATGCGCGAGCGCGCATCTGGCGCATACGCTGGGGGTACTGTGTCCAGGGACCAGACTTTCCCTGTAGGCCGGCGGCTTTGGCGTCATCCATGCTGAACTGGCGGATGGCTTCGGCTTCGCCGCGGCGCTTGACCCTGCAGGTCGCAGTCTTCCCGTCGTCGGCCTCTGCGATGTATTCGCACAGCGGCGAGCTGCGCACCAGCGCGATCACCGCATCGCCCCACAGCGCAGGACGGCCGTTGATGATCGCCAGGTTCTGCAAAGCCTGGAGCGGCTTCAACCCAAGCTCGGCGCCCCACTGGATCGCGATCAGACAGTTGGCCGGCTTGCCCTTGAAGTCCTTCGGCACCAAGTCACTGTCCGCAAGGTAATCGCAGAACGTCAGAGCCTGCTCAAACGTCTGAGGGCTGAGGTCGAGCTGCTGGCGAGGCTGCGACACGACCGCGACCTGTTGCGTTGCTGGAGCGTTCATCGAAATTCCTTTGCCGGAATCCGCCGGCGCGGTGTGATAAATCAAAGTCCGCCGGTGATCCGGAGGTAGACGATCAAGACGGTGGCCAGGGCGATCAGTGCCAAGCAGAGCCAGCCGGCTACGCTGTCTTCGCTGATCAGAGGCGGCAATTCGGGCGCAGGCTCAACGAGCCGCAATGCCGGTTGGCGCCGAGCTAGGCAAGGCTCGCTTGTGCGACTGGTTGATCGGATGGCATTGCTCATGCCAGCGATACCTGTAAGCGCTCGACGGCAGCGTCGGTGGACTTCTCGTCCATCCCGCGCAGCGTTGCCGCGTGGATCAGACGGCCAAGCTCGGCGTGATCCTTGTCGCGCCACGCCGCGGCCAGTTCGGCATCGGGAATCGAATAGACAGCGTCCCGGATGAACTCGCAAAGCTCGTCGTTGTTGGCCGTCCATTCCGCGACGATGGTCTTCGCGACTTCGGGCGTCCGATCGGCGATGATGTAACTGCGCACTTCGCGGGCATGAAAGTCATCATTGCCGCCGTTCGCGCAATGCTGGTAGCTGGTGGCGTAGTTCATGCGACCGCCTTCTGCGGCGGCTTCGCGCGTGATTCTGTGGCTGCTTCCTTCAGCGCATCGGCGACGGCATCGGCCTCATCGGCAGTCATGCACATCATCATCGCGCCAGTGCTGAAATAGACGTCCGAAATAAGGGACCCGAAAGCAGAGCTGACGCGCACTTCATGGCCGAAGCCGACCTCGACCTTCTTCATGCCGCCACCTCTTCACGCTGCTTGGCATCCCACTGCTGCTGGGCAGCGCTGCGCGCCATGTCGGCGTCGGTGTAGACGTGCCGGGTGCGATACACGCACTTGCCGGACTCGTTGACGATCTCGCCGCGGTAGCAGTCGCGTTCCTGGCGGGCGTAGGGGAGGTAGATGGGCATTGCCTGTCTCCATGCCACGTTGCGTGGTCGATGGAGAAAGATTAGCAACGCTAAATTGCTAGAGCAATAGCAATGCTAACTTTCAGGGCGAAGTATTCAGCTTGCGTTTATGTTGTGGCCCTAAAGAGCGAAACAATCGGCGGCTCGGCTGGCCGTCACCGCGATTGGATGCCTGGCGCCATATCTCTATGGCGCGCGCATTCATGGACACTTAACTGAGTCACAAAAAAGCCCGCCAGAGCGGGCTTATATGTTGATCATTCAGTGTCGAACGTCGACATGATGCGGAGTACTGCCTTCACCTCGCCATCCGGCAGCTCGAGTACATCGTTGCTATCGAGTACGGCCGTGAAGGTCCAGACGCCGCGATCGTGGCTTAGATAGTTGCGGATGGCGTGGCGCCCGTCATGCAAGACGACAAGGGCCTTGCGGGCGACGCGGAGGGGACTCCCAGGCTCAATAAGGACGCACTCGCCGGGACTGATGACCGGCGCGTATCGTCGTCCGGTGATCCGTATTGCATAGGCTGCCGGATCCTTAGTCATCACCGCATAGCTTAAGTCGTCCTCTGACTCTAGCCCCGTCCAAAATCCATCTACACCCACGACCGCACTCCCTCGGATGGGCACGCGCATCATGCCCGGAGGGAGAGCATTCGCTTCGGTCGCTTCACCGTTTGAGATTGGCTCAGCAGAGCCGTTCGTCTCAAAGCCAGACGTGGATGCGATCTGTGCGAAATCCTTGCTGATCCGCTCCGGAGCCGACCCAATCAGCCTTGCTATCGTCATTGCCTTGTCGGCGGGAATTGGGCGTAGGCCAGACTTCCAGTGATTGATGTTGGCAGCAGTTACGCCTAGGGCGGCTGCAAGCTGCCTCTGGCTCATGCCCGCTTTGCCTAGTGCAGCAGCGAATTCATCGGAATATCTAGTCATATAGCAATGCTAATTGACAAGGGTTGACACGTCACAAGCCTAGCTTGGTAAAAGTTAGCAACGCTATTGCATCGCACGTTTAGCGATGCTAACGTTTGCTCATGGACAATACCGCAATCCAAGTGGCAACGAAGCTGGCGGGCGGTCAGGCCGCTCTTGCGCGCGCAGTTGGGGTGACTCAGCCGCTCGTCTGGCAATGGTGTGCTGGGCGGAGACCTGTAGCGCCTCAGCACTGCATAAAAATCGAGGAATCGACCAAGGGTCAGGTCACTCGATACGACCTCCGCCCCGACGTCTTCGGTGAAGCCCCGAAGGCAAAGAAGGCGAGGGCAGCCTAGATGCTCGCCTCCACCGACACCGATCTTTTCCTGGCGATGTTCCTGACGGCTCTTGTCGTCGGAGCCATCTGCATGTCCATCGGCATCTGGCTTTGCCACCGCTGGCACATGGGCTGGAACGCTGACGCGCACGCCGAGAGCCTGCACCAACAACAGCGCGAGAACCGGCAGCTGAAGGCATTGCTGAAACCTCGCCGTGAGGAGGGCTGACATGCCGCTCGCACTGGCCATCTTCCTGATGCTGCTTTCTTTCATTGGTGGCATCGCCTTCACGTTGCAGGCCCTCCGTCTTGAGGTTGATCGTCGTGATCGCGAGCAAGCGCCCGACGTAGTGCCGCAAGCTCAAGTAACTCCGACCACTCATCCGCGCTGATCCATTCGGGCCTGCGCAGTTCTTCCACGATCGAAAGATCACTTGCCATACCGAGCCTCCCCTATGTCGTACAAGAATCCACTACATCGACGGGCCAACATCCATCGTGTGCGGTTCGACACGATCGACCAGCGGCGCATTGAACAGATGGCTATTCGCACGCGACGCCAGCAGGCTACGTTGCTGCACGACTTGTCAGTTCTCGCCCTCGAACTGTTGGAGAAGCATGACGGCGACTTCGACTCCATCGCGAGGGCCTCGTGAGGGCCGTATTCACGGATGAGCAAGACTCGAACGGATTCGATCTGACTTACTCAAATTCCATTAACCGGCGCTGGCAGCGCGAAGCTGCGCGCCGAGGAATGACTGTGCCTGCGCTCATTGAGCAAGGCATCAAGTCGGCGCTCGACGCCGGCCTTGAGCCCCCTCCGAAGGAGGGCCGCGTGGTGCCTTTTAAGGCCCTCAAAAGTTCACCCGGAGACAAGTGATGACAAGGTCCGAGGCGTGGTTCAAGAACTCCATTGCAAACCTCCGGCGCGCCGTCGCTGAGGCCGACAAGGAACACACCCCGGACGAAATTACTGCTGCCGAAATGGCCCTGGCTACGCCTAGGGCTGCACGGCAGCCGTCTCTTTTTTCCGTCCCGCCTAACGCCGGCTTGATCACCGGTGGACAGCCCGAGCCTACCGGGTTGGCGGTTCGCGGGCATGTAGGACGGTAGGAAATCATGGCAACTGAACACTGGTATCGCTGGCACCACGGAACTGTCACTGACCCGAAGTGGAAAGTGGTGGCTATGCGTGCCGGAAATTCACTGTCACGGAAAGTCACGATCGGTCACGTCGTGTCCGTTTGGGCGGCCATGATGGAGAGAGCGTCACAGTCAACGCCGCGCGGTGAATTGTCTGGATGGGTGGATGAAGACATCGCCGCCGCACTGGACATCGATGAGAGCGAAGTGGCCGCCATTCGCGAGGCCATGCAGGGGAAGACCCTTGACGGCCAAGTATTGATCGCCTGGAAACGTAGGCAGCCCAAGGCTGAGGACGTAACCGCGGCCGATCGGAAGCGCGCGCAGCGTGAGCGCGATGCGGACGATAAAGCGCGTCGTGGACATGCGGGACAAGATGTCATGTCACGCGATGTCACGGATGGTCACGACAGAGGAGAGGAGAGGAGAGTAGAAGAAGAAAAGACATTGTCGTCTGGCGACGACGGCGATCAGTCCGAAGTCGAGAAAGGTGGAGATCAGGTCAGTCGGTTGATCCCGGTCAAGGTGATCCTGGCTGCCTACCGCACCCACCTACCCATGCTCCCCGATGTCCGGGTAATGACCGATGCACGGCGCCGGAAGCTCAAGGCGCGCTGGACCGAGGACGCGGAGCGGCAGGATGTGAGTTGGTGGGACGAGTACTTCGCCTTCGTCGCCAAGAGCGATTTCCTGACCGGGCGAGATGCTCGCTGGACCGGATGCGATTTCGAGTGGCTGATTGAGGCCGGAAATCTGGTCAAGGTCATCGAGGGCAAGTACGAAAATCGGAGCGTGGCATGAACGCGCCGATGCTCGACCCGATGATTCCGCCGCACTCGGTCGAGGCCGAACAGTCGGTGCTGGGTGCGCTGATGCTGGCCCCGACAGCGCTGGTGAAGATCATCGACTGGCTTACCGCCGATGATTTCTACCGGCAGGATCACCGGCTGATCTACCGGGCGATCTGCGGCCTGATCGAAAAGGGTGCGCCGGTGGATGCGGTGACCATGGCCGACTGGTTCGAGGCCAACGGCCTGTCCGACATGCTGGGCAACATCGGCTACCTGATCGACCTGTCCAACGCGACAGCGAGCGCCAGCAGCATCGTGTCCTACGCCGAGATTGTCTCGGAGCGGTCCAAACTGCGCAGTCTGATCGACGTGGGTACGCGGATTGTCAGCGGCGCCTACGCGAACAGCGCAGACAGCCAGAGCATTGCAGGCGTCGCCGCGCACGATCTGGCGCAGATGCAGTCGAGCAAGCTGCGCGGCGGCCTGGAGTCGGCCAAAGTAGGCATGACCCGCATGCACGCCGAGCTGATGGCGCGATATCAGCAGGGTCCGAAGCTGCTCGGCCTGCCGTGGCCATGGCTGGAGCTAAACAAATGCACCAAGGGGCTGCGCGACGGCGTGCTGTACATCGTCGGTGCGCGACCGAGCATGGGCAAATCTATCTTCGCGTTGCAAACGGCATTGCACACGGCGATCCGCGGTGAGCGCACGGCCGTGTTCTCCGTTGAGATGACCGCCGAGGAATGCATGGCGCGCTCGGTAGCTGCGGTAGGCCAGATCCCGCACGAGTGGGTCGAGAACCCCGGCCAGGCACACGACGATGCCGAAACCTACTGGGCGCGACTGACGGCGGCGACGGGATCGATCCTGTCGGCCCCGCTGATGATCGACGACACGCCGGGCCTGACGATCGAGCAACTGATGGCGCGAGCACGGCGCGCGCACATGCAGAAGCCGCTGCGCCTGATCGTCGTGGATCACATGCATGACATGGGCACGGACCGAAAGGCCGAAACCCGCCACGAGTACGGGCGCATTGCCCAGGGCGCGAAGACGCTGGCCAAGGAGTTGAAGTGCCCGGTGATCTTGCTTGCGCAGCTCAATCGCGCGCTCGCAAGCCGAGCTGACAAGCGCCCAGGGCTCACCGATCTGCGCGAGTCCGGCGAGATCGAGCAGAAGGCTGACGTGGTGCTGTTCCTGCACCGCGAGGACTACTACGACCCCGAAACCCATATGTCGGGGTTGGTCGAGGTCATCCCGGCCAAGGGTCGAAACCTGAAGCTTGGTGACCGTATCGCGCTGGCCAACCGCTTCGACCAGATGCGTATGGACGACTACCACGACGGCTGGCCCGAGGCGCCGGCAGCCATGGAACCATCGCGCCCAAGTCGCGGCTTTGGGCGTGGTCGCCAATGACCCAACAAGTCCGCCAGCACTCTATCGACCTTGCCGCGCTCACCACGGCGCAGCTGATCGCCATCGAGGCATGCATGCGTCATTTGTCGCAGATGCTCCAAGGCCGCGCGGTCCAAGTCGCGCGCGAAATCAAACACCGAAAGAGGGCAGGGCGTTGAGCAGTTTCCAATCCCGGATTGACGGCGAATACCGGCAGTGCGCGCGCTGCGCGCATCTCGGCTATGGTCCGGACAGCTGGCATCCGGCGACGCGCGAATTCTGGCCGGTTGCGCGCGGGCGCATCTGGTTCGGTCGGTGCTTGGCATGCAACGGCGAGCTTTCGGCGCGCAAATTCGGCGTGGTGCCGGCCGCCGATCGGCTTGTGGCGGTGGCCGCATGAGCGCGGTCGTCGTTAACAGCGCCGAGCGCCTGCAGGTGATCCTCGGTGACATCCGTGAGGCGTGGAACAAGCACCACTACCTGCGCGTCACCGTGAAGACTGGCAAGGATCGGACGCTTGACCAGAACGCGATATCGCATGCCTGGTACGAGCAGATCGCGCGTGAGCTTCGCGAGGACACCGCCGAGGGCGTGAAGGCGGAATGCAAGCTTCGGTTCGGCGTGCCGATCCTGCGCGCCGGTGATGACGATTTCCGCGAGATGTACGACGCGGCGATCAAGACACACCTGACCTACGAGCAGAAGCTTCGCGCGATGCGGTTTCTGCCGGTTACCAGCCTTATGACAACGGCCCAGCTCAGCCGGTACCTCGAGGATGTGCAGAGGGAGTACGCCAGTCGTGGTGTGCAGCTCGCCTTTCCCGAGGACGCCCCGCTGCCGCGAAGGAGGGCCTAATGAAGACCTCCAAGCGCCTGCAACGCAAGACGCCACTCAAGGCCCAGGCTCCGCTCAAGGCGCGCGCCAGTCGCATGCGATCGAGCCGACCCAAGATGACGGCCGCGCGCCGGTCCGCCGCCGGCATGCCATGCCTTGTGCGCGTCCCCGGCGTCTGCAACGGCCGCACCGACACCACGGTGCTGGCGCACTACAGGCTATCCGGGTACAGCGGCACGGGCCTTAAACCCAGCGACGCGATGGGCGCGTGGGCGTGCAGCGCGTGCCATGACGCGATCGACTTTCGCACGAAGACCGAACACACCCGCGAGGCGCTCCGGCTGATGCACGCCGAGGGATGCCTTCGGACTCAAGAGGCAATCAGGGGAGGGTTGGCAGCATGATGCGAATCACTTTGCCATGGCCCAGCAAAGACCTGTCGCCCAACGCGCGCGTGCATTGGTCGCGCAAGGCCAAGGCCTCAAAGCGCGCCAGGGCCGAAGGCCACACCATGGCCATCCTCGCCGGATGTAAGTCGATCACGCTGCCATCCGGCCGGCTGCACCTGTGGATCGACTTCTACCCGCCGACGCGCCGGCTGCCCGACGACGACAACATGCTTGCGCGCTGCAAGCCCTACCGCGACGGGATCGCCGACGCACTGGGTATCGACGACAAGCGATTCGTCTCTCACCCGATGGTGCGCGACACGCCGCGCAAGGGCGGCGCGGTGGTGATCACTTTGACGGGCAATGACGACAACCGCGGGAGGGATGGGCAATGACCCACAAGCTCAACAAGACGCTGATAGCCAAAGTGCGGATGCACACGGCCGATGGCCCCAAGACGGTGCCGCAGCTGGCCGGCTTGATCGGGATCGAGCACCACGGGTTGGAGTGCTGCCTTCGCTACATGCTGTTGCGTGGAGAGGCGCGACGCGACCTGCGCGAGCGCGGTAAGCCGGCGACGTGGGTTGCGGTGGATGCGGCGGCGCGCGGGGTAGCCGCATGAGCGGCCTGCGCTTCCAGGCGGGCGAGCTGGCCCGCTACATGGTGCCGGGAGGCCCCGAAAACGCCCACTTGGCAGGCTCCGAGTGTGTGGTCTTTGCCGTTGGGCCCTGGCCGGCCGGCGCCAATTTCGTGCTTCATGGCGTCGACGTACACACCCAGACTGGTCTCGATTACATCGTGCGACTCCATGGCGGCTACCTCGCTTGCCGAGACGACCAGCTGCGAAGGCTCGACTCGCCATCCAATCCTGTGGCGATGACGCGCATAACCGAGAGCGAGGTGGTGGCATGAGCATCCTCTGCCGCATCGGCCTGCATGCGTGGATGCCGGTGATGCGGATTGCCTGGTATCCACCAAATGCTGATTACGGCCGATCGCTGATGATCCAGGTCGCGCCAGTGCAAGTCGGACATGTCTGCCGCCACTGCCGCAAGCGGGTGCGCATTTGATGACTGGCCACGCACACACCCGGCCAGAGCGCGCCGCGGAAATCCACATAGCGCGCCGCACGCTTGCCGCCGTATATCGCCTAGGCGGCTGCGGCGCCTGCAAACACGCAGTACACGGATGGGGACTATCGGCGTGCAGCGTGACGGGCCGAGTTTTTCCGCGCTGCCTGAGCACGCTCGGCACCGCCTTCGAAATCGATCACGACAAGCTAAAGGGGACGCCATGAATCGCACCACTGACCTAGAGTCGCGCCTAATGGACTGGGCCAAGGAATACGGCGGTGGGCGCTACGAAAACCATGGATGGCATGGCATAAGCCCACTAGCGCAACTGATGAAGTATCACGGCCGACCCCCTGACGGTCTCAATCCGGCCAGGGTAGTTACAGACGCGGCGGCGGATGAGGTCAATAAGGCAGTGGTGATGCTTGAAGCCCAAAAGGGCGGGGATGCTCCGGCAGCAGTGCTTCGGTGCGAATACTTCAGCGGAGATGTAGCGCGTGATGTGCGGCTGCAGCGGCTGCGGCAGATCGGTCACCGCATGGAGACGACGCGCTACAGCCATCACCTGCGGATCGCCAAGATTCACGTTGCCGCTTGGCTCCATATCTCATTTAGTGACCACCTGGATGTAGCGGACTCAATCGCGATGCTTGAGCATGAAATTGCTGAGAGGGCTTGATTGCGCAATTTTGGTGTGGATACTCGCGCCTAGTCATACGACCCACACAACAAAGCCCTGGCCAAAAGCCGGGGCTTTTTCGTTTTAACCAAGCCCGCTGAGCATCAGTTGTGGCCACGCCGCGAGGCGCCGCTGATGCTCCTGTGCACCGCGCTCCCCTCGCGGCAGACCACTCCCCGGTCGCGCACTGGCTGTGCTTGGTCCTATGAGAGACCGGACATGCAGCCAAGTAACAACGCACGCGCCTTAGTGATGGCGTCGGAGGGCTTGCGCCTGTCCGCTTATCCCGATCCTGGCACTGGTGCCGCGCCATGGACGATCGGTTATGGCTCGACAAAAGGAGTTCGCGCCGGCCTTGTGATCACCGAGGCCGAGGCCGATGCACGGCTGGATGCAGACCTCGCTGATGCGGCGGCAATCGTGATCGCGGCCGTGCGCGTGCCGCTCAATCAAAATCAGTTCGACGCTCTGGTGAGCTTTGTTTTCAACGTCGGACCGGGTCGCAAGGGTGGCAAGTCGGGCTTTGTCGTGCTAAGCAACGGCGAGCCGTCAACGATGCTGCGCATGCTCAATAGCGGCGGCTACATGGCAGCGGCAAGGCAATTTACTTACTGGACTATGGCCGGCGGTGTAACTCTGCCAGGCCTTGTGACGCGACGCGCAGCTGAGCGCGCATTGTTCGAGCGCCCCGCGTGACGGCGCGGAAAAAAATCGTGATCCAGCATCCGGCATATAAGGACTTGATGCACGCCGCCCAGGCGATTGATCTGGTGGCGGATGTCAAGGACGTGCCTGAGGCAGCGCGTAATCTTGTCGCTAATGCAAGGGCGCATGTGCGATCGGCCGAAGTGATCTTGCTGGAGCGCGATGGACTGTCTCGCCGGCTCGCGATGATCTGTCTGATGATCCAGGAGTCCACGTCTTACGAGCCGTCAAAGGTAAATGGCAGTCTCATCGAGACGGTCCAGATAATCGACGAGCCGATGTTTACCTGGGCGGTCCGTGAGCTACACGAGCTGCCGGCCAAATACCGATGATCAAGCGACGTGCAAGCGATAGACGCAGCGAGTCGTTTCTATACACGCGGCCACGCAACGCGATTGTTGCCGCCGGCCTCGCGCTGATCGGGCCTGGCTGCGGCTATCTAGGTATCGAGCATGGCAAGCAAGCCGCTGAGGGTATTACACAGCGCGAGGCTGACAAGCTGATCGACGCACGCAATCGCTACGAGGCCTTGATGTACGACTGCCTCAACCGCCGCATAGAGGATAACCGCCGATGATCCAGCTCAATACGGCGCAGGCTGCATTTGTACGCAAGCTGCTGGGCAAACTCACCGAGCGCAGCACGATTGCCGGCGCTCTGACGCTGGTGCTGGGCATTGTCGGCATCAACAAGCCCGACCTTGCTGCGCAGATCGCCGGCGTGGTCGCAAGCATCGCATCCATCGCGCTGGTGCTGATCAACGATCAGGCGTTTGGCGCGCTATTCGCTGGCCGAACACCGGCGCCCACCGCGCCGGTTATGGATCCGCAACCCACAAACATTCCGGTCCCTGAGCCGGAACCACAACCCGCGGTTATCACCGCAACCACTGAGGTCGCACATATGTCCCTGCTTTCGTCTGTCGCTGGCGCGCTGCTGCATATCAATCCCATCGTATCCGCTGCTGTGCAGGCGGTGACCCTTGTTGAGGCCCTGTTTCCGGATTCCGATGGAGCCGCAAAGCTTCAGGCTGCCCAGGCTTATGTGGCCAAGGCTGCCGGCACTGCCGAGGATGTCACTGGCACGATCGAGGGTGTGCTGGCAGCACTCAAGGCTCAAGGTGTGATCAGCACTTCATCGGTTGCAGGTGCGCCTGGCTGATCGCTCATGGGTCGTCTGAGCACGCTCAAACCGCGCGTGCAGACGCTGCCAGGTCGCAGCGTGTTCCAGCCGCCAAGCTTGAGCGATCGGCGCATGGCTGGACGCCAGCTGCAGCGCCGGCGCTTGGCTGTGTGGTCACGCGACCCACACTGCGTTGCATGTGGGCGACTTGTCGACATGCATGAGTTCGAGCTGGATCACGTAGTCGCACTGGTCAATGGCGGCGCAGACACAGCCGATAACTGTCAGGTGATGTGCATCGAGTGTCACAAGGCCAAGACGCGGCGCGACCTCGGCGGCATGGGGGGGATCTAAAAGTTCATGGTATCTGCGCATGGAAACCGACCGTTCCCGCACGCACAGATTTTTTCGCCAAATTCAAAGGAAATCAGCAAATGGCAGGTGTGAAGGGTAAGAGCGGCGGGGCACGCAAAGGTGCCGGCGGCGCTCGCCCTGGCGCTGGCCGGCCGAAGAAAAAGCCTTCGGATGTGGCACCTCCTGCATCTGCAGGGCCGTCCGATCTACTGCAGCGACTAGAGGACATCGCTTTTGGTCGCGTCGATGCAACAGTGGTGCAGGTCAATGCGGCAAAAGCCGTGCTGCCATTCCGGTATGCGCGCATTCCTGAGGCTGGCAAAAAGGGAGCGAAGGGCGACGCCGCATCTAAGGCGGCCGGCGGCAAATTTGGTGCCGCAGCACCCCCCCTGCGCCTGATCCCTGGCGGCAAGTGATGGAATGGCAGACATCCTGCGTCGATTGGGCTGAAAAGCTTCAATCGGGTGGTTCGATCATCCCGCCGCCGATCTTCCCGGAGCAAGCTGCGCAAGCGCTGGAGGTATTCCAGCAGTTGAAAATCGTTGATGCGCCGGGCAGCCCGACGTTTGGCGAATCATGCGCGCAGTGGGTATTCGATCTAGTAGCTTCGATCTTCGGAGCCTATGAACCAGAGAGTGGTCGGCGGCTGATCACCGAGTGGTTTGTCTGCTTGCCGAAGAAGAATTCCAAATCAACGATCGCCGCTGGCATCATGATGACAGCAGTGATCCTCAACTGGCGCCAGTCAGGCGAGTTCGCCATCTTGGCGCCTACGATCGAGGTAGCCAATAACGCCTTTGCCCCAGCACGGGATATGGTGAAGCACGACGAAGAGCTGGAAGACCTGCTGCACGTCCAGACGCACATAAAGACCATCAGCCACCGCCAGAGCGATGCCATGCTGAAGGTGGTAGCCGCCGATTCCAATACGGTGGGCGGCAAGAAGAGCATCGGCACGCTGGTGGACGAGCTTTGGCTATTCGGCAAGCAAGCCAACGCCGAGAACATGTTGAGGGAAGCGATCGGCGGCTTGGCTTCGCGGCCCGAGGGCTTCGTGATCTACCTGACTACGCAGTCGGATGACCCTCCGGCTGGCGTATTCAAGCAGAAGCTGCAGTACGCGCGCGACGTGCGTGATGGGAAGATCGAGGACAAACGCTTCGTGCCGGTGATCTTCGAGCATCCGCCCGAGATGGTTCGGACGGGGCAGCACCTGCTGGTCGAAAACCTCAGTATGGTGAATCCGAACCTGGGATATTCGGTCGACGAAGAGTTTCTAAGGCGCGAGTTTCAGAAGTCGAAGACTGAGGGCGAGGCATCATTTCGCGGCTTCATGGCGAAGCACGGCAACGTAGAAATCGGCCTTGCACTGCGCTCGGACCGGTGGGCTGGCGCAGATTTCTGGGAGCATCAGGCAAAGCGCGATGTCACGTTCGAATACCTGCTGGAGTGGTCCGAGGTTATCGACTTCGGAATCGATGGTGGTGGTCTTGATGACTTGCTCGGCGCCGCGGCGGTGGGTCGGCACAAAATCACCAAGGATTGGCTGCACTGGGCGCATGCCTGGGCGCATCCATCAGTTCTTGAGCGCCGGAAAGAGATTGCGCCGGCCCTGCAGGACTTCGCCCGGGCTGGCAGCCTGACGATTGTTGAGCAGATCGGCGATGACGTAGAAGAGCTGGCCGGTATCGTCGAGCAGGTCCACGCCGCCGGCCTGCTGGACATGGTTGGTGTCGACCCGGCTGGCCTGGGAGGCATCCTGGATGCGCTGGAAGATTCAGGCATCCCGAAAGAGAAGATCGTTGGCATCAGCCAAGGCTGGAAGCTTGGCGGCGCGATCAAGACTACAGAGCGAAAGCTCGCCGAGGGCACATTTTGGCACGGCGGCACCGGGCTGATGAACTGGTGCGTCGGCAATGCACGCATCGTGGTCACCAGCAATGCCATCAACATCACGAAGCAGGCCAGCGGGTCTGCAAAAATCGACCCTCTGATGGCGACATTCAACGCGGTATCGCTGATGGCGCTTAACCCATCATCTGCGCAGCACGATTTTTCTGACTTCCTCAGCTCACCGGTGATCACTTGTACCCAGCAATCCTTCTAGGCGCGGCCGTGGTAGTCGGTGTCGGCTGTGTCGTGGCCGGTATCGCCATTCTGGCCGGCACCGGCTGGGCGCTGATCGCTGGTGGCGCGGGTTCGCTGCTGATTGCCTACATCGGCGCACGCGGGGCACAGCATGGCGAGTAATTCTGGCGCGGTGACCAACTTTTTCGACGGCTGTTCGGGGTTTCTCGGCAGCCTGGGCCGCGGTTGGTACCCGGCAACCGGCGGCGGCCGCGGTATCTCGCCGTTCTGGCGTGCAAACAGCGATGCTGGCAAAGAGGTCACGGTACCGCGCGCGCTGCAGCAGGGAGCGGTGTGGGCATGCGTGCGGAAAAAGGCAGAAATCATCGCCTCCCTGCCGCTATCGGTCTATCAAGTGTCCAAATCGGGGAAGCGGTCGGTGGCGCGGGACTATCCGCTGTATTCGATCCTGCACGACCGGCCCAATGGTTGGATGACGGCCTTCGACTTCATTTCCATGCAGGTAGCAAGCATCGACCTATGGGGCAACGCATACAGCCGTAAAGTGATGTCCAGCGGCGTGCTGGTGGCGCTAAATCCTCTACGTCCGGAGTTCACCACGCCGTATCAGCTTGACACTGGAGAAATCCGGTTCGCATTTGCGCGCGGTGATGAGGTAGACGACTTCAGCCAAGACGAAATCCTTCATGTTAAGGGCTTCGGTGTTGATGGCCTGGTCGGCATGTCGCCCATCGCCATGGCGCGGCAGACCATCGGCCGATCGATCGGCACCGATGAGGCTGCGAGCAAGATTTTCCAGTCCGGCCTGACTGCTTCGGGCTTCATAAAGTACGCGCAGACACTCAAGGCCGACCAGCGCGAGCAGATCCGCAGCAGCATCCAGCAGTTCACCGGCTCGTCGAACATGGGCAAGGTGATGGTTCTGGAAAACGGCATGGACTATACCGGCATCACCATGAATCCAGCCGATGCGCAGATGCTGGAGAGCCGGCGCTTCAACATCGAGGAATTATGCCGCTGGTTCGGCATGCCACCCCAGCTAATTGGACACACCGACAAGGCATCTAGCTGGGCTAGCTCGCTGGAAGGCATGAATCTGCAGTTCCTAACCTATACGCTGGCGCCGCTTCTGCGCTCAATCGAGCAGGTGATGAATACCAAGCTGATTGATCCAGCTGAACGCGGGCGCTACTTCGTCAAATTCAACGTCAATAGCCTGCTTCGCGGAGATAGTGCGGCGCGTGCTGCGCTCTATGCCAGTGCCATCGGAAATTCATGGATGACACCGGACGAGGTGCGTTCGCTGGAAGACCTCGATAGCGTCGCTGGTGCCAATCAGCTGCTCGCCAACAGCACGATGTTGCCACTGGACAAACTCGGCCAGGCCAGGCCCGGTATCGCACCGCAAGGGGGCAACTGATGAGCCTTGAAACACGCAACCTATCGTTCCAGGTCAAGGCCGTCAGTGATGACGGCTTTTTTTCTGGGTACGGATCCGTTTTCGGCAACGTGGACAGCTACGGCGACATCGTGGCGCCCGGCGCGTTCGCGCGGTCGCTCGCCGAGAAGAAAGCCGCGGGCCGCATGCCGGCGCTGCTGTGGCAGCATGACAGCAGCCAGCCGATCGGCGTCTATACGTCCATGACCGAGGACGCCAACGGCCTGTTGGTGGAAGGTCAGCTTCTGAAAAACGATGTGCAGCAGGCCGGCGAGGCCTATGCGCTGCTGAAAGCGAATGCGTTGTCGGGCCTTTCCATCGGCTTCGTCACGCGAAGCAGTAGCACCGACGAAAAAACCGGTGTGCGCACGATCAGCGACGTGGATCTGTGGGAATGCTCGCTGGTCACGTTCCCTGCGAACGATGCAGCACGCATCGACGCGGTGAAAAGCGCTCTGCGCCATGGAAACCTTCCCGCACTACCAGAATTTGAGAAGTTCCTGCGCGAGGCAGGCTTCTCCAAGTCCCAGGCCGCTGCCATCGCTGGCAAAGGCCTGAGCCATCTGCTCCGGAGCGAGTCCGGCAGCCAGGCAACCAACGAACTGGCCGACATCCTGGCCGCCATTCAATCCCTGTAAGGAGTAGCCATCATGGCTGACGGTAACGAAATCAAAGGCGAAATCCTCGAGGCGATCAAGTCGCAGAAGGAAGACAACAAGAAGCACTACGACGAGGTGTCGGAGAAGCTGAAGAAGATCGGCGAAGAGCAGACCAATCACGGCAAGGTGCAGGAATCCACCAAGGGCGAGCTGCAGGAACTGGCCGAGAAGAGCGCCAAGATGTACGCGCGTCTGCATGAGCTGGAACAGCGTGCGGCCCAGCCGGCCGGCAATGGCAAGCGGCTGCAGGAGAAGTCGGCCGGCCACATGCTGATTGATAATACCGAGTTCAAGGAGTGGGCCGAGAAGGGCATCCGTGGTGCGAAGGGCATCAGTCCCATCGTCGAGCTGAAGAACATCACCTCGGTGACTGGCTCGGGCGGCCCAGGCATCTGGTCCGATCGCCTTGCCGGTGTCGTGCAGGATCCCCTGCGACCGGTGAGCGTTCGCCAGCTGCTTGGATCGGGCACCACGTCCAGCAACCTGATCGAGTGGGTACGCGAGCTGTTGTTCACCAACGGCGCCGCACCGGCGCCCGAAGGCACCCTTAAGGCGCAATCTGATCTGACGTTCGAGCGTGTCGACGTGCCTGTGCGCACGATCGCGCACTGGATGAAGGCGACCAAACAGGTGTTGGCGGACTTTCCACAGCTTCGCTCGATCATCGACGGCCGTCTGACGCAGGGTCTGGCGCTGGTCGAGGACGCGCAGCTGCTGGCCGGCGACGGCACCGGTGAAAACCTGCTCGGCCTAGTCCCGCAGGCGACCGCATATGCAGCACCGTTTGCGGTCACCAACCCGAATATCGCCGACACCATCCGCCTGGCCATCCTGCAGGTGTGGCAGTCCTACTACCCAGCGGACGGCATCGTGCTGAACCCGCAGGCGTGGGCTCAGCTTCAGCTGACCAAGGATAGCCAGGACCGCTACCTCTTCGGCAACCCAGGCGCGCCCAACGCTCCGATGCTGTGGGGTCTTCCGGTGGCACAGTCCTTCGCACTGGGCACGGACGAGTTCCTGGTCGGTAATTTCAAGCTTGCCGCAACCGTATTCGACCGCGAGCAGGCTGGTGTCTATGTGTCGACCGAGGACCAGGACAACTTCGTCAAGAACATGGTCACCGTTCTGTGCGAAGAGCGTTTGGCGCTGGCAGTCAGCCGTCCCAAGGCCTTCGTCAACGGCACCTTCGCTGCCGATGGCGGCTGATCCATATCAACGGAGTGGCCCAGGGCAACCTGGGCCGGCTACCCATGAAACTGATCGCTCTCGCTTCTTATAACGCGAAGGACGGCCGCCGTATACGGCGCGGCGATGCCTTCGTGACCGACAAGGCACACGCCGCCGAACTGGTGTCCAACCGACTGGCTAAGCCAGCAGACGAAATACCACCCGATGCCGCACTGGCAAGCAAGGCGCTCGGCGATGCACCGGAAAACAAGATGCGCGGGCGCAAGAAGGCCGGCTGATGTCCCTGACCGATATCAGCATCGCGGCCGCGCATGTACGCGCCGACAGTGATGACACCACGCAGCTGCAGATATACCTCGATGCCGCCGAGGATGCCGCGTGGCAATACCTCGGTCGTCTGGTGGTGAAGGACTCTGACGCGCTTATCGCTGCGATCACGGCCTCATCGTCGGATCTGGCCGCCGCGAACGCCGCCTATGGCAATGCCATTGCGCTGGCCTCAGCGATGCCACCTGGCATTACGCGCGATGCCGCGTTCACGAAGGCCAATGCCGAGCTGTCGGTCGCGAAGTCATCAGCTCTGGAGGCTTGCACTGGCATCGTGATCAATCCATCGATCACCGCGGCTATCCTGCTTACAACAGGGCACCTCTACGCCAACCGTGAGAACGTCATGGCTGGCACGACAGCTGCAGCTATCGCGTTGCCGTTCGGAGCGCAGTCGCTACTGATGCCTTATCGGGCTGGGCTCGGCGTATGACGCTCGCCGCGGGCACGCTCAACCGCTTGATCACCATCCAGCAGCGCTCAGCAGCTCAAGATGAAGCCGGCCAGCCTATCGACACATGGTCCGACGTGATCTCCGTATGGGCCAACATCGCTGGACATACAGGCATGCGTTCGATTGCCACCGGATCGGCCAACGGCGTTGTTGCATCGATTGATGCTTACAGCATCCGTATCCGCTACCGCGAGGGTATCGATACATCGATGCGGGTGGTTTGCGGATCGCGCACTTTCGACATCAAGCAGATCCGTTACGACCTTGCCGGCCGCGAGTGGACGGACTTGATCTGCCAGCAGGGCGGCAATGATGGATGACGGCGTGACCGCAGATTTCGGCATCGCTGCGTTCGCGGCTGCTCTTGATCGGCTCAATACGCCATTGCGTGAGAGCTTGGCGCGCTCGATGGCCGTCGCTGGCGGCCAGGTTATCCGCGATGAAGCCAAGCTGTTGGCGCCCATGGGTACGGCTGACGATGGGAGCGCCAAGCCTGGCGCGCTACGTGATGCGATCTACTTGGCCTACAAGCCCGGACGCTCGGATGACCACCAGTACGTCTATTCGGTGAGCTGGAACGCTAAGAAGGCGCCGCATGGGCATCTGCTGGAGTTCGGGCACTGGCGCACGAACGTCGTCTACAAGGCTGCGGATGGCCATTGGTATAGCGATCCCAAGCGCAAGCTGCCGAGCCCGATCTGGGTGCCTGCGCATGCATTCCTGCGGCCAGCGCTCACCAGCAGCGCCACGCGCGCGCGGGATGCGATGTTTGCCCGTGGTCAGCAGCGTCTGGGTGAGCTGCTGACTGATCCAGCCAGTCAGGACGTGCTGCCATGACGCCCGAGGGCAAACTGTATGCGCTGCTCGCGCCTCTGGTCGGTGGGCGCGCCTACCCGGACACCACGCCTGATAATCCAACCTTCCCACTGATCGTCTATCAGCAGGTTGGCGGCGAGGCCTATGCCTATGCCGACAAGTCACTTCCCAATCATCAGCACGGGCGCATCCAGATCACTACCTGGTCGCACACGCGCGTGGAGTCACGCCAGCTGGCGCGAAGCATCGAGGCTGCTGTCATCGCCAGCGCGCTGCCTGCCGAGGCCTATGGAGCCTTCATGGGGCTGTACCAGGTAGATCTGAAGCTCTACGGAGCCCGGCAGGACTTCGGTATCTGGTTCCCTGATACTGCTTGATCCAAGCCATCACGCACCACCACCAACCCACCGGCCTCGTGCCGGTTTTTTTGTGCCTGCGCACAGAGGACATCACCATGGCTGCAAAATTTCCCAATGGCACCGTGTTTGCCATTTCCACCACCCTGGCCGCCGCCGTCGCGATCACCGCTATCAGCAATGCTGACCCCGGCGTCGCCACCACGGCCACGCCGCCGGAAGCAGGAGACATCCTCGTGCTGGCCAGCGGCTGGCCGCTGCTCAACAACCGCATCGTGCGCGCCGATGCACCCACCGCCAACGGCTTCACCCTGGAAGGGGTGGATACCAGCAGCCTCAAAAGTTTTGCCGCCGGGGCTGGCGCGGGCTCGTACATGCTCGCTGGCAGCTGGGTGAATCTGTCCCAGGTAACCGACAGCTCCAGCTCGGGTGGCGATCAGCAGTACGCCAGCTGGCAGTACATGGAAGACCCGACCGGCCGGCAGCAGCAGCGCCCTACATTCAAGAATGCCAAGAGCATCGCGCTAACCCAGGATTATGACCCCGAGCTTCCGTGGTACGCAGCTATGCAGGCAGCTGATGGCGGCGATCCGGTAGTGCTGCGCGCCACGCTGCCTGGCGGCGACCAGCTCTATTACCTTGCCTACGCCAGTTTCGATGGCGATCCGACCCTGGACCTCAACAAGAACATGTCCAACAAGTCGACGTTCTCGTTGATCAGCCCTGCCACCCGCTACCAGGCCGCCTAATGTTCATCGTCAAAGCACCCGAGACTATCCCGGCCACGCTGACCATCCAAGGACAGGGCCGCGAGCAGAAGCTGAAACTGGTGTATCGGCACTACACCCGTGAGGCGCGTGCAGATCTGCTCGAACAGCTGCAGAAGGGTGACATCACACCGCCTGCGCTCGTGATGAAGCTGGTTGAGTCGTGGGAGGCTGATGTCGAGCTTGATACGGCCGGCATCACGCTGGTTATGGAGCACCAGCCTGGCATCGAGTGGGCGATCATCCACGGCTACAACGACGCGCTCACGGTAACCCGCAAGGGAAACTGACAGAGGCGGTGCAGGCGCTGTACTGGCAGCGTCCCACCGCCGGTGAGGCTTCTGACCTTGGCATGCGGCTCTCAGATTATCCGGAGCCGCTGGTCGAAATCTGGCCCGAGAGCTGGCCGGCCTTCGACCTCTACACCCAGATATCCACCCAGTGGCGCGTGGGGTATGGCGGCCCTACGGGACTGGATTACACCGTCGTCTACCACGAGCTTGACCGTCGCAATCTGGACCGCGAGACCTACGACGAGATGCTTGCCGCGCTGCGCGTGATTGAGCGCGCAGCCCTCACCGAGTTGCACAAGGACTGACCATGGCCGACGAAGCCAGCCTTGGCACTGCCCGTGTCGATATCACTGTCAGCACGGAACAGATGCAGGCCGCCCTGGACGCGGCCAAGAGCCGATACAGTGATTTCTCGGCTGCTGGTCAGTCCGCGATCGCACAACTAAGCGCTGCACAGAAGCGCCAGTTGGACAGCTTGCTCAAGCAGGCTGACACGATCGGCTTCAACCGCCAGCAGATGATCGCCTACAACGCGGCGGTCAAAGGGCTACCGACCGACGTCATCAACGACCTCGTCAACAAGATGCAGGCGGCCGGTGCCGCATCGCAGTCGGCGGCTGAGAGCGTCAAGGGCATCGGTGATGCGCTGAAGTCCAGCACCATCAGCGACAGCCAGCTGCTGCGTGCCAACCAGGCACTGGTCACCTTTAAGGCGGATGCCGATGCCGCGCGCCAGGCAATGGAAGCGCTAAATAGGAGCCAAGCTGAGAATGACGCCAACCTGCGAAAGGTTTTGCAGAATTCGGCTGTACCGGAGGCATCGCTCACCAATGCGCAGAGCGATACCTCTCGTAAGTCGACGTCTGCAAGTTTCGGTACGGCCGGTGCCAATGCTGACCGCCAGCAAGCACAGATGCAGGCTGCAAGCAATGCCAACCGACAGGCGGTCGCAGATGAGAAAGCCTTGGATGCGATCATGTCCAAGCGCATTCGCACCACGAGCGATCTAGCCGCTGCCGAGCAGGCGCTTGATCGCCTGATGGCTGCTGGCAAGCTTACGACCGAAGAGCAGACTGCGGCCTTCGTTGCCCTCGATGCCGCTCAGCGCAAGATGGGCGATACCACCGGTATGGACCAGGCTGCCGCTGGCACTAAAAAGGTCGACGCTGCCGTTTCTCACCTGTCATTTAGCTCGGCAGGTGCGCGGCGAGAACTTGGCGTGCTGATTGGCGAGTTACTGCAAGGAAACTTCCGTAATTTTGAGGGTTCAATTACAACATTAGCCAATCGCACTGGATTGCTGGAATTAGCTTTCACACCGCTTGGTGCTGTGATAGGTGGTGCTGCTGCCGCCGTCGCGTTGATGGGTTTTGCAGCAGTCAAGGGTGCGGAGGAACAAGATGCGCTCAACAAGGCGATCATCTCCACGGGCGATTATGCCGGTGTAACGACTGGACAGCTGATGCTCATGGCCTCGACCGTGGCGCGATCGCCGCGCGATGTCGACACGGCGGCCCAGGCACTGGACAAGCTTGCTGCCTCAGGCGTTGTCACCGGCAATCGACTGCAAGAGGCTGCCCAAGGTGCCGTTGATTTCTCGAACCTCACCGGCAAAAGTGTTGACGAAGCGGTCGATCAGTTCGTAAAGCTGCAGACCGATCCCGTAGCGGCCATCAAGGCGCTCGACGACCAATATCACCTGCTGTCAGCCGCGCAGTATGACAACGTCAAAGCGCTAGCGGCGCAGGGTGATGCGGAGGGCGCAGCTGCCATCGCGCAGACGGCCGCCACCCAGGCGCTGGCGCAGCGTGCTGCCGAGGTCAAGAACGCCACGGGCAAGATGGAGGGCTATTGGGACTCGCTTAAAGATCACGTCGCGCAAGCCTGGGATCGCATGAAGGGCATTGGTGCCGCGGGGACCGCCGAAACCGACCTATCAAGCGTCAACAGCCAGCTGGATGCGTATCGTACGCGGCTGGCCGGCATCCGCAACGTCGATAAGGGTACGATCAGTGACAGCGACCTGGCGAGCGCCAGCGAGATAGTACTCGCGCGCGACAACATCAAAGACCTACTGACCCAGAAGGCGACCGATCAAGGTGCCGCAACCATGGATCAGTGGGTCGCTCAAAGCCAAGCTGAAAACCTGAAAATTCAGGCCCAGGCGCAGAAAGGGAGCGACCTAGTCTCCGAGCTACTGGCTCAAGCTAAGACAGACAATGGCAAGGCTGCTGCGATCGCAGCATTGAAGGCAGCGACTGCCGCGCGCATCAAGGCCAATCCCAATGAGGCCAAGTCATACAACGATGAGCAGGCTCTGGGTCTGAAGCAAATCGACAAACAGTATGCAGATCACTCCGGGGATGCCTTGGCGAGTGCACAACTGGCCGCCAATTTGCAGCAGTACAAAGAT
>JBEVMS010000331.1:0-5810 GCA_040508515.1 Dyella sp. | reverse complement strand
CCGGCCCGACGATTGCCGATGATCATTTGTCGGTCCTGAGTACGGCCAGGAAAGCCTCCTGCGGAATCTCCACGCGACCGACCTGCTTCATCCGCTTCTTGCCTTCTTTTTGCTTTTCCAGAAGCTTCTTTTTTCGGCTCACGTCGCCACCGTAGCATTTGGCCAGAACGTTCTTGCGCAATGCTTTCACGGTGGAACGGGCGATGATCTGCGCGCCGATCGCCGCTTGGATGGCCACGTCGAACTGTTGGCGTGGGATCAAATCCTTCATTCGCTCGACCAGCTCGCGACCGCGACGGTCGGCATGCGTGCGATGCACGATCAAGCTCAGTGCGTCGACCTTGTCACCATTGATCAGGACATCGGTGCGCACGAACGGACCCACCTCAAAGCGCTCGAAGGAATAATCCATCGAGGCGTAGCCGCGCGAGACCGACTTGAGCCGATCGAAGAAATCCAGCACCACTTCAGCCAGCGGCAATTCGTAGCTGATCTGCACCTGGGTCGCCAGGTATTGGATCGAGCGCTGCACGCCACGCTTTTCCTCGCACAGCGTGATGATGTTGCCGATGTAATCGGGCGGGGTGAGGATGTTGGCCACGATGATCGGTTCGCGGATTTCCTCGATCAGATGCGGCTGCGGCAACTTGGCCGGATTGTCCAGCGTGATCACGGTACCGTCGCTCTTGAGCACCTCGTACACAACGGTCGGCGCGGTGGTGATCAGGTCCAGATCGTATTCGCGCTCCAGCCGCTCCTGCACGATTTCCATGTGCAGCATGCCGAGGAAACCGCAGCGGAAGCCGAAGCCCATCGCCTCGGACGATTCGGGCTCGAAGAACAACGCCGCGTCGTTCAAACGCAGCTTGTCCAGCGCCTCGCGCATCGCGGGGTAATCGTCGGCGGCGATCGGAAACAGGCCGGCGAACACGCGCGGCTGCATGGTCTGGAATCCCGGCAGCGCCTTCTCGGCCGGCTTGCCGGCCTGAGTCAGGGTGTCGCCCACCGGTGCGCCGTGCACATCCTTGATCGAGGCGTTGATCCAGCCCACTTCGCCCGCACCGAGCTTGTCCAGCTTCTTGCGCTTGGGGGTGAACACGCCGACATCGCCGACCTCGTGGGTGCGCCCGGTGGACATTACCATCAGCTTGTCGCCGGGACGGATCTCGCCCTGCACCACGCGCACCAACGACACCACGCCGAGGTAGTTGTCGAACCAGGAGTCGATGATCAAGGCTTGCAGCCGATCAGTGTCGCCGACCTTGGGCGGAGGGATTCGCGCGACGATCGCCTCCAGCACCTCGATCACGTTTTGGCCGGTCTTGGCGCTGATCGGCACCGCGTCGGTGGCGTCGATACCGATCACCGCCTCGATTTCGCTCTTGGCTTTTTCGATATCGGCGGTGGGCAGGTCGATCTTGTTGAGTACCGGCACCACTTCCAGCCCCTGCTCCACCGCGGTGTAGCAGTTGGCGACCGATTGCGCCTCCACGCCTTGGGCCGCATCGACTACCAGCAGCGCGCCTTCGCAAGCGGCCAGCGAGCGGGACACTTCGTAGGAAAAGTCGACGTGACCCGGTGTGTCGATGAAATTCAGTTGATAGGTTTTGCCGTCACGCGCCTTGTACGGCAGCGAGACCGATTGCGCCTTGATGGTGATGCCGCGCTCGCGCTCGATCGGATTGTTGTCGAGTACCTGGGCCTCCATTTCGCGCTCGGCCAAGCCACCGCAAATCTGGATGATGCGATCGGCCAGGGTCGACTTGCCGTGATCGATATGGGCAATGATGGAGAAGTTGCGGATCAGTTCCATGGGCACGCTAGTTGGTGTCCGTCAAGCGTCGTGCGCCGACAGGTATCGCCCCGGTGGCAATACGAATTCGGCATTATCGCATGGAACCGGCAAGCCCCCAATGCGCTCGCCGGCAGTGACCGCCGAGCGCATTGGATGGCCGTCATTTGCTGGGCAGCGTCAACCCGACAAAGCCGGTTGTGTCGCCATGCCGTACCAGTAGCAATACCGTCTCGCCGGGCTTGACCTCTGCGGTGGCAGCGCGGAACTGCGCCACGCTACCGACCCGTGTCTGGCCGACCATCAGAATCACATCGCCAGCCTGCAAGCCCGCCTGAGCCGCCGGCGCACCATTGACATTGCTGATCACCACGCCCTCACCGGCCTGCAGACCCAACGACTTGCGAGCGGCATTGTCCACTTCCTGCACGGTCAATCCCAGCGCTGCGGCGCCGCTCTTGGCCTGGCTTGATGAGGCGGTTTCCACACCGTTCTTGTCGCGCGGCAATTCGGTAATCGTCACCGGCACGGTCTGTCGCTTGCCGCCACGCATAATCACTACGCTGGCTTGGCTGCCAGGTTTCGTAGTCGCCACCAGAGGCGGCAAGTCGGAGGCCTGATCGATGGCGGTGCCATTGAAGGAGAGGATCACATCGCCAGCGCGCAGCCCCGCTTTTTCCGCGCCACTGCCGGGCTCCACGCTGGTGACCGCTGCGCCCGTTTCAGCACCCAGGCCGAAACCCTTGACCATGTCGGCACTGACCCCTTGCACCATCACACCAAGCATGCCGCGCGAGACGTAACCCCTCGTCTTGAGCTGCTCCACCGCGCTCATCGCCACGTCAATGGGAATGGAAAACGCCACGCCCTGGTAACCGCCGGTGCTTGAATAAATCTGCGAATTGATACCCACCACCTGGCCTTGCAGATTGAACAGCGGACCACCGGAGTTACCACGATTGATCGGCACGTCTGTCTGGATAAACGACGTATAGGGCTGATCCTGGCTCCCCAGGTTGCGTCCAACCGCGCTGACGATGCCTTGGGTGACGGTGTAATCAAAGCCAAACGGCGAGCCAATCGCCAGCACCCACTGGCCCGGCTTGAGCGCGCGCGAGTCGCCGATGGTCACCGCCGGCAGCGGTGCGCCCGCCGTCACCTTGAGCAAGGCGATGTCGTACTTCGGATCGGTGCCGACCACCTTGGCGACCAAGCTGCGCCGATCCTGTAGCCGCACCGTCACCGAATCGGCATCCTCGACCACATGGTTATTGGTCAGGATGTAGCCATCCTTAGACAGGATGAAACCTGAGCCCACCGAGATGCGTTGCTGATCGGCTGGCGAGGGCTGCATCGGCATCCCGAAGAACCGTCGCAGCAAATCCTGCTCGTCATCGGGAAGATCCTGACCGGATGCGCCCGACATGCGGGACTTGCCGGAATACTTGGCCTCCACATGAACCACGGCCCCGGCATTGCTCTGCACGATGCCGGTGAAATCCGGCAAGGCGGCGACGGCGGGAGGCGACTGCGCCTGTACCGCGCCGTCGAGCGCCACAAGCAGCACCACACTGCAAACAAGATTACGTATGAGGGGTCGGGTCATAAGACGTCTCCTTGGAAACAATGGCAACAAGGCACTGCGCGCCAACCGACAGGTGGCGCGATATTCAATGAAAAAGCAGGGCTTGCGGGACGAAGGCAACACGCGTCCCGCAAAGCACGCTCAACGATCGACCGCCCGCGCCGCGGCAGGACCAACCGGAGGGGCGGCATCGGCCGGATCGATCAACAGCAGGTAGCTGCCGTCATTGCCCCGCACCGCACGGTAATGATGCAACTGGTATGGCTCCAGGCTACGCGAGCGACTGAAGGCCATGCCGCCATTGGGCATAACGCCCAAGGTCGCCGACGCTTGCTGGCTGAGCGAGGAAGCCGCATTGCTGCTGAGCCAAGGTGGCACCACTGCCGGCGAGCCGATTTTCACCGGTGCCGAGGCCATATCGTCTGTGCCAGTGCTGCTAGTGAGCTGCCCGGTATCCGTGCGCACAATCTCGGCCGGCGGCGTGAAGGGCCGCTGGCCGGCCGGCTGCGAGGTCATCAAGGCGGCAACCGCGACGCTGGCGGCAATCGCTCCACCCGCCGACCAATGCAACCAGCGTCGCCGTGGCAGTGCGGGTTGCACCACGGCTTTGGCACCGGATTGCTCAAGATCAATGGCCAGCATCACGCGCGTGCTGAAATCGGCGCTACTGAGCAGCGGCAACTCGCCGCGCAGACAGTCGCGCACCACGTGGTAGCGCGACCAGCGTTGCTGCGATGAATGATCGTGTTCCATTCGGCGCAGCATGAAACGCAACTCGTCGTCGGCAAGACGACCATCCATGCTGGCGGAGAGATTTTCGCGATTGTGTTCAGTCATGTCCGATCCTCACGGTCCGACAACAGCGGCCGCAGCTTTTGATCAATCGCCTCACGCGCTCGGAAAATACGTGATCGCACGGTACCGATCGGGCAACCCATCATTTCAGCGATTTCCTCATAACTGCGGCCATCCACTTCACGCAAAGTAATCGCGACACGCAGCTCCTCGGGCAAGCTTTGGACAGTGGCGAACACGGTTTGTTCAATTTCCTGCCGAAGCAATTCACGTTCCGGCGTGGCGGTTTCCTGCATCCGCTCGGAGCCGGGGATGAAGACCGCATCCTCAATGGCAACATCGTCCGCCGGTGGCCGCCGGCCCAGCGCGACCAGATGGTTTTTGGCGGTATTGACCGCGATCTTGTACATCCAGGTATAGAACGCACTTTCGCCGCGGAACGAGCCAATCGCCCGCCAGGCGCGCACAAACGCCTCTTGCGCCACATCTTCCGATTCAGCGTGGTTGTGTACGTAGCGGCCAATCAACGCAAGCACCTTGTGCTGATATTTGCGTACCAACAGGTCGAAAGCGCGTCTGTCGCCACCCTGCACACGCTCGACCAGCGCGCGATCCAGTTCGTTTTCGCCCATCCGGACCGACTCCTTGGTTGTCGCAGTCACTTGCTGTGTAACGCCGTCGGAAGGAATGGATTGTGTTCTGACCTGCATGATGGCCCCAAGTTCAGCTACAAAAGTGCCGGCACGGGACCTGCACCCGTACACCAACGCCCGCCAACGGGCAGGTCGCCATCGTTAGGAAACGCGCATGGCAACCCAAACGTGGACGTAAGTGCCGCTTAGACTATGCGGCCGGTGTCGCCGAGTCTCAAGCGAAGCGCCGCTAGAGAGCATTTTCCAGCAAATGCTCACGCTCACTCAGCAGGTGTTCGAAACTGGCCGTGGGCAAGGGCCTGCAGAACAAATAGCCCTGCAGCTCGTCGCAGCCGGTGGCACGTAAAAAATGCAGATGCTGCTCGACCTCCACGCCTTCGGCGATCACGCTACGCTTGAGCCGGTGGGCGATATCCACGGTCGCACGCACGATGGCTTCGTCGTCCGGGTCGATGCCGATATTGCGCACAAAGCTCTGATCGATCTTGATGCGATTGGCCGGCAGCCGGCGCAGGTAGTCGAGCGAGGCCGCGCCGGTGCCGAAATCATCGATAGCCACGCTACAACCAAGTGCCTGCAACGCCTGTAGGGTTTCGAGCAGGTGTGGGATGGCCTTCACGCTGAGGCTTTCAGTGACTTCCAATTCCAGCAACTGGGCTTCCAGCCCGCTTTCGTGCAAAACATCGGTGATCATGGCCAGCAGGTTAGGATGCATCAGTTGCACCGCCGACAGGTTGATCCCCAAGCGTAACCGCAAGCCGTAGCGGCGCTGCCACGCCTGCGCCTGCTGGCAGGCGGTTCGCAAGGCCCACTCGCCGATCGAGACGATCAAGCCGCTTTCCTCGGCCAGCGGCACAAAGAAAGAAGGTCCGATCGAACCGAGCTGCGGATGCTCCCAACGCAGCAGCGCCTCCATTCCAATAATGTCCTCGCTGCGCGCATCCACCTGTGGCTGGTAGTACACGCGTAGCTCGTCGTTTTGCTG
>JBEVMS010000314.1:0-13878 GCA_040508515.1 Dyella sp. | reverse complement strand
CCTCGTTGCGCTACCGCCGTCGGCCCACCGCCAAGCCCTGGAAACACTGGCGGATTACGCAGTGGAGCGCAGTTTCTAAAAACCGGTGGGATGAATTTACTGAACCGGATCGTCGGGCGATGCCATGCACGCTCTGACTATTCGCGGCGCTATGCCGTTGATCTGCCAATAGCTCGGAAACCCTGGCTGACTACGCGGTCGAGCGAAGCTCTAAAACCGGTGGCTGATTCACGGGGCCTGATCATCAGCGCCATAGCGCACGCCCAGACCACCCGCCAAGCACGCGCAACGCCATGCCATCGGCCTGGCCAAAGACCCGGAAACTATGGCTGATTCCACCGCGCAGCGGAGCTTCTAGTAAAGAGCGCATCGTTTAAAGTTGCGCTTGATCGAACTGAGGCCGGATGGACGGCCAACTGATCCACTAGTGCATGCCTTCGCGCCTGCTTCAGAGCGGCACGCATGCAGCGCGAGGAGTGCGGACGCGACACGCCGACGCACTCCTCGCTTGTGCCACTTACTGCTGCGCTTTGAACGCATCATCCAGCCACTGGTGCATCAGGCTGTAAGAACGCGCGGCCGCCTTGGCATCGTAGCGGCAGGTGCCGGTGGGACTGGTGGCTTCGGTTTCGGTGAAGCAATGCACCGCGTGGCCGATCACCACGAACTGCCAGTCGGCTGGGCTCTGGCGCATCTCGTCCATGAACTTGTCCGCGTCCGGCATGGTGCCGGTATCGTCGGCGCCGTTCATCGCCAGCACCTTGGCCTTGATCTGCTTGGCCAGCGCCGGATTGTCAGTGGTCAGGCCACCGTGGAAGGACACCACCGCGGCGACATCCGCGCCGCTGCGCGCCAGGTCGAGCACCGCCGAGCCGCCGAAGCAGAAGCCGATCGCCGCCAGCCGCGAGAGATCGATCGGCGCCTTGCCGGCCTGCGCCTTGAGCTGGTCGAGCGCGACGTTGATCCGCTTGCGCATCTGCGCGCGGTCGGCGTAAAGCGGCTTGGCCGCGGCCAGCGCTTCGGCATCGCTCTTGGGACGCAGCCCCTCACCGTACATGTCCGTCAGCAGGATCACGTAATCCTTGCCGGCGATCATCTGCGCCTTCTTGATCGCGATGTCGTTGACGCCATACCAGTTGGGCACCATCACCAGTCCGGGGCGTTTGGTGGTGACGGCATCGTCGTAGACAAGCACGCTATGAAAATGCGTGCCGTCCACGGTCCAGTCGATGGGCTTAGCCACCATTGCGGCCTGCGCCGCGAAGGCGCCAAGCAAGAGTGAAACGAAAACCAGCAGTTTGATCAGGCGCATGACGGTTCCAGCGAGCTGTAAGAATCCGCACAGCATGACGCTGTGCGCCGTCACCCCGCAAGCGGCCTGAACAACTTTCAATCGCCCGCAGCGTGTGCCATCAACCGGCGCTTCAACGGCGCCAGACGATCGATGAGGCGCACGCCAATACCGCGCCCCACGACCCAGGGCTCGGCCTGCCAGGCATAGATACGCGCCAGTGCATCGAAGCCATGCGCATCCAACGTATCGGCGCTGCGTCGGCGGCGGGCGTAGCGGCGCAGCACATGCGCCGCGCCGATATCACGTCCGGCCGCCTGCGCGTCACGCAAGCTGTCGCGCAGCTCAGCTACATCGCGCAGCCCCAGGTTGACGCCTTGCCCGGCCAGTGGATGCACCGCGTGCGCGGCATCGCCCAGCAGCACCAAGCGCTCGGCCTGATAGCTCTGGGCCAGTTGCAGTTGCAACGCAAACGAGGCGCGCGCGGTGGTGCCGAGAATACGCCCCAGGCGAAAATCGCTGGCTACGCCCAGCGCCGCGCAGAACGCCGCATCATCCAGCGCCAGTACTTGTTCGGCCTGTTCCGTGGGTAGCGACCAGACGATCGAGCTGCGCCCGTCACCCAGCGGCAGCAGCGCCAGCGGTCCGCCGCTTTGGAAGCGCTGCCAGGCGGTTTGCTGATGCGGCCGTTCGGTTTCGACATGCGCCACCACCGCACGCTGCGCGTAGTCGCGGGTGCTGGTCGTAATTCCGGCACGATGGCGCAGTGGCGATCCGGCGCCGTCGGCGGCCACCAGCACGCGCGCACTCAGCGTCTGGCCGTCGTCCAGCTCCAGTTGGACGCGGTCTTCGCGCGACTGGAAATCACTGACCCGCGCCGGACACAGCCGTCGGACTCCGGCCGCTTCCAGCGCCTGCCACAGCGTCCACTGCACCAGGCTGTTCTCGACGATGTAACCAAGCAGGTCGCGGCCATCGGCTGCGGCATCGAAATCCACCGCCGCGCCGGTGGCTGCATCCCATACATGCATATGCCGATAAGCACCGCTACGTGCGGAACGAATAGCCGTCCAGACGCCCAATTCATGAAGCAGCGCAATCGACGATGGCGCCAAGCCCACCACCCGCAAGTCGACCTCATTCTCAAGGCGCCACGGCTGCGGCGCGCGCGCCTCCAGCATGACGGTAGAAAACCCCTCGCGCGCCAGGGCCAGCGCCGCGGCGGCGCCAACCATGCCGCCACCGACCACTGCCACATCGAAGGTCGGGCCGCGCCGGCGTGCGGCTTCTTCGCGCATCGCATTCACGGCAGTCGCTCCAGCACGGCTTGCGGCGCATGCTCGCGAAAGCCCATGCCGCGCCGCGCCAGACTACGTTGCAACGCCGGTATCCGGTCGTACGCCAGCAGTGCGAGCGAGCGCAGCGGACCGAGCCAGCCCAGCGGCAGGCAGGCCAGGCTGGCCAGGCCGTGACTCATCGCCAGGGTGCCCTCGCGATCGGCCGCGCGGCGCTGCGCGTAGGCGGCCAACAATTCAGGCGCGCCGGGATCGGCCGCGCCCGCGACCAGCTCGGCCAGGGTCAAGGCGTCGCGCAGACCAAGATTAAAACCCTGCGCGCCGATTGGATGCATGGTCTGCGCCGCATTGCCGACCAGCACCGCGTGCGGGCCCACCGACGGGCTGGCGACGACGCGCTGGATCGCGTAGCTATGCCGCTTGCCCAGCCGCGTGAATTTGCCCAGCCGCCAGCCGAAACGCTGCTGCGCCAGCGCCAGAAAAGCAGCATCGTCCAGCGCGGCGACCGCCGCGGCCTGCTCGCTCGCTACCGTCAGCACCAATCCGCAGCGCCCCTCGGTCAGTGGCAGCAGCGCCAGCGGTCCATCATCGGTAAAGCGCTCAAAGGCGCAGCCGGCGTGCGAACGCTGCGGGGTGAGTGTGGCGACGAACAAGGTCTGTTGATAATCGTGCCGTTCGGCGGCGATGCCCAACTCGCGGCGCACCAGCGATTCGGTGCCGTCAGCGCCCACCAGCAACGCGGTGCGCAGCCAGTGTTCGCTATCGCCCTGGCGCACCTTTGCCTGCCAGCCGCCGGGCATCGGGTGCGCCGCGACCAGACTGGCTGGCGCCAGGCGAGTCAGTCGGGTGCATTCGTCCAGCCGTCGCAGCAAGGCCGCGCCCAGTTCGCGCGCCGGCAAGGTGTAACCCAGCGCGTTCACGCCGTGCCGTGCCGCGTCGATCCGCGTGCTGCCAAAATCGCCGGCGCGACTGACTCGAATATGTTCGATCGGCGTTGCCTTGGCCTGCGCATGGCGCCACACGCCGATCGCCTCCAGTCCATTGACGGTGGCCCGCGCCAGCGCCAGGTTGCGCTCGTCGTAACTGGGCGGTTGCTCCCTTTGCGGCGCGGCGCTTTCAACCAACGTGGCCGCGATGCCGGCCGTGTCCAGCGCGATCGCCAGACTGGCGCCGACCAGGCCACCGCCGACGATCAGGAGGCCGGCGTCGCCGGTCGCGGAATCTTGGGTAATCATGCCCGCCATGATACCGGCTGCACTGCCGATCCCGCCGCATTGGGCTAGACTAGTTGCCCAAGCCGCGCTCCAGGCGGCCTGCGCTACGTTTCGTTGGAGTTTTCTGATGGCATCGACGTCTTACCGCCCGCTGGGCATCCTGCTTGCGCTTGCCTTGGTGATGGCCGCCACGCGCATTCATCATTTTGGCCCGCTGCCGGACGCCTCCTGGAGCCTGTTTTTTCTGGCGGGTTGCTGGTTGCGCGGCCATGCACGCTGGGTTTTGCCGCTGCTGATGGTCGAGGCGGTGCTGGTCGATTACCTGGTGATCACCGGCCAGGGCGTGGATTTCTTCAGCCACTACTGCATGTCCGGGGCCTATTGGTTCCTGATCCCCTCCTACGCCGCGCTGTGGCTGGGCGGTAGCTGGCTGGCCAAACATCAGCACGGCGCGCGCCTGCCGACCCTGGGCCTGGCCGCGGCCGCGCTGCTGGTCAGCGAGACGGCCTGCTACACCCTTTCCAACGGCAGCTTCTACTGGATCAGCGCGAACGTTCCGCAGCGCAGCTTCGCCGGCTGGATGACCAACTACGCCGACTGGTACCTGCCTTACCTCACCACCACTTCGATCTATGTAGCGATCGGCGCGGTGCTGCATGTGGTGCTTAGCCAGTTGACGCGCACGCTCGGCCAGTCGCAGCCACGCCATCTGCAGCACTAAGTCCACGCGCACCGCCGGACCGACGTCATGGGCAATCGGCTCTCCAAAATCTACACGCGCACCGGTGATGACGGCTCCACCGGCCTGGGCGACGGCTCGCGCACGCCCAAGGATTCGCTGCGGGTAAGCGCCTACGGCACCGTGGACGAACTCAACAGCACCATCGGCATGGTGCTGGCGACGCCGGACCTCGATCGAGCGGTCGCCGACGCGTTGACCCCGATCCAGCACGAATTGTTCGATCTGGGCGGCGAGCTGTGCATTCCCGGCATGGCGATGATCGAGGACGCCGACATCACGCGCCTGGAAGATGTGCTGGACGCCTTCAACGAACCGCTGCCCGCACTGAAGGATTTCATCCTCCCCGGCGGCGGCATGGCCGCGGCCTGTTGCCATTTGGCGCGCACGGTGTGTCGCCGCGCCGAGCGCGAGGTGGTGGCGCTGAGCCGGGTCGAATCGGTGCGTCCGCAGGCCCAGCGCTACCTCAATCGCCTATCCGACCTGCTGTTCGTGCTATGCCGCGTGCTAGCGCGTAGCAGCGGTCACGGCGAAGTGCTGTGGCAGCACCAGCGGCGGCGTAGAGCCGGGACCGACTGAGCCGCATGTTGAAGCTGTTCACCCATAGCGCCTGCCTGCAGCACGACCCCGGCCCCGAGCACGCCGAGCGACCGGCACGGTTGCGCGCCGTGCTGCAAGCGCTGGACCACGATCGCTATGCCGCGATCGATCGCATCGAGGCGCCGCATGCGACGCGCCTGCAACTGGCGCGTGTGCACACGCCGGCGCATATCGCGCGGGTACTGGACACCCCGGTCGGCCCGGACGGCGTCGTGCTGGACGAAGATACCCGGCTCAGCGCGGGCTCGGCCGAGGCGGCATTGCGCGCCGCGGGCGCCGTGTGTGCGGCGGTCGATGCGGTGATCGCTGGCCATCAGCATCGGCACGCGTTCTGCGCAGTGCGTCCGCCCGGCCATCACGCCACCGCCGACCAGGCGATGGGCTTTTGCCTGTTTAACAACGTGGCGGTGGCGGCCGCGCATGCGATCGCCGCGCACGGGCTCAAGCGCGTGGCGATCGCCGATTTCGACGTGCACCACGGCAACGGCACCCAGGCGATCTTCGAGCGCGAGCCCAAGGTGTTGTTCGTTTCCAGCCATCAGGCACCGCTGTATCCGGGCACCGGTGCCGAAGATGAGCGCGGCGTGGGCAACATCCTCAACGCCACACTGCGGCCCGGCGAGGGCTCGCAGGCCTTCCGTGATCTGTGGGAGGGTGCGCTGCTGCCGCGCCTGTATGCCTTCAAGCCCCAATTGGTCTTGGTTTCGGCCGGCTTCGACGCGCACCGGCAGGACCCACTGGCCGACCTGCAATTGAGCACCGAAGACTACGCCTGGATCACCGCGCGGCTGGTCGATTTGGCCCAAGCACACGCCAGCGGACGCCTGGTATCGACCCTTGAAGGCGGCTACCACCTGGCCGCGCTGGCTGCCAGTGCGGCGGCGCATGTGGACGCACTGCTGACCTGAGGCTGCCGTCGGCAGCAGACGCCCCGTGCTGAGCCGCCAACGAAACCCACCGCCGTCCCGTGATGCCTAACGCAAGCCGGTCGGGTGCGGGCTGTGGGGAAGCACCGGCATGCCACCTACGCTCCCGGAGCTGCGTTCGGCGCGCCATCATGCCGGGGGAGGCGGGGATTTTATCGAGACTCCACGCCGGCCCGACGGGTCGGCGCAAACGTGCTCATCTGCCGCATATCGGGTCTTTCTGTTAGCTTTACGCGCTTGATACCCGACAGACTGCCCATTGTGACGACTAGCCTGTTTACCTGTTTTCAACGCCGCGCACCGGGCGCCGGTGGCGCGCACGACCTGAACGCTTGAGGGGATGTATGTCGCCACACGATCGAGCCTGCGCGCCGACCGCAGGGGCCAATCGCCGCTCCTGCCGGCCACGCGCCCCTGGGCAAGCGCGCCCGACCAGCCAGAGAGCATGCCGGGCATGAAAACCATCCACGCAGGTTCCACGGCACGGCACCTACCGCCACGCCGGATGCTGGCGATCGCCGCTTCGTTGGCGCTGCTCAGCGCGGCTGCACCGGTCGAGGCGAAAACCCCGACCCCAAAAGTATCAAACGGCGGCATCGAGCCGGTGTGCCCTCTGGGCAGCTTCCGCTGCGCGCCGCGGCCGATCAGCTATGCGATGTGTCGTCCCAATGCGATGCTGGAGTTCTACGACCCGACCTTGACCAAGGACAGCACCCTGCGTCCGACCGCCAAAACCTACGGCTGGGCCGACAGCGTCGATGGCTCCAGCCAGACGGTTTACCACATGCGTGGCAATGTCAAACTGCAGCGCGCCGATCAGCAAATACAATCGGACGCCGCCGACTACAACGACCAGAACAGCGATTACGACGCCAGCGGCAATGTGCGCTATCAGGAGTCCGGCCAGTTGCTGGCTGCCACGCACATGCGCGGCAACCAGGATGCCAGCACCGGCATCGCCGACAATGTGCAGTACCAGATGTTGCTTTCCCACGGCAACGGCGTGGCCAAGCAAGGCCAGATGTACGACGACCAGCACACCCGCTATTACACCGCGACCTATTCGACCTGTGATATCGGCCACCACGTCTGGGACTTCCGGGCCAAGAACATCACCATCAACAAAGATACCGGCGTGGGCACGGCGCGCAGCGCGGTGATGCGGTTCGGCAACGTACCTTTCATGTACTTGCCGTATTTCAGCTTCCCCATCGACAGCCGCCGCAAGACCGGTTTTCTCTACCCGGTAATGGGCAATACCAGCCGTGCCGGCTTCCTGGTAAGCGCGCCGTACTATCTCAATCTGGCGCCCAACTACGACGCCACGCTCGATCCGCGCTATTACTCCGATCGCGGCCTGATGCTGGGCGGCGAGTTCCGCTACATGGTGGCCGGCAGCAACGGTACCCTGGACGTGCAATACCTGCCGCACGATATGGGCTCGGACGCTGGCGACGGCACCGTCTTCAACAGCAAGCCGGGCGATGATCGCTATCTGGTCAAGTTCATCGACAGCACCCATCTGTGGAAAAGCTGGTCGCTGAACACCTCGATCAATCGCGCCTCCGATGCCAGCTACTTCTACGATTTCGGCAGCAACCTCTACAACACCTCCATCGGCACGCTGACCTCCAGCATTTATGCCAACGGCGGTGGCACCTGGTGGAGTGCCTCGATCGGCGGCGACGATTATCAAAACGTCAACCCGTTCATTCCCAACGGCTACACACCCTATAGCCGGTTGCCGCGCGCCACGTTAAACCTCAATCTGCCGCTGACCCGTTGGTTGGAGTTCGGCATGAACAACGAGGCGGTGGCCTTCAGCAAATCCGGCGAAGTCGAAGGCAAGCGCGAAGACCTCTACCCCTACCTGGAAGCGGACTTCGGCAATTCGGCCTGGTTCGTGCGGCCCAGGGTGGCCTACCGCTTTACCGACTACCAGTTGGATGCCGACTACCAGCACTACGGTTACGGCAGCAGCGTCGGCGAATTTGGGCCGCTGGCGCCGGGCCAGGCCTCGCCATTCACCAGCGCCAACCCCAGCCGCAGCGTGCCGATCACCAGCATCGACAGCGGGCTGATCTTCGATCGCAACACCTCGCTGTTCGGCACCAATTACACGCAGACGCTGGAGCCGCGGCTGTACTACCTCTACGTGCCGGATCGCAATCAGAACAACCTGCCGTTGTTCGATACCGGCCCGACCTCGTTCGATTACTGGCAACTGTTTTCACCCAACCAGTACGCTGGCGCCGACCGCCAGATGAACGCCAACAACCTGACCGCCGCGTTGACCTCCCGCCTGCTCGATTCCGACGGCGTCGAACGGTTTTCGGCCAGCTTCGGCCAGATCCGTTACTTCAACCAGCAATTGGTGCAGTTGCCCAACAGCGTCAACACGGTGACCCCGGCGACCAACTGGGCCGGCTCCGATTACGTCGCGCAGTTGAGCATGCAGTTCAACGATCAGTGGCGCTTGAGCGCGCAGTACCAATGGAACCCCAACCTGCACCAGACCGACCTGGGCGTGCTGGAGTTGCAGCACCGGCTGGCCAACGACGGCATCATCAATTTCTCGTATCGCTACCGGCGCTTCCCGGACAGCACCCAGTTGCTGTTGGAACAATACAGCGTCTCGGCGGTCTATCCGATCTCGGCGCGCTGGCGCCTGGTGGGTGCCTGGACCTACTCGCAGTTGGACAAGACCACCATCGAGGCGATGGCCGGGGTGGAATACGACAGCTGCTGCGTAGCGTTCCGCATCATCGACCGCAATTACGTCAACCTCAATTACCTGGGTGCGCCGCCGCCCGGTGCAATCAACAACAACTCCCGCAACAGCGCGATCATGTTCGAAATCGAATTCAAGGGATTGGGCTCCAGTAGCAACCAAATCGAACCGCTGCTGCGGCGTGATATTCTTGGCTATCAATAAATTGCATTCGCCCTTGGCGATTCTAGGCTTTCAACCGATGAAGCAACCCATTGCACTGCTCATGCTCGCGGCCGCTACCGTGGCCACGCCGCTCGTTCATGCCCAGCTGCTGCCGCAAGCCCAGCCACCGGCCGCCGGCGCCGGCGCCAGCAACGGCCCGCTGGACCGCATCGTCGCGGTGGTCGAGGACGGGGTGATCCTGCAGAGCGAGCTGAACACCGCCGTGCGCTCGGTCCAGCAGCAATACGCCAACAATCCGGGCCAGTTGCCACCGTTGAACGTCTTGCAGCGGCAGGTGCTGGATCGGCTGATCCTGATGAAGCTGCAAGTGGCGCGCGCTGACGACCAAGGCATCAAGGTATCCGACGCCGATATTAACCAGGCGGTCGCCACGGTCGCCCAGCAGAACAAGATGACCCCCGAGCAGTTGCAGGCGGCGGTGCAGCAAGACGGCGGCAGTTTCGCCGGATTCCGCCAGCAGTTGTCCGATCAGATCACCGCCCAGCGCCTGCACGACAGCGTGGTGCGCGATCAGGTGTCGGTGACCGACAGCGAGATCAACAACCTGCTCAACAGTCCCAATTACAAAGCGGGCGAAGTGCATCTGTCGCACATTCAGATCAGCATCCCCGCCGGCGCCGACGCCAAGGCGATCCAGGCCGCTCAGGCCAAGGCCGAACAGGCGCTGGCCGCGGTCAAGGGCGGCATGGATTTTAGTGCGGCGGCCATCCGCTATTCGGATGCGCCCGACGCGCTGGACGGTGGCGATCTGGGCTGGCGCCGACTCGACGAAGTGCCACCGGCCTTTGCCGATGCGGTCAGCACCCTCAAGGATGGTGAAACCTCCAACATTCTGCGCGGCCCGACCGGCTTCCACATCCTCAAGCTGCTCGACCAGCGTCAGCCGCCGCGGCAGGTGATCACCGAATACCAGGCGCGGCAAATCCTGATCAAGCCGAGCGAACTGGTCAGCCTGGATCAAGCCCACCAGAAGGCCGAAGACCTCTACAACGACATCGTCAACAAGCACCAGGACTTCGCCAAGCTGGCCAAGGACAACTCCAACGACGACACCACCGCCAATGCCGGTGGCGACATGGGTTGGTTCGCCGCCGGTGCCTGGGGCAGCACGATCGCCGATCAGCTGACCCAGCTCAAGGACGGCGAAGTATCCAAACCGTTCCAGAGCGAGGCCGGCTGGCACATCCTGCAGTTGGAAGGCCAGCGGCAAAGCGACAAAACCGACGAGCTGCAACGCGATCAAGCGCGTCAGGCGATCGGCAACCGCAAATCCGAGCAGGCCTACGACGACTACCTGCGCCAGATGCGCTCCAGTTCCTACGTAAAGATTCTGGTGCCGGAACTGCAAGATCCCGACGCAGCGCCGGATGCCGACAAGGCTAGCTGAGGCGCACTTGAGCCAGCATGCCCTGCCGCGGCTCGCGGTGACTGCCGGGGAACCGGCGGGCATCGGACCGGAGTTGTTGATTCGATTGGCCGCCACCCCGCTGGCGGCCAATTTCGTTGCGGTGACCGATCGCGAGCTGCTGCAGCGCGCCGCCGCACGCATCGGCGCGGCCATCGAACTGCTCGATGACGATGGCGCCCCGCTCTACCAGCGCCCGTCACACAGTCTGCGCGTGCGCCATGTACCGCTGGGCGCCGAGGAGCGCCCCGGTCAACCCGATCCGGCCAACGCCGAGCATGTGCTGGCGACCCTCGCCGAAGCCGCCGACGGCTGTCTGGCCGGACGCTACCAGGCGATCGTCACCGCGCCGTTGCAGAAATCCTCGATCAACCAGGCTGGCATCCCCTTTAGCGGCCACACCGAATTTTTCGCCGAGCGCGCCCGTAGCGCGGTGGTGATGATGCTGGCCAGCCCCGAATTGCGCGTGGCGCTGGCCACCACCCATCTGCCGCTGGCGGCGGTGCCCGCGGCGATCACTCCCGCGCTGCTGATTCAGGTGCTGCGCATCGTCGAGTCCGAGCTCAAGCACACATTCGGATTCGCCAAGCCACGCATCGCGGTATTGGGTTTAAATCCCCATGCCGGCGAAGCGGGGCATCTGGGCCGGGAAGAATTGGACACGATCATTCCCACCCTGGAGCGATTGCGCGCCCAGGGCATGCACCTGCTCGGCCCGCTGCCCGCCGATACCGCCTTCGTGCCGGCGCAGCGCGCGCACTACGACGCGGTGCTGGCGATGTACCACGACCAGGCGCTGCCGGTGCTCAAGAGCGAAGCGTTCGATCGCACGGTCAATCTCACCCTGGGATTGCCCTTCATCCGCACCTCGGTCGATCACGGCACCGCGCTGGATTTGGCCGGTCGCGGCCTCGCCGATCCGGCCAGTCTGATCGCCGCCGCCACGCTGGCGCTGCAGCTGATCGCCAGCAGCGCGTCACCGGTGGCGAACCCGTCCTAGCCAGCGTCGTCGACGCCTGGTCGCCATTCCTACCTCTTTCGTATCGACGCCTTAGCCTATGAACGCCCGCCCCAAAAAAAGCTTCGGCCAGCACTTTCTCGCCGACACGCGCTACGTCCAGCGCATCGTCAGCGCGATCGCGCCGCGCGAAGGCGACTGCGTGGTCGAGATCGGCCCCGGCGAAGGCGCGTTGACCCTGCCGCTGCTCAGCGTCGCGCGCAAACTCACCGCCATCGAGCTGGATACCGATCTGATCCCCGGCCTGCAGGCACGCGCCGCCACCGTCGGCGAGCTATCGATCGTGCACGCCGACGTGCTCAAGGTGGATTTCAGCGCACTCGCCGTGCAGCTTGGCGTGCCGCGCCTGCGCATCGCCGGCAACCTGCCTTATTACATCTCCAGTCCGATCCTGTTCCATTGCGTCGAGCACGCCGCGGCGATCGAGGACATGCATTTCATGCTGCAAAAAGAAGTGGTCGATCGCATGGCCGCCGAGCCGGGCAGCAAGGTGTATGGACGGCTTTCGGTGATGCTGCAACTGGCCTGCGAAGTGGTGCCGCTATTCGACGTGCCGCCCGGCGCGTTCCGCCCGCCGCCAAAGGTCGACTCCTCGGTGGTCAGGTTGCGCCCGCTGCCGGTCGAGCGTCGCCACGATGCCGACCATGCGCGTGTCGAGGCGATCGTCAAAGCCGCCTTCGCGCAGCGGCGCAAGACCTTGGCCAACGGCCTCAAGCAATTGCTCAGCGCCGCGCAGATCGAAGCGGCCGGGGTCGATCCCAAGGCACGCGCCGAGACCCTGGCACCGGCCGATTTCGTCGCCCTGGCCAAATTGCCGCTGGACTGAGCGGATGATTAGTTCAGTCGCGCGCAGGCAATCTGTGCCTGTTCGCACCGCAAGCCGTACAATCGCGCCATGACAGAAAAATCTTCCTACACGATCGACGTGCAGGTCGAATCGCGCTTCGTCTCCGACCAGTCGAAGCCTAGCGACAACCGTTACGTATTCGCCTATACCATCACCATGCGCAATGCCGGCGACGTGCCCGCGCGCCTGCTCACCCGACACTGGGTCATCACCGACGCCAACGGCAAGGTCGAAGAAGTGCGCGGCGATGGCGTGGTCGGCGAACAACCGTGGATGCGCCCGGGCGACGACTTTCAGTACACCTCCGGGGCCGTACTGGAAACGGCGGTGGGCACCATGGTCGGCAGCTACCTGATGCTCGCCGACGACGGCACCGAATTCGAAGCGCCGATCCCGCCGTTCACCCTCGCCATCCCGCGAACCCTGCACTGATGGCCGTCTATGCGATCGGCGATGTGCAAGGCTGTTACCCCGAACTGCAACGCCTGCTGGAAAAACTGCGCTTCGATCCGGCCGCCGACCGTCTGTGGTTCTGCGGTGATCTGGTCAATCGCGGCGGCCAGTCGCTTGCCACCTTGCGGCTGATCCGCAGCCTCGGCGAAGCGGTGACGATCACCCTGGGCAACCACGATCTGAGCTTGCTGGCGATCGCCCAGCGCCGCCCCGAAGCGCAGTCCAAGGTCAATCCGGAATTGCGCGAGGTGTTGTTCGCCGAAGACGCGCCCGAACTGATCGCCTGGTTGCGCCAGCAAAAACTGCTGCATCACGACGAGGCCTTGGGCTGGACGATGATCCACGCCGGCCTGGCGCCGTCATGGACCCTGCGTCAGGCGCAGAAAATCGCGCAGGAAGTGGAGCGCGAGCTGGCCGGTCCGCAGCACGGCCGCATTCTCAAGAACCTGTTCGGCAACCGGCCAGCCGGCTGGATCAATCGACTGCAAGGCGTCGAGCGCTGGCGCGCCGCGATCAACACGCTGACCCGCATGCGCTACTGCGACGTCAACGGACGCATCGATTTCGAAGGCAAAGGCATACCCGGCACGCAGAAGCCCGGTATGTATCCCTGGTATGAAGTGCCCGGCGTGCGTCGCCGCGAAAACCGCATCGTCTGCGGCCACTGGTCGGCGCTTGGCCGCTTCGCCGGCCTAGGCATCTACGCCATCGACACCGGCTGCGTCTGGGGTGGCCAACTCACCGCCCTACGCCTGGATGCGGAAGAACCGCAATACACCACGGTGCAAGCCGAACCCCACCGCAAACGCCCACAGGGTGGTGGGGATTGAGAGAGCTTCGAGCTCAGATATTCAGCGAAGCCGTCTGAGATGCCGAATCCAAACAATCTTGTGCTCTTTCAGACTTATCAGAGAGAGCAGGAGGTCGCCTTTCTGGAAATCCACACCGCCTTTAGTAAATGGCGTAGTGACGACTTCCGGTCCCCAGACTTCCATATATTTATTTACATCACTTCGCGTTACGACGATCACGGCCTTGTGGTAGACCGGGCTCATGTCGTAGCGCCAGGAAACAACGGGAGGCACGCTAGCAAATACGGTGTCTGCTTGGGAGGATGTCAATGCCTCACATGGC
>JBEVMS010000302.1:0-11874 GCA_040508515.1 Dyella sp. | reverse complement strand
CCCCTGCATGTCCCTCGACACCGCCACCCGCGAACGCATCGAATCCCTGCTCAAAGCCCACCGCGTGGTGCTGTTCATGAAGGGCAACCGCCAGCAGCCAATGTGCGGATTTTCCGCCACCACCACCAATACGCTCAACGAGCTGCTGCCCGAGTACCACACGGTCAACGTACTGGAAGACCCGGAAATCCGCGAAGGCATCAAGCTCTATGGCCAGTGGCCAACCATTCCGCAGCTCTACGTGGACGGCGAGCTGATCGGCGGCGCCGATATCGTGCGCCAGCTCTACGGCAGCGGCGAACTGCACCAGTTGTTCGGCGTCAGCATGCCCGACCGCACGCCGCCGCAGATCACCATCACCGACAAGGCCGCCGAGGCGATTCGCCAGGGCACCGCCGACGCCAAGGGCGTGGTGCTGCATCTGGAAATCGGTCCGGACCACAGCGCCGGCTTTCAGCTGGCACCGGCCAGCGAGCACGACATCGTGGTCAGCTCCAACGGCATCGAAGTGCATTTCGATCCGGGCAGCGCCCAGCGCGCCAAGGGCATCGTGATCGACTGGGTTTCCACCGTGCAGGGCGAGGGGCTCAGCCTAAAGTTTCCGGGCGCCAATACGATCACATCGATGAGCGTGCAGGAGCTGCAAAGCCATTTGCAGGCGGGCGATATCACCCTGATCGATGTGCGTCCGGCGCACGGCCGCGCCGCCGCCGCGCCGCTGGCGCAAGCGCGCGTGCTGGATGACGAAGGCTACGACGCACTGGCCGCGCTGCCCAAGGACACCGCGCTGGCCTTCATCTGCCACCACGGCATCTCCAGCCGCGGCGTCGCCGAGCGCTTCGCCGCGCACGGCTTCAGCACGGTCTACAACGTGGAGGGTGGTATGGACGCCTGGGCGGCCGAAATCGATGCCGGCGTGCCGCGCTACTAAGCCGCGTACGCGTCCGATCGGTGCACCGCAAGGAAGCCCGAACAGGCGCTTCCTTGCCACCAATCCTTCGACATAAGGACGTGACGCGCTTTGACTCATCGTTGAACACGGGCAGGAACGCCCCTCATCCGCCTGGGCAACGATCCAATGCCGATGTCAAAGCAGAGCACGCGCTCACGGCACCGCATCGGGACGCGCTGTGATTTGTGCCGGCTGGCATCCAGCGCCACCGGCACCGTCGGCGGTCCAAGCCAAGCACACCTGTGAACGCGATCACGCTGGCGACTTCTTCCAGAATCCACGTTACGCCCAATTCGGTACCCTGTACCTACTTGCCCTGCGGCAGGGTCGCCAAGGCCTCCCTGGCCTAGTCTTCATGATTCTCAGCACGTAAATATTTGCCTCTGGCCAAGCATCTAGAAGGCCGATACAGTCGATTCCCCGCAGGCGCATTGACCCAACAAAGGATCAAATCAACATGAAGCGTTTTCTGTTACTTGCGTTGCTGTTAATGGGCACCACCCTTCACGCGGCTGATTTACCTTATGACACAACCGCCGACGCTAACGCCCAAGTGCAACAAGCCTTGGCGCTGGCAAAGCAGAACCACAAGCCGGTGCTGCTGTTTTTCGGCGCCAATTGGTGCGAAGACTGCCGTTCGCTGGCCGCCTCATTGAGCGAACCCAAAAACGCTGAGCTGATCAAGCGGGACTTCAACGTCGTCAAGATCGACGTGGGCCAATTCGATCACAACCTTGAACTGGCCAGCAGTTACGGCAATCCCATCAAAAAAGGCATTCCGGCGGCGGTAATCGTGTCACCGCAGGGCCAACTGCTGTACTCGACCAAGGCTGGGGAGCTCTCCAACGCCCGGCGCATGAGCAGCGATGGCGTGCATGATTTCTTTCAGGATAAGCTGAACAAGCTCAAGTCCTGAGGTCACGCAAGGCCGCTCCACGACAGCGGCCTTCGACCCCGTTTCCCGTTCGGTGATGCTCCCGGACAACCCCCAGGGTCACACGCGGGAGCAGGCATGGCCTGCTCCCTGCCGGACAAAACCGTTAATGGTACGTGGCGCCATGCCTCACGGCCACGCGAATTTGTCCGGGATGGCAGCGCCGCCGCTGCGTGCTAAGGTCCGCGCGCATGCACCAGGGGGGGAACCGATCATGCGCATGGGCGTGGCCATCGACGCATCCTGTGATCTGCCACAGGCGTTCTTGCAGCAACACGATATAACCGTCATGCCGATCACCGTGCATGTGGATGGCGAGACGTTTCTGGATGACCGCCATCCGGCGGAGATTCGCCGGTTTCTGGATCGAAAGCTGGGTAGCCGCAGTCATTCGGCTGAGACCGAGCCGTGCTCGGTGGACGAGGTGCAGCGCTTGTTCCTCGACCGGCTGGTGGTGGAGCACGATTGCGTGTTCTGCCTGACCATCACCGCCACGCGCAGCCCGATCAACGATCACGTGATCCGCGCCAGCTTCGCCGTGCTCAAGCATTATCGCCAGGCGCGCGACAAGGCCGGCCTGAGCGGGCCGTTCCTGATGCGCGTGATCGATACACGCAATGTCTTCGCCGGCTCCGCCCCGGCGATCGTCGAGGCGACTCGGCTGATCGATGCCGGCGAGTCGCCCACGCATATCCGCGAGCGAATCGCCAAGGTCGCCAACCATTCCTACGGCTATATGCTGCCGCGCGATCTCTATTACCTGCGTGCGCGCGCCAAGAAAAAAGGCGACCGCAGCGTGGGCCTGTTCAGCGCGATGCTCGGCTCGGCGCTGGACATCAAGCCGCTGCTGCGCGCCTTTCGCGGTGAAACCGGCCCGGTCGGCAAAGTGCGTGGCTTCGAACAGGGTGCCGAAACGCTGTTCGGCTATGCGGCCGCGCGCGTGCACGCCGGCCTGCTGGTGCCGGCGATGTGCGTCAGCTACGGCGGCGACCTCGACGAGCTGCGTCGACTGCCCGGCTACGCGGCCCTGCGCACCGCCTGCAACCATTGCGGCGTCGATTTGCTGGAAAGCCCGATGAGCATCACCGGCATGGTCAACGTGGGCGAAGGCGCGGTCACCCTGGGCTTTGCCGCCGAGGAGCATGTCGCGGACTTCTAGAGCGCTAGAATCACCGCATGACCATCGCGCGCGCGCTGCTGTTATGCCTGTGTCTGAGCGGCTTCGCCAGCGGCGCCGCAGCAGCGACCGTGTACAAATGCAGCGACCGGCAGGGACGCGTGGTCTATCAGGACACCCCCTGCGCACGATCGCAAACCCAGCAGCGATTGCAGTTGGACGATCCGGCCCCAAGCGTCCCGCCCCCGGTCAGCGCGCCGACGGTGCCCACGATGCCAGCAGCCCCGCCACCACCCGCCGCACCGCCGCCGCGCCCACCGCCGCCCATCCTCTACGGCTGCGTTCGCGCCACCGATGGCAAGGCCTACCTCAGCCGCGACGGCCAGCCCCAGCCCTATCTGGCGCCGTTGGGCATGGTGGGGATCTTGCCTTCCACGCTGTCGCAGACGTATGGCGCCGGCGGCGCCGGTGGCCTCTCCGCGCCCCCGGCCAACCGCGGCGCCAACCCCGTCAACCTGATGACCAACCAGTACACCTGGGTGCAGGACGCATGCCGACAGCTCAGCCCCGCCGAGGCCTGCCAGGCGCTGCGCGACGAAGACGACGCCAACGAGGAAAAACTGCGCCGCGCCTTCAAAAGCGACCAGCCGCCGCTGGAACAACGCCAAGCGCAACTACGCCAGCAAATGGCCGGTTGCTGAGCCAAGCCGGGACTCAATGACATAACGAAGGGAACCCTCATGACAAGTGAGCACATGGCAGGACTATGTTCGGCTGGGCTTGGCGCGATCGGAACAGCGATTCTTTTTTTCAGCACCTATGGACTCCAGCCTTATGCAGGAGGCATGTTTGGAAGTGATGAGGTAAATCGGCACAACGAACACGTCAGGGCCACGAATGTGCTCCGCCGTCGCTGGCAGCTGTGGGGAGTTGCGATCCTAGGCAGTAGTTTCTTTGTTCAAGCCATAGGGTGCTTCTTATAGATGACGGAACGGCTTAACGCACAAAGCGGGCATCGCCAGCGGAGTGTTCAGGCCGGACCGGAAGATGGTCATCCATCACCGTAATCCGCTACTCAGCGACGAACCAGCATCGCGCGGCGCCTATCGATGACACACGGTGCCACTCCGACCGTGCCGAGGCGCCGCGACCTCGCATGCTGCAGCGGCCTCCCTCGCTTCAAGGCGGTGCGCATTCCCATAGGATCACAGCAATTCCACGCCCGCGCGCGTCAAATCCCAGCGCGCCTAGAACCCGTAATTGAGAAAACCGCCGTCCACGCCCAGCACCTGGCCGGTGACATAGCTGGCCGCGGGCAGGCACAGAAAGGCGATCGCCGCGGCGACTTCTTCGGGCTCGCCGATGCGGCCCAACGGCGTGTGTGAAAGCACGTCGTCCAGATAGTCCGCGTCGGCCAGCGCCGGCTCCGAGCGTTGGGTGCGGATGTACCAGGGCGCCACTGCGTTGACGCGAATGCCGTCCACCGCCCACTCGGCGGCCAGGTTGCGGGTCAACTGGTGCAACGCCGCCTTGCTCATGCCGTAAGCCGCGCCGGTGCGCACATGGGTGATCCCCGACACCGAGCCGACATTGACGATCGCCGCCTGCGCCTGTTCGCGCAGCAGCGGGTAGGCGTGCCGACACATTTCGAAGGCGGAAAACAGGTTGCCCTCGAAAATCGCCCTGTAGTCGTCCGCGCGGTAGTCCACCGCCGCCATTGGCCGGTTGCCGCCCGCGTTGTTGATCAGCAAGGACAACGGCGCCCCAAGATCGGCGATCCAGTCAAACACCGCCAGGCGTTCTTCCTGTTGCGACAGATCGGCGCCGAACGCCAGCACGTCGATATCGGGAAAATCGTCCGACAACTCCACGCGCACCTGTTCCAGATAATCCGGATCGCGCGCCACCAGCAGCAGGTCAGCGCCCAACGCGGCCAGCTCGCGCGCGGTGGCGTAACCAATCCCCTTGCTGGCGCCGGTGATCAGCGCGGTGTGGCCGTCCAACTGCCAGGCATCGATGCGACTATTCATGGGCGGCGAGCTTACACGATGCGCTTGCCCTGACCGAAGCGGCGGCGGACACTCGATAACCCGTCCGCTAAAGGAGCCGCGCATGATCCGCTTTTCGCCCATGCTGCTCGGCGCCTGCCTGTTGCTCGGTTGCCGCGGCAAGCCGCCCGAGCCCCAGGCGCCCGAGGCGCGCGTCGCCACGCCGTTCGATCAACTTCAGCAAGCCAAACAGCGCGCCGCCGCAGTGCAAAAAGTAGTCGACCAATACGACCAGCAGCAACGCCAGCAGCTCGAACAGGCCACGCAGTAATGCGCCGCGCGATGGATACCACTCCCCAATCCACCCGAGGTAACCCATGAGTGCTGTGAATGTCGGCCTGATCGGCTACGGCCTGGCCGGCGCGGTGTTCCATGCGCCGCTGATTTGCGCCGAGCCGGGCATGCGCCTGGCCGCTGTGGTCAGTCGACGTGCCGCGCAGATCGCGCAAGAACTACCGGGCGTGAGTGCGCTCGCCGAGCCGCAGACGTTGTTCGACGATCCGGCAATCGAGCTGGTGGTGATCGCCACGCCCAACGACAGCCATGCCGAGCTGGCCGCGCGCGCGCTCAAGGCCGGCAAGCACGTGGTGGTGGATAAACCCTTCACCATCGAAAGCCGCGATGCCGACGCGCTGATTGCGCTGGCCGAGCATCAACAGCGGCTGCTCAGCGTGTTTCACAACCGTCGCTGGGATGCCGACTTCCTCACCTTATGCCGCTATCGCGACGAAGGCAGGCTGGGCGAGATCTACCATTACGAGGCGCGTTTCGACCGCTTCCGCCCGGCGATCAAGCCCGGCTGGCGCGAACAAGCCGAGCCCGGCGCCGGCCTGCTCTACGACCTGGGCGCGCATTTGATCGATCAGGCGCTGCAGCTGTTCAGCATGCCCGAAACGGTGGATGCCGACATGCTGGCGCAACGGCCGCAGGCGACGGTAGACGATTGGTTCTCGCTGCGGCTTTCCTACGGCCGTCGGCGCGTGCTGCTGGGCGTCTCCAGCTTGATGCCCGGACCGGCGCCGCATTTTTCCGTGCATGGCGACCGCGGCAGTTTCCTCAGCTTCGGTTTGGACGGCCAGGAACCGGCGCTCAAGCAAGGACAACGTCCCGGCATGCCCGGCTGGGGCGAATCGACCAATTGGCAGGCCCGCTACACCGATGCCGAGGGCCAGCAGCACGAGGTCTTGCGCGAGCCGGGACGCTACGAAGCGTATTACCGCGGCATCGTCGCCAGCCTGCGTCAGCAAGTCGCCCCCGATGTCACCGCGCAGCAGGCGCGCGCGGTGATCAGAGTGATCGAGGCAGCGCAGCGCAGCCACGACGAAACGCGCCGCGTGAGGCTTTGACCGAGAACACCCATTGACGGCGCGAAGCGCTTGTCTGCGCTACGCGAAGCGGGCATGGTGCAGCGATGACTGATCAACAACCTCTGCCTACGCCTGATCCCGAGTTCGACGACACCATGCTGCTGCAGATCGAGCAAGCCAGCGTGCTGCGCGGCGAGCGGCGGATTCTGGATCAATTGAGCTTAAGCATCGCGCCTGGTCAGCACACCGCCATCCTGGGCGCCAATGGCTCGGGCAAATCCACCCTGGTCAAGCTGATTGCGCGCCAGCTCTACCCGCTGGCGCGCAAGGACGGCACTGCCAGCGTGCGCGTGTTCGGGCGCGAGCGCTGGCGGGTGGACGCGCTGCGCAGCCTGCTTGGCATCGTTTCGCCGGCGGTGCAGTTGGACTACACCAGCGACACACCGCTGGAAGTGTTCGATGCGGTGGTCTCGGGCTTTTTCGCTGCGCGCGGATTGGGCCTGCATCATCAGGTGAGCGCACGGATGCGCCAGCGCGCCAGCGAGGCGCTGGAACAGGTGCAAGCGCTGCATCTGGCGGGGCGCGAGATGGCCAGCCTGTCCACCGGCGAGGCGCGTCGGGTGCTGATCGCACGCGCTTTGGTGCATCGCCCGCGCGCCTTGCTGCTCGATGAGCCCTGCGCCGGACTGGATCTGGCCAGCCGGCGGCAATTTCTGGAGAGCCTGCGCGCACTGGCGCGCGGCGGCACCACGTTGCTCCTGGTGACCCATCACATCGAGGAGATTCTGCCGGAGATCGAACATGTGGTGATGCTCAGCCACGGCCGCGTGCTGCATGAAGGCGCCAAGACCGAGCTGCTCACCACGCCGTATTTGAGCGAAGCGTTCGGTGCCGCGGTGACCGTGGAGCGTCGCGGCGACTGGTACGGGGCCTCGCTCGATTAATCTTTAGGAATGCTAGACGTTCCACGACAAGGTCTTTCCCAGCGAACCTGATCGTCTCATCCCACGCGTCATTGTTCCCGTGCGAGCGGCGGAATAGGCGGTCACCGTGGACCGTCGCCTGGCAAGGTCCGCCACCAACTATTTTTTGGACATCCAGACGTCCAAACGATCAGGCCCGCCGAAGCGGGCCTGATCATTTGCTCACCATGCGCCTGATTTAGCGCGGACTGCAAAAACAATACGCGTAGACATTCGGCCGACCGGCCTGCGCGCGCTGCAACAGCTTAAACTCCGGCGCCAGTGCGGGCAGTTGCGCCAGCCACGTTGGCAGATGCACCCCGTAGCTTTGCAGCGCCTGCACCATCACGCTGTCGTTGAGACCGACCAGCAGATGCGCCAGCGCGCCTTGCGGCAACTCCACGTACCGCACCGCGTAATCCTGGCCCAGCTTGGCCCGGGTCGCGGCGTCGGCGATCGCGTCGCGCAAGCCGCCGAGCTGATCGACCAGACCGCGATCGAGCGCCTGCCGGCCGGTCCAGACACGCCCCTGGGCGATCGCGTCGATCGCCGCGAATGGCTTGCCGCGTGCCTTGGCGACGCCGCCGACGAAGTCGCGGTAGCCCTTGTCGATGATCGCCTGGATCAGCGCGCCGGCCTTGGGATCGAGCGGCCGGGTGATGTCGAATGCGCCGGCCAGCGGACCGGTGGCGACGCCGTCGCTCTTCACGCCCAGCTTGTCCAGCGTATTGGGCACCGAGTAGTACATGCCGAAGATGCCTATCGACCCGGTGATCGTGTTGGGCTCGGCGAAGATGCGGTTGGCGTCCATCGAGATCCAGTAGCCGCCCGAAGCGGCCACGTTGCCCATCGACACCACCACCGGAATCCCGGCCTGACGGGTCAGCGCCACTTCGCGGCGAATCTGCTCGGCCGCGTAGACCTCACCACCGGGCGAGTCGACCCGCAGCACCAGCGCCTTGGTGCGCGAGTTTTCGCGCGCGGCGCGGATCAGGTTGGCGGTCGATTCGCCGCCGATGCTGCCAGCCGGCTGTTTGCCGCCGACGATCTCGCCCTCGGCCACCACCACCGCCACCATCGGTCCCTTGTCCAGTGCGGCCGGGCGGATGTCGTCGGGCAGATTGTCGTGATAGCGCGCCACGTCGACGAAGCGGAAGCCGCGGCCCTTCTTGCCGGCCGGGACGCCCTCCTTGCGCAACATCGTCTCCAACTGGGCGCGGGTGGCCAGGCCGTCGATCAGATGCTCGTCGAGCGCCAGTTGGGCCAGGTCGCCCTGGGTCGAAGTGATCTTGTCGGCCAGGCCGTCGATGTCGGCGCGCAGGTCCGCCGACTTGAGCTTGCGCAGTGCCGCCACTTCGTCGAGGTATTCGTCCCACAGCCCGCCCATCCAGTAGCTGTCGGCCTGCTTGGCCTCCGGCGAGGCGTGGTCGAGGATGTAGGGCTCGGCAGCGCTCTTGAACTGGCCGACGCGGAACAGGTGCACGTCCACGCCCAGCTTGTCCAACAGATCCTTGTAATACAGCCGGTAATTGGCCAGACCAGTGAGCATCAGCCCGCCTTGCGGGTCCAGCAGCACGCGATCGGCGTGCGCGGCCAGGTAGTACTGACCCTGATCCATATTGGCCGCCCACACCACCACCGGCTTGCCGGCGGCGCGGAAGCGATCCAGCGCCGCGCCCAGCTCGCGCAGCGCGGCGAAACCGCCGCCGGGCTGCAATTCGTCGGGTAGCAGCAGGATGCGGCTGATGCGCTGGTCCTTGGCTGCCGCGTCGATCGAGGCGACCAGATCACGCAGTTGCACCTGTTTGGGCTCGTTACCGGACAAACCGGCCAGCGCGCGCGCCAGCGGATCAATGCTGTACTGCTCCACCAGCTGACCGCGCGGCTTGATCAGCAGCACGCTGTCGCTAGCCACGGTGCGCGCCTCGCGGCTGCCCACGGCGCCAGCGGCGATCAACAGCACCAGCACCAGCAGCAGCGCGAAGAACACCACGTTGATGATGGTCAGGCGCACGACATTGATGCCCCGTCCCACCACACAAAGAAAAGCCCAGAAACCGTTCGGCCGGTCCGCCATAGATGCATTCCTCGAAGAATGCCGCCAGCGTAACCGCTAGAGGCGTCTCAGGTCATGCGCTCGATCGAGCGCCGCCAGCGCTCGCGCCGCGCGCTGCGCCAAAAGCGCGTAAACAACAGCACGGCCGCCACGCTCAAGCCGGCGACCAAGCCCATCCACATGCCGCGCGCGCCCAGCCCATGACGAAAAGCTAGCCACCAGCCGACCGGCATGCCGATCGCCCAATAAGCGAACAAGGTGATCAGCATCGGTACGCGGGTGTCCTTGAGACCGCGCAGCGCGCCATTGGAGGCGACCTGGATGCCGTCGGAAAACTGGAACACGCCGGCCAGCAGCATCAACTGCGCGGCCAGCGCGACCACCGTCGCATCGTGGGTGTAGAGGCTGGCCAGAAAATGCGAGGCGCCCAGCATGAGACCGCTGGAAAAAATCTGCACGCACAGCGCCAGCCCGATCCCGCAGAAGCCGGCGTAGCGCACCCCGACCGCATCGCGCCGGCCGACCGCGTTGCCCACCCGCACAGTGATCGCCATCGACAGCCCCAGCGGGATCATGAATGCCACCGTGGCTACGTTAAGCGCCACTTGATGGCTAGCCACCACCGTCTCGCCCAGGGTGGCGATCACCAGTGCCACCGCCACGAACAGCCCACCCTCGGCCAGCAGAGTCACCGCCATCGGACCGCCGATGCGCAGCAGTTCGGCGATCACCTTGGGGCGTGGCCAGGCCAGCCCGGCGCGCAGGTGCAGATCGCGGTAATTGGGATGGCGGGCGACGTACAGCGCGAAGCCCAGCATCTCCAGCCACAGCACCACGCTGGTGGCGATGCCACTGCCCAGCGCGCCCAGCGCCGGCACACCGAGCCGGCCGTACATCAGCACATAACCCAGCGGCGCCAGCAGTAACAGGCCGCCGAAGCTGAAGTACATCGATGGCCGGGTCATCGACAACCCTTCGGACAGCCCGCGCAGCGCGAAATAGCAGGTCAGCGCCGGCGCCGCCCAACTGATCGCGTGGAGGAAATGTGCCACGTCCTGATGCAGGCTGGGCACCACCCCGATCAGATCCAGCAACGGCACCGCGTGGCGCACCAGATACCACAGCACCACGCCCATCCCCAGCGCCAACCACAGCGCCTGCACGAACAGCGCGCCGATCTCGCGCCGACGGCCGGCGCCATCGAGCTGCGCCACCGAGGGTGGCACCGCCATCATCATGCCCAGGCCGGCGACCAGCGCCAGCGCCCAGATGCTCACCGCGGTAGTCACCGCCGCCTGCACATGCGCGTTCAAGTGCCCGGCCAGCACCGCGTCGACCACATTGGTGCCCACCGCGGCCAGTTGCGCGGCGATCAGCGGCAGTGCCAGGCGCACGGTGGCGCCGAGCTCTTCGGCGATGCGCACACGGTCGGGACGGAAGCGGTTCATCGGCGGCTTGCAGTGGGCACAGCCGCCTATTCTAACCGCCGTGCCAGCGCCTCTGCCGCGGCGAGCGTGACAACAGCGGCGGCTCCCGAGGCCAAACGCAGGCCCGGTTGACGGTCACGTGAGTGATCGCCGCCATTGACTCGCCGCCCACCAACGGCCAGGCAGCGGGATTCTGGCAAAAATCGTGCGCGTCAAGAGGTTTTGCACAGCGTCATCAAACCGTAAAGCACACCGCAGCGATCACGGCAAACGCATGAATACCACCTGAGTGCATTTTATAAGCATATGAAAATAAACATTTTTTTTCATTGGTTAAAACTTGCACATGGCGTAGCCAATGGCCTAACTGCGCGCATTTCCGGCCCCCGTCCCAGCTCCATCCACAGACTTATCCACAGCAGTTGTGGATAAGCTCAAAAGCTACCGGCGGATAGGTACTTAGCGTCTTTTCCTCACACAAACGCCACTCACTGTCAGCCAATGCCGATAGCACGCGCCAAATGCAAGCGCATGGTTGCCCGCCGCGCCGGTTAAACTGCCCCGCCACGAGGTGCCCATGCCCGCCGTACTGCGCGTCGCCCTACCGGTTCCGTTGCCGACCCTGTTCGATTACCTGCCCCCGCCGACTGGCGAGGCGACGGTAGGCAGCCGGCTGCTGGTGCCGTTCGGGCGCGGCAAGATGGTCGGCATCGTGGTGCAGTGCGGGGTCGATTCGACGCTGCCGGCGGCGCGCCTGAAACCGGCGCTGCAGCTGTTGGACGACACGCCGTTGCTGGATCACGAGCTGATGCGCAGCCTGGGTTGGGCCGCCGACTACTGGCTGGGCGCACCGGGCGAGGCCTACGCCAATGCCCTGCCGCTGGCGCTGCGCGAGCCATGCGCGCTGCCCGACACCCGCCAGGAAGCCTGGGCACTGAGCGTGGCCGGGCAGAGCGCGCTGGATGCCGGCAGCCGGCGTGGCAGCAGCCTGGCCTTGCTCAAGGCGCTGGCCGAGGGCAGCCAGCGGGCCGAAAACCTGAGCGCCCTGCTACCGGGCTGGCGCGAGGCGGC
>JBEVMS010000273.1:0-4202 GCA_040508515.1 Dyella sp. | reverse complement strand
CGCTTGCGCAAGTTGCACCGCATAAGATCAGGCAACAAAAAAGCCGGCTTGCGCCAGCTTTTTCGCCAACCCGTGTCGCGTGGAAACTGGCTTACGCCAGTTCGCGGATCTGCGCGTTGAGGCGGCTCTTGTGACGAGCGGCCTTGTTCTTGTGGATCAGGCCGCGGGCGGCGTAGCGATCCATGACCGGCTGGGCGACGGTGAAGGCGGCGATGGCGCCGGCCTTGTCCTTGGCCTCGATAGCCTTGACGACCTTCTTGAGGGCGGTGCGCACCATGGAACGGGCGCTGACATTGCGCAGGCGGCGCTGCTCGGACTGGCGCGCGCGCTTCTTCGCTGACTTGATGTTGGCCAAGGTAAAACTCCGGAATCGCTGGGGTTGTAAAAAGGGGGCGAGTATGCGGCCAATGCGTCGCTACGTCAACAGCTTAGCGTCGCAAGGCCCGGTTTCGCTGATGGGATTGAGCCCTATTTTGCCACAATTGCGCTGTTGTCTTGCCTAACCGGGCTGTCACACTAGGCGTTAGTGCATCGGGCCGGGCTGCCGGTAGACCGGGTGCGGCGATATTTCCACCCTTGAAGGTGCCGGCAGACGCATGAAGTCTCCCTCTATGTTTCGCGGCCTGCTGTCGTTCAGCAGCATGACGATGATTTCGCGCGTGCTGGGTTTGCTGCGCGATATCTCGATCAACCACGCTTTCGGCGCCAATGCGGCCACCGATGCGTTCTGGGTGGCGTTTCGCATTCCCAATTTCATGCGTCGGCTGTTTGCCGAGGGCTCGTTTTCCACCGCTTTCGTGCCGGTGTTCACCGAGGTCAAGGAAAAGCGCAGTCACGCCGAACTCAAGCAGTTGATGGGGCGTGTCTCCGGTACGCTGGGCGGCGTGCTGCTGCTGATCACCGCGTCGGGTATCATCTTTGCGCCGCAAGTGACTACGTTGTTCTCGCCCGGTGCGGTGGACGAGCCACAGAAGTTCGAGTTGACCGTGCAGTTGTTGCGGCTGACGTTCCCGTTTCTTTTGTTCGTATCGTTGACCGCGCTTTCCGGTGGCGCCCTCAACAGTTTTCATCGCTTCGGATTGCCCGCGCTGACGCCGGTGATCTTGAACCTGTGCATGATCGCCGGGGCGCTCTGGCTGGCGCCGCGATTGCAGACGCCGATCCTGGGGCTGGGTTGGGCGATTCTGGCGGCGGGCGTCCTGCAATTATTGTTTCAGATGCCCGCGTTGCGTGGGTTGGATCTGTTGACGCTGCCGCGCTGGGGCTGGCGGCATCCGGATGTGCGCCGGATCATGCGGCTGATGGTGCCGACCTTGTTCGGCTCTTCGGTGGCGCAGATCAACCTGCTGTTGGACACGGTGATCGCCTCGCTGCTGATCGCCGGCTCGCAAAGCTGGTTGTCCCAGGCCGATCGTTTTCTGGAGCTGCCGCTGGGCGTGTTCGGCGTGGCCTTGGGTACGGTGATCCTGCCGTCGCTGTCGCGTCACCATGTAAGCACCGATCGGGCGGGGTTCTCGCGCGCCTTGGACTGGGGGCTGCGCACGACCTTGCTGATCGCGGTGCCAGCGATGTTTGCGCTATTGCTGCTGGCCGAGCCGCTGGTGGCGACCTTGTTCCAGAACGGTCGCTTCGATGCTTTCGATACCCATATGGCGACCTTGTCGATTTCGGCGTTGAGCTTCGGATTGCCGGCCTTTGCGCTGGTCAAGGTGGTGTTGCCGGCGTTCTACGCGCGCCAGGACACTCGCACGCCGGTGCGCGCGGGCGTGGCTTCGCTGATCACCAATATGCTGCTGAACGTGCTTTTCCTGGGCCTGCTTTATGTGCTGTGGGCGCCGCCGGAACTGCTTCGGGGACCGCTGCTGACGGGCTTGGCCAAGGTGCCTGGCCTGCACATGGCGCTGGGTCTGGCCAGCGCGCTAGCCAGCTACGTCAACCTGGCCTTGCTGTGGCATTGGCTGCGCAAGGCGGGGGTTTACCAGCGGCAGGCCGGATGGGGGCGTCACCTTGTCAGGTTGGCGCTGGCCTGCGCTGCGATGGCCGGCGTGTTGCTATTGGGGCGCTGGTATTGGCCGGACTGGACGCAAGTTTCGATCACCACGCGTTTGTGGCATCTGGCCGCGCTGGTGGCGGCTGGGGCGTCGAGCTATCTGGCGGTGCTGTTCATCGCCGGCTTTCGGATGCGCGAGCTGCGCGGGCATTGATCTCGCATTGTGCAGTGCGAGGCTGCCGTTATACTGCTCCGATGCCTAAGCGTGTTGCCATCCTCCGTCATCATCTGTCCGCTTTCGCTGCTGATCATGGTCTACGACCAGAGCGCAGCAGCGCGGTGACGTTCGAGCGTGGCCGGTGATCCGATGAGTCTGCGGCTGTCTCGCGATATCGACGGCCCCACCCTGGCTGCGGCCGGCAGCGTAGTGGCGGTGGGCGCTTTCGATGGCCTGCATCGGGGGCATCAAGCCTTGCTGGCCGAGGTGCGCGAACGCGCCAAAGTGTTGCAGGTGCAGCCGGCGGTGATCAGTTTCGAGCCGCTGCCGCGCGCGTTTTTCTCGCGCGAGCCGTTGCCGCGCTTGTCCAATATGCGCGAAAAGCTGCGCGGTTTTGCAGCGGCGGGAATGGAGCATGCGCTGATCCTGCGCTTCAACCAGGCCTTGACCGCGATGTCGGCGGAAGATTTCGTGCGCCGCGTGCTGGTCAAGCGCCTGGCCGCGCGCGAGCTGTGGGTTGGCGCGGATTTCCGTTTCGGACACAAGCGCGCCGGTGATGTCGCCTTGCTGGAGCACATGGGCGCCGAGCTTGGCTTTGTCACGCGCATCATGCCGGCCGTTTTATTGGACGGCGCGCGGGTGTCGGCCACGCGTGTGCGCCAGCTGCTGGCGGCGGGCGAATTCGCCGCAGCCGAGCCTTTGCTTGGGCGTCCGTTCGTGATTGAGGGCAAGGTGGAATATGGCCATCAGCTCGGTCGCACGCTGGGCTTTCCCACCGCCAACATCCATTTGCAGCAGCGGGTCAGCCCGGTGCAGGGGGTTTTCGCGGTGCGTGTCGGGCTGGGCGAGAGCGAGTGCAGTTGGCCGGGCGTCGCCAGTTTGGGCATTCGCCCGACGGTGAACGAAGTCAGTGAGCCGCTGCTGGAAGTGCACCTGTTCGATTTCGACGGCAGTCTCTACGGCCAGCGCATGGCGGTGGAGTTCGTGGCCAAGCTGCGCGACGAAGAAAAGTTCGACGGCCTGGATGCGCTGATGGCGCAGATGAACCAGGATGCGCGCACCGCACGGCAAATACTGGGCATGAATCCGGTGTTGATCGGCGCATGAAAACGCTATCGATGCGCGCTCCGATGTCGATGGATGCGTTCGCCACGGCGAGCTTGGCGATCATTATTATTTGACGGTTTCAGCCGAGGCGCGTGCGCTTGTCGCCCGCGCGCGGCAAGGTAAGGCATGGCGCTTCGGTTCCCTGGCGCGGTAATGGGGACATCGGGGCGGGACGTAACACAGCGGCGGCGTCGTCAGCGGGATGGCGCCCCATAGCACGGCACCCGAGCGATGACCCAGGATTACAAGAGCACCATCAATCTGCCGCAGACGGCGTTTCCGATGCGCGGCGACTTGCCCAAGCGCGAGCCGGACTGGCTGGCGCAGTGGGAGCAGGTCGATCGCTACCAGCAGATTCAGGCCAAGACTGCGGGTCGCCCGATGTTCGTGCTGCACGATGGCCCGCCGTATGCCAACGGCGCGATCCACCTGGGCCACGCGATCAACAAGATCCTCAAGGACGTGGTGGTCAAGTCCAAGCTGCTGGCGGGCTTCCATGCGCCCTACGTGCCCGGTTGGGATTGCCACGGCATGCCGATCGAGATCCAGATCGAAAAGCAGTTCGGCAAGGGGCTGCCGCCGGCCGAGGTACAGGCCAAGGCGCGCGCCTATGCGTCGGCGCAAATCGACAAGCAGAAAGAAGACTTCAAGCGCCTGGGTGTGCTGGGTGAGTGGGACCGCCCCTATCTGACGATGAACCATGCCAACGAGGCGGGCGAGATCCGCGCGCTGGCCCAGATGCTGCGCAAGGGCTACATCTACCGCGGCCTCAAGCCGGTGAACTGGTGCTTCGATTTCGGCTCGGCGCTGGCCGAGGCCGAGGTCGAGTACGAGGACAAGACCGATATCGCGATCGACGTCGGCTTCGCTTTCGACGATCCGGCGGCG
>JBEVMS010000238.1:0-3221 GCA_040508515.1 Dyella sp. | reverse complement strand
CTTGAACTGGGCGGCCTGTTCCAGCAGCGCTTCGATCTCGTTGCGGCTGTAATCCTGGGTGGTGAGGAAATGGCGAAGGGTCATGGTTGGCACGCCTGGATGGAAGAGTCCGATCGATAAACCGGGGTGATCTTTGCGGAAACGTCTCCGCCGATGGAGGCAAAAACAAAAAAACCCGGCACGAGGGCCGGGTTTTATCGTCGATTCGTATGAAACGCGTGCGACAGCCTACCCGGCCGAATGTCGGACCAGCAGTTCACGAGCACGCGACGTCATCCCTGCGGCCATACGGGCGCTGGTGAGGACGGTGGCGGTATAGACGGCTGTGGACATGGTCGTTCCGGGATACTGAACTCACATCATGACGGGAATTGGGCCGTCGCGCAACCGCTTAAGGGTCCCCATGCGTCGAGTGACCTAAAACGCAAACCGCCGCCCAAAGGCGGCGGTTTTTCCCAACTTGCGCGCTGAGGGACTCAATCGGCCGGGCTGATGTTGACCCGTACGCGCATGCGCTCACCCGGATCGTAGTTGAGCCGCGACATGTAAACCTCACCCCGGTAACGGTACTCGACGTCATATCCCATGATGCGTCGCTGCTCGCTGACCGCATTGACCTGGCGGCAGTTGGTCTGGGTGGTCGTGTATTGACCACCCGGCTGGCTGGAGACGTTATTGCCCACAGCGCCCCCCGCTACCGCACCTGCCACAGTCGCCGCGGTACGCCCGCCACCGTGACCGATCGTGCTACCCAGGACACCGCCAACCACCGCACCGAGCAAGGTGCCCGCCGTGCTGCCGTGCGAGGGCGCCTGCTGGACCACCGTCTGATCGTAGCAATCCTGCTGCGGCACCACCGTACGCGCCACGCCGTACACCGGATCGACGCGCAGCACATCGGCCCAGCCGTAGTGGGTATTGTCATCGCCGCTTTGCGGTGGCGGTGGTGGCCCACCTTGCGCATGCACTCCCTGGCTGGCTGCACCGGTCGCCAAAGCGGCGACCACCAGAACCGTAAGCAACCTTTTAATCATGGTCCAACTCCTGCCGAAGGCACGAACAGGCGCTACTTTGCGCTTTCGCAAATTGCAGCAAATTCACACTGAATCCACGCTTAGAATTTCCCTTTGCGCCGCCAGCGCTTAGCCCTTGTTAATATGCGGAATTACCCGGCGCCATATAGCCCGGGAACTATCACCGGAACTGCTCGCCGATGCCGATTTCGCTTTACAACAGTCTGACCCGCCGCACCGAGCCCTTCATGCCGCTGGACCCCAACCGGGTCACCATGTACGTATGCGGACCCACGGTTTACAACTACGTGCATCTCGGCAATGCGCGCGGGCCGGTGGTGTTCGACGTGCTGGCGCGGCTGCTGCGCAGGCATTACCCGCAGGTGGTCTACGCGCGCAACATCACCGACGTGGAAGACAAGATCAACGCAGCCGCCCAGTTGGAAGGCGTGCCCATCGGCACCATCACCGAGCGTTATGCCGCCGCCTATCGGGCCGACATGGCCGGCCTGGGCATCGCGCCGCCTGACCTGGAGCCGCACGCCACCGCGCACATCGGCGAAATCATCGCGATGAACGCCACCCTGATCGACAACGGCCATGCCTATGTCGCCGAAGGCCATGTGCTGTTCAACGTCGACGCCTACCCCGCATATGGCGCCCTGTCCGGGCGCGACACCGAGGAATTGATCGCTGGCGCGCGGGTGGAAATCGCCCCCTACAAGAAAAACCCCGCCGATTTCGTGCTGTGGAAACCCTCGACCCCGGAGCAACCCGGCTGGGACAGCCCCTGGGGACGCGGCCGGCCGGGCTGGCATATCGAGTGCTCGGCGATGTGCGCCGCCCAGTTGGGCGAAACCATCGATATTCATGCCGGCGGCGTGGACCTGCTGTTTCCGCACCACGAGAACGAGATCGCCCAGTCCACCGCCGCGCACGGCGGCAAGACCTTCGCGCGCTACTGGCTGCACAACGGCATGCTGACCTTCGACGGACGCAAGATGTCCAAGTCGCTGGGCAATGTGCTGCAAGTGCACGAATTGCTTGAGCAACACCCGGCCGAAGCGCTGCGCCTGCTGCTGCTGCGCGGGCACTACCGCCAACCGCTGGACTGGTCCACTGGCGCGCTCGAACAGGCCATCAGCACGCTCGATGGCTGGTATCGCGTGCTGCGCGACTTGGCCGACATCCCGCTGGAAGGCCCCTTGCCGGTCCCGCCGGCGATCGAAGCGGCGCTGTGTGACGACCTCAACACGCCGCAAGCGCTGGCCGAACTTGCCCACCTGGCCGATCAGGCCCGTCACGACGGCAGCGCCCAGGCCAAAGCCGATCTGCTCGGCGGCGGCGCCTTGCTGGGCTTGCTGCAACAACCGCCGGAAGACTGGTTCAAACGCGGCGGCACCGGAACGGTCGACGAAGCACACATCGAGGCGCTGCTGGAAGCGCGCCGCAACGCACGGGCCGCACGCGATTTCGCCCGTGCCGACGCGATTCGCGCCGAACTTACCGCCCTGGGCATCGTCATCGAAGATAGTGCTCAGGGCACCCGCTGGAGTGTAGTCAAAGCATGAGTACCACCCCTGAAGCCACGGCCGACCTCGCCCAGGACGCCATCGCCGAGGAATTCGCCTTTTTCAGCGACTGGACCGAGCGCTATCAGTACCTGATCGACCTGGGACGCCAACTGCCGCCCTTCCCCGACGATCTGCGCACTGAGGACTACCGCGTGCACGGTTGCCAATCGCTAGTCTGGCTGGTCCCTGGCGGCGATGCCGCGCGGATGCATTTCGCTGCGGCCAGCGATTCGGCGATCGTCTCGGGGCTGATCGCCCTGGTACTGCGGGTCTACAACGATCGCCCGGCGCACGAAATCGTGGTCACCGAGCCGACGTTCATTCAGGCGATCGGGCTGGCCAAGCACCTCTCACCGACGCGTTCCAACGGCTTGGCGGCGATGCTGGCCAAGCTCAAAGCGCAGGCGGCGCTGGCGGTGGAGGCCAGTGAGCGATCAAGCCAAGGCAATCACTGAGAGTCGCTAATAAAACTAAAGATCAACAATCTTCAGCCAGCATCACGGATAGCTTTGTCACGCGGTGGGCGAGGCGTTCTTTAGTTGTTTTAAGCATCTCGCATCTCCCAGTGAGGGTTTGGCCGCCCTAAGCGGCGGCGACCAGCACTGCGCGTACCAGCTCGCGCGCGGCTTCGCCC
>JBEVMS010000209.1:0-4904 GCA_040508515.1 Dyella sp. | reverse complement strand
GGGCGAAGGCACGGGTCTGCTGGCGCCAGCTAAAGCGTTCGCCTTGACGCCGATCCACGACCCGCCATTGCTGACCGTCGTCGGAGCCTTCGAGTACCCAATCGTGCGGATCAGTGCCTTCCTGCACGGCCGAAGTCAGCGTGTAGACCGACAACGTGGCCGGCGCCGGCAACGCCAGTTGCAGCGGCTGGCCCGCCGACAACATGCCGGCAGTGGCGCTGTCGTTATCGCTGAGCGGCTTGGCCGCGGCGGCGTCGCCAGCCAAAGTGAGTTTGGCTGAGCCCCACTCGGCCAGATCTTGCAACGGCTGTGGCGGCTGTCCCTCGGCGCTGAGCGAAGGCGGTGCATCTTCCGACGCGCTGCCCCAACGCGAGGGCGTGGAGCCCATCACGAAATCCAGCACCGCGCCCTGCGCCAACAGCGCGTGCGGCACGCTCAGCGATGTCCACGCTTGGCCGTTGACGCGCAGGCTTTGCACGTAACGGTTGGTGTCGCTAACGCCCGGTGCGTTGATCTGGATGTGCTTACCGTTTTCCAGACGGATCGTCATCTGCGCGAAGTACGGTGCGCCGATCACGTAATCGGGCGACCCCATCCGCAGGGGATAGAGGCCCGCCGCGCTCCATAGCCACCACGCGGACATCTCGCCGTTGTCCTCGTCGCCCGGATAGCCCTGACCGATCTCACTGCCGACATACAAGCGGCGCAGTGCGTCGCGCAACTTGTCCTGCGCTTTCCACGGCTGGCCGGCGAAGTCGTACATGTAAATGAGATGGTGCGAAGGCTGGTTGCTGTGGCCGTACTGGCCCATGCGGACATCGCGCGCCTCCCGCATTTCGTGGATCACCCCGCCGTAGCTGCCCACGTCGAAGTGGCCGGGCGTATCGAACAAGCCATCGAGCTTGGTCGCCAAACCGGCGCGGCCACCGTACAACGCCGCCAACCCGGCACCGTCCTGCGGCGCGTGGAAGGCCATGTTCCAGCCATCGGTCTCAGTGTAGTCGCCGCCCCAACGCTCGGGATTGAACTGCGCCGGGCTGTAGCGCCAGCTGCCATCCGGATTGCGACCGACGAAGAACTGCGAGCCGGGCTGGAACAGCTTGACGTAGTTGAGCGCGCGCGAACGAAAGTACTTAGCATCGTCAGCGTAGTGCGTGCCGTAAGGATCGTTCGGCGCATGCTCTTTGGCCAACGCCGTAGCCAGATTGGCGATGCCGAAATCGTTGATATAGCCGTCCATCGACCACGACAGCCCCTCGTCCACCGAGGCATCGGTGTAGCCGGTGAAGATCGATCGATCCAGCCCCTTGCGACCCGTGCCGGCGATCGGGCTGACCACGGTGGCGTCTTTCAGCGCCGATTGGTAAAAGCTCGCCACGTCGAAATTACGCACGCCCTTCAGCCAGGCATCGGCGAAGGCCACGTCGGCGCTGGTGCCGACCATCAAGTCGGCGTATCCGGGCGAGGACCAGCGCGCGATCCAGCCGCCATCGCGATACTGCTGTACGAAGCCGTCGATCATCTCGCCGGCCTCGTGCGGGGTCAGCAACACGTAGGCTGGCCAGGCGGTGCGGTAGGTATCCCAGAAACCGTTGTTGACGAACACCTTGCCGTCGACGACACGCGCGCCGGTGTGATCGGCGCTGTCGGCACTTACTGGTGCGGAGAAAGGACTGGCGTACTGATAGCGCGGCTGCGCGGCGCTGCCGGTGTTTTCGTAGGCCGCGTTGGGATAAAGAAACAAGCGGTAGAGGTTGCCGTAGAGCGTGGCGCGCTCGTCGCTGCTGGCGCCCTGCACACTGACGATGCCGAGCTTGGTGTCCCAGGCTTGCTGCGCACGTGCACGCACGCTGTCGAAGCTGTCACCAGTCGCGATTTCCAGCGCCAGATTGTGCCTGGCCTGCGCCACCGAAATCAGCGAGGTGGCGATGCGCATGGTCAGCACGCGCTGGTGGCGGGTATCAAAGCCGAACCACGCCGCCACGTCGTCGCGGCCCTGCCCGCTCAGCCGTCCGCTCTCGGTGATCGGCTGATCGAATTGCGCGTAGAAAAACAACCGCGTGGCGCCGGTGGATAGCCCGCTCTTGACCTCGGACCAGCCGCTGATCGAGCGCGTCGCTGGGTCCAGCGCGATGGCGCCGTGGTCGTCCTTGTTGTCGAACACTAACTGCGAACGGTCGCCGGCAAAAGTGAAGCGAAACATCGCCGCGTGATCGGTCGGCGTGATCTCGGTGCGCAGGCCGCCATCCATATCAACCTTGTAGTAATACGGGCGCGCCACCTCATTGGCGTGATCGAAACCCAGCGCGCGCGCACTGCGATCCAGCAGCGGCGCGCCAATGGCGACCGCCTCGGGCATCAGCTGGAACGTCTGACGATCGCCCATCCAGGGGCTGGGCTCGTGGCTGAGCGCAAACGCCTCGATCCGCAGGCGGTTGTCCGGCCCGTTGCGCTCGGCGTACTGATAGATCCAACTGGAACCGGCATTGGTAGTCGGCGTCCAGAAATTGAAACCGTGCGGCAACGCCACCGCTGGGAAATTGTTGCCGCGCGAGAAGCGGCCATTGGCGTTGCTGCCGCGCCGTGTATCAACCTGATCGCTGGGATGCTCCGCGTGATCGACGGACGCCGCCGCGCCGATCCGCAAGTCGTCCAGATAGCCCTGAAAATTCGCCTGATTGTCGGGATCGTCATGCGTCAGCAGCACGCGCGTGATGGTGCGTCCGGCTGCGATCTCGCCCAGCGCCACGCGCTCAATGTTCCATTGGTCCGGATACAGCACGCGGCCTTCGCCTTGCGCACGCGCCGCGATCGATGTGCGATGTTGATCGGGCGCCGCGCGTTGCGACAGGTAACTTCCGTCGTCGAATTGCAGATCCACCGCCACGTAATTGGCTGGATTGCGCAGGTCGCCTGGCACCGACTGCGGGAAGATCAGATAGGACAGCTCACTGTCCGCGCGCACAGGAATAGTCACTTCAAACAACGAGCCGGCTTGCGTACCGCCGCCCTCGCCCTGGTACTGAAGCGAATGCAATCCGCTGAAGCCGACCTCCGGCTTGGCGGTCAAGGCCACTTGCTTAGAAGGCCCCCCAGCGATCCGCCAACGGAAAGGCGCCGCATCATTCGCCATCGACGGCAGCGATTCGCCGGACTCGAACGAACGCCAGAACACCGCGGCACTTGGCGCGCCCGCTTGGGCCAAGCCGCTCGCCAGCAGCACCGCCAGCCCCCACCATCGATAACCGTGCAAGTGTTTACGCATGTACGGCAACGCTCTTCAACATCAACCTGATCAACGGCCACTCAGTCATGCGCGTCCTCATTTAGCTCGCCCCTACGATGAAAGATCCTGCGATGCCACATCGTGCACTGCCTCACACCCTGGCCACTCCGACACGATCCGTTTGATGCGTCACACGCGCACCGGCGCGATTCACGCAGTCGCAGCCATTTCACCATCACGGCGTACCTTCCATAACGGCGTGACCTCCAAGCGCTCACCGCGCCCTGTCTTGCCTACTTCAAGCTGGTCATGCCGCTGAGACTAGGCAAAGATACTCGCCGCATTCAACGCAACCTGCCATGAGCCTACTCAACGACCGCATCCGCCAGAGCTACGACGCATTTCCTTATCGCTCCTCGGCGTTCGCCGGCAGCGCGCCGGAACACCTGCGCGCGGTAGCTTATCTATTCGGTCTGGACAGCACGCCACCCGAACGCGCGCGCGTGCTGGAACTGGGTTGCGCCGGCGGCGGCAACTGCCTGCCGTTTGCGGCACGCTGGCCGGGCGCGGAGGTGGTCGGCGTGGATATCTCACCCGCGCAGATCGCCACCGGCCAGGCCGCCGCCCAGGCGATGGGCTTGACCAATGTGCGGCTACTGGCCACCAGCCTCACCGAGCTGGATGCGGACTTGGGCCAGTTCGATTACATCATCGCCCACGGTGTCTACAGCTGGGTACCCGCCGAGGTGCGTCAGGCGCTGCTGAAACTCTGTGCCGAGCGATTGACGCCGCAGGGGCTGGCCTATGTCAGCTACAACGTCTATCCGGGTTGGAAGGCGCGTGAGGTGATTCGAGATGCCATGCTGCTGGGCAATGAGGATCGCAGCGATCCGCAACGCCAACTCGATCGCGCGCGCTACATGATCGAGTTTCTGCATCGTCGTGCGACTCCTGGCAGCCTGACGCACAAGCTACTGGATGCGCAGATCGATACCGTGCGCCACGGCCGCGCGCATTACCTGGCGCACGAGTATCTGGAGATCTGCAACGCGCCGTGCTACTTCCGCGATTTCGTCGCCGCCTGCCGCGAGCAAGGGCTTGATTATCTGGCCGAGGCGGAGTTGTCATCAATGTTCGCCGAGCATTACGCGATCGCGCCGGATGAGCCGGCACTGCGCGCATGTGCCGGCGACCAACTGGCGTTGGAGCAATTGCTGGACTTCGTCACGCAGCGTAGCTTCAGGCAAAGCCTGCTGTGCCATGCCGAGCGCGCAAAGGCTGTGCACTATCGAATCAAACGTGCGCGCTTGCCCGACTTGCATCTGGCCGGGCGCTTCGTCGAACTGAGCGAGCGGCCGCAACGCTGGCAAGGCTTGGACGGTGCGCAGGTTGAAACCCGTCACCAGGGCGACCGCCGGGTACTGCAAGCGCTGCACGACGCTTGGCCAGGCACGCTGGCGCTGGAGTCATTGCTCCAGGACATTGCTGCCGACATTGGTGATCCGTTGCCCGCACAGCAGGCCGTGATCGCCTTTGTCGAGGAGCTGATTCTCAGTGGCGCGGTACGCGCGCGACGCGAACCGATACGTGCCGCCGATGGCGGTGCCACGCCATGCGTCAGTGTGCCGCTTCGTCAACTGGCTACGTGGCGAGCCCAGCAAGATGCCCCGATCGCGCT
>JBEVMS010000215.1:0-3208 GCA_040508515.1 Dyella sp. | reverse complement strand
GCGTGATGATCCCATGCCCGTCTGCTACACTCTCGCCGCAGCCACATACGCGCTGTAAGGCTTTGCCTACAAAGACTAAAGCCGATTAAGGGAGCCCCGCCAACGCGGGCTGTGTGGTCAACGTCAGGCATTCTCGCAACCGCGCCCCATGCAAGGAAGCGCGGCCATGGGGTTATCTCTTGCGAAGAGCGAAGATCTTTTCGTTACGCGCACGAAGCCGAAACGGACCCCACGACAACGATAAGAAGCAATCGACAGGCGGGGATATGAGCACGATGTTGGCAACAGGGATCAGCGACGAGGATATTTTGGCGCGATTGAAGGACGTGCTGCGCGACACGTTCGAAATCGATCCACTCCGCGTACAGCCGCAAACGCATTTGTTCACCGAACTGGAACTGGATTCCATCGACGCGGTGGACCTGGCGATCCAGGTGCAGGACATGACCGGCACGCGCATCAAGCCCGAGGATTTCAAGAACGTGCGCACCGTCGACGACGTGGTCACCACGGTCCGCGCGCTGCTCGATCGCTGAATCCCCCAAGGCCTGCCCCAATGCCGCTTGATGGCGCCCATTCGGCCGGATTATTCGCGCCCTGCGCGGTGATTCCGATCTACAACCATAAAGACACCATCGCCGCGACGGTGAGCGCGCTGCGTCAACACGGCTTGCCGGTGCTGATCGTCGATGACGGCAGTAACGCGGCGACTGGCGCGGTGCTCGATGGGTTGGTCGCCGCCCAAACCGGCGTGCAGTTGCTGCGGCTGGAACGCAATCAAGGCAAGGGTCGCGCACTCAGCCACGGTTTGCTGGCGGCGCAGGCGGCCGGTTACAGCCACGCGCTGCAGATCGATGCCGATGGCCAGCATGACAGTGCCGACGCGCCACGCTTTATCGAGCAAGCGCGCGCGCATCCGCAAGCGTTGATCTGCGGCCGTCCCATCTACGACGACAGCGTGCCCACTGCGCGGTTGTACGGGCGCTACCTGACCCATGTCTGCGTGTGGATCGAAATCCTTTCGCTGGCGCTACGCGATTCGATGTGCGGCTACCGGCTATACCCGCTGGCCAGCACCTGCGCGCAGATCCGCCGCCGCGCGCCGCCGGCACGGATGGATTTCGACACCGAGATGGCCGTCCGGCTGATCTGGCGCGGCGTGCCGGTGCGCAACCTGCCGACACGCGTGATTTACCCGAAAAACGGGCTATCGCATTTCCGCATGTGGGAAGACAACCTGCGCATTTCGGCGATGCATACCCGGCTACTGCTAGGCATGCTGCCACGCATGCCATTGCTGCTGTGGCGCAAACTGCGAGGTAGCGTTTAATGCGCCGGATGCGAGTCTGGCTGCTCGCGCTGCTGTGGCCGCTGACCTTGGCCGCGCAAACGCAGCCGGACGCCGCCCTGCTGCGACAGGTGCTAGACCAACTCGCCAGTCACCCGCAGGTACGCGCGCAGTTCGTGCAGCAGCGCGACAACCCGGCGCTGGCGCGTGCGCAGGAAAGTCGCGGCCAACTGCTGTTCGTACTCGGACACGGCATGCTGTGGCAGACCCGCGAACCGTTTCAGGAAAGCCTGGCGATCGGCAGCGGACACGTGGCGCGCATCGATGCCCAGGGCCAGCTGCAAGTGGTCCGCGGCGGCGCGCAAGGAATCAACCAAGTTGCCCAGATGTTGCAGTCGCTGCTGGCCGGCGACAGTGCGCAAGCGCTGCGCCAGTTCGATATCCAGGCCAGTGGCGAAACCGCGCGCTGGACGCTGCGCTTCACGCCGACGCAGGCGCGCACGGCCAAGGTGCTGACCAGCATCACCCTGCAGGGCGGCAGCTACTTGGATGAAATCGACGTGCGGATGGCCAGCGGCGAGCAGACGCGTATCCATTTCAGCGACAGCCGCGCGGCCGGCGCGCTGAGCGACCTGGAACGCCACGCGCTCGGTCTACCATGACGTCCGCCGCCACCGATTCGCGCGCGCCCTTGCTGCGTGCGCTGAGCTTTGGCTTGGTCGCCACGGCGATCGCCCTGCTCGGCGCGTGGCTGTTGTTCGGCCGCGGCGCGCTGCCGATCCAGACCGATCTACTAGCGATGCTGCCAACCACCGAGCGCCATCCGCTGGCCGAGCAGGCGGTGCAGCGACTGGCACATGCCAATGGCGATCGCATGGTGCTGGTGTTGGTCGGCGACGACGATACGCAGACCAAACGCGCCGCGCGGCAATTGGGCGCGAATCTACAACGCAGCGGCGCCTTCACGCAGGTGCTGGCGCAACTGCCGCCGTTCGATCTGGCGCAGTTGGCCGCGCCTTATCTGGCGCATCGTTTCATGCTGCTGTCCCACGCCGATCGCGCGGCGCTGACAAGGCCCGATTACGATCCCGCGCAGGCCTTGGCACGCCAGCTCAATCAGCCGCTGCTGGGTGGCATTGGCACCGAACTGCAGGACGATCCGTTCGGCTGGCTGCAACGCTGGTTGGCGCAACAGCCGTGGAGCGGTTCGCCGCTGCTGCCCGAAGACGATCTACTGACCGCCCATCGCGATGGCCGCACCCAGGTGCTGATCAGTGCCGAACTGCGCGGTTCCTCCTATGACGATGGTGTGCAGCGCCCGGCGCTGGCCGCGTTGGCGCAGGCCGAGCAAACGCTGCACAAGGACTATCCCCAACTGCAATTGCTGCGCACCGGCGCGGTGTTCTACGCCGCCCCCGCACGCGCCGACGCCGAGCACGATACACACTTGGTCGGCATCACCTCCACACTCGGCATCGCCGTGCTGCTGTGATGGGTGTTCCGCTCGGCGCGGGCGCTGCTGCTGGCGTTTTTATCCACCGCGATCGGCGTGGTGGTGGCGTTGACCGTCACCGTGGCGGTGTTCGGCCAGATCCATCTGCTGACGGTGGTGTTCGGCGCCGCACTGCTGGGCGAGGCGGTGGATTATTCGATCCAGTACCTGGCCGCGCGCGCCAACGCCGGAACGCACTGGCAGCCCACGGCAGGCTTGCGCCAGGTGCGCCCGGCGCTGCTGCTGGCGCTGGGCACTTCGTTACTGGGTTATGCCTTGCTGGGCTTGGTGCCGTTCCCGGCGCTGCGGCAAATGGCCTGCTTTGCGATGGTCGGCATGCTCAGCGCCTGCCTCAGCGTGTTCTTTCTGCTGCCCACGTTGCTGCGCCGCCCTGGACGTCCGCTGGCCGCGCCCTTGGTGCACGGCGC
>JBEVMS010000204.1:0-11584 GCA_040508515.1 Dyella sp. | reverse complement strand
TGGGATGGCCATCCGGGTCGATCACGATACAGATACCGATACAGCCTGCTGGGCCGGTCGTCTCGTCGGCTTCGTTAGAGACGCAATGCCTTGTGCCTTCAATGGCCGCTGCCTATCGCGCACATCGGTGAATGCGCTGCGCTTGTTGGCTTGGCAAAAAGCGTCGCCGCTTCGCGCAAAAACCCGCGGCTTCTTCCCGCCCGCCCGCTCGCACTTCGCCACTTTGCCCTGGCTATGCAAGTCCTCTCAAGGCCTCGATCAGCCTTTTTGATGCGGCGTTATGCGGCGACTGATGCGGAGCAATTCATGCTGATTCCTCGCCCTCATCGTCGTAGGAAATGCCACGACGTAGCAGGCCCACGCGATGGCCCGCCGGGGCAAAGCGCTTGCGATACCACCATGGACGGGCGTGGATTCGCTGGCCACGCAGGCGATGTTGGGTGAACGCGGCGAGGCGCTTCATCGTGAAGCCGAATTTGGCCATGACGATGCAGACCGTCATCGTGCCAATCGCCAGATAAGCCATGGACCACGACCAGTGGAACAGCCACAGCAGCAACGGCAGAAAAGCGTACGGCGACACGCCAAATCCGGGAAGAAGAGGCACGAGGGGCTGCACACCGCAGTAACGCCAGCTCGATTGACGAGGCATGGTTACGCCGCCTCCATGGCTTCGGACTGGTGGGCGCAGCGTTCACGGAAGGCCTTCATGCCGGCCAGTTCGATGAATTCTTCCTTGGCGATCCTGCCTTCTTGCAGCAAGGTCCACGCCTTGTCGTCCAGCGTGGTATGCGCGTGCTCCAGCCTTTGTTGCATGAAGCCGGCCCACTTGTCGTACGTGATTGTCGCCAGCTCGCTCCGCAGCTCGCGATCGAAAATGAGGTATTCGCGGATGGCCACGCGCTTGCTGTCGGTGGTCTTGAGCAGTCGTTGCACCACGATCACGCGCATGGCGCCGAGCAAGCGCGATGCCACGGCCGCTTGTTGCTCGGGCGGATAAATTTGGATGGCGCGGTTGATCGTCTCCGGACAGGAATCGGTGTGCATTGTGGCGTAGCACAGGTGACCGGTAAGACCGACTTCCACCGCCGCGTCCAAGGTTTCCAGGTCGCGGATTTCGCCGATGCCGACGATGGAGGGTTTGCGACGCATGGCATGCCGCAACGATTCGGCAAAGGTCATGAAGTCACGGCCAATCTCGCTCTGCGCCGGCTGCGGTCCGCTCCAGTGCGGGCCGCCCAATACGAACTCGACCGGGTCTTCGCAGGTGATGACTTTCCGATCCGGCATGACTTGGCCCGCATGCGCGTAGACACCGGCCATGAGCGTCGTCTTACCCGAACCGGTCGGACCACAGACCAGCACGAGGCCCTTGGCGGGGTAAAACTCCTCGACCAGCTCGGCCTCGATGCCCATCGTGCTCAGATCGGGCAAACCCTGGGGAATCGTGCGCATGGTGATCGCGAATCCCTTTTGCAGCTTGGCGATCACGGCCTGGACGATATTTACGCGAAAGCGCATCACCTGGCCGCGTTGCAGACCGTCTTCGACACCGGACAATTGCAACGAGCGGTCCACGCCTTTGCCGCTGCCAAGGGCAACCAGCACGTCGGCGCCCCACAAACTATCGATCAGCGGGCCGAACAAACCGTGCTTGAGCGTGCTGGTGGTCGCACGCACCTGGCGGCCGTGAATTTCCACCCAGGCGAAGTCGCCGCTCTGAACAAGAATGTCGCTGGCACCGGCGCTGGTGCAGTGGCGCAGAAATGCCTTGAAACGATCCACCGACATATCGCCGTCCAAATCGAAGGGAGCGAACGGGGTACTCATGGCGTCTTGCTCGCCGATTTGTCCGCCTGCTTGGCGTCGCCGCCGAGACGCCACTTGCTGGCATCGATCTGCAGTTCCGCCCTCTGCGTAATGCGCCGCAGCCGGTCATCCATCTTGATTTCCAGCGTGTCGCCCGACACCGCGCGGTGGCTCTCGGCGACCTGCGTGGGCGTGATGATGCTTTGCTTGAGCAAAATCGAGTAGCGCAGCATGCCGTTGAAGTCCCGGGTGAGGCGATTGAGGTTCGCCTCAAAGATCGCCTGCGCCTGCGCCTGCCCTTCATTCCACCCCTGCATGACGCTGTCCTGCCACGCCTTCATCTCAGCGTCGCCCTTGGGTCGGGCGTCGTCTTGCGGCATATCGATCGAAGCACTGACGATCAGGCCGGTGTAGAGGTAATCGCGCCACGTCGGCGGAACAGAGACCAGCCGCTCGGCACGGGCAATCTTGAAAATCCTGGTCGCGCTGCGGACCTGGTCTGGATCCACCGCTTCACTATCGCGCGCCTCGACGATAACCGGCGGCAATACCCCGCCGGGGCCCAGCAAGGTCTGAAACTGAAACATCGTGTCCAGCGCCTCGGCACGCCCATCCAAAAGCCGTTTGAAGTCCAAGCCTCGATGGGCCAGGCCGGCACGGAAACCCACGGTATGGCCTGCGGCGGCGATCATTTTCACTCGCATGTCGGCCACGTTGTCGAGGTTCGGCGTTTTAAGCTTCAACACGTCATTGAGGCTTGGCGGGGCCACATCGCTCCCAGCGCTGGCGGACGGGCTGACGCCAGTGATCATGGCCGCCAACGCCACCCAAACGCCAAGGACGAAAGGTTGGGTCATCAGTGCGTCATACCCGTCGTGGGAGCGTACTCCAGCACCATACGACCCGGCAGCTTGTACAGCGTGGCGCGGTAATCGATTTGCGCCGCGAACATCGCCAAGACCTGGTCGTAGGGAAGCTGCTTGACCGACAAGCTGATGGGCAGCGGCACCTTGATACCGCGCGTGTCGAACCCAAGCCCTTCGCGCATCGCCAAGAGTCGGGCCAGGTCCGAAGCATCGCCGGACCAGTCGATGGTGATCGGCTTGCTCGACGATACGGTCTCCTGCTGAGCCATGCGGGCCACCGCCACGTCGGTAGGCGCACCGACCACGCTGACGCCGCGGAGCTCCGCCTGCGTACGTTCTATAGTGCGAGCCGCGTCGATCAGTTGCTGGTCGAGCAGCGCCTGGTCGAAATCGGAGGCTGACTTTTGGCGCGCGGGAAGGAGCTCACACCCTCCAAGAGAGGCCACGGCAAATAGCATGGCTAGTTTGCGCAGCATAGATAACCCCACTGATATTATTCCGCATGATACATACAATACAGAACAAAGCAAACAGACGACAGCCGCATTCCCCGGCGCGCGAAAGTCGGTCACTGCACGCCAGTGAGGCCGTTGCACTCCCTAGATTAGTCAAAAACGTTAGCGAACCCCGCGTTACGCTGGGCCAGCTTTGGCGGACACATTTGCAGCGTCAGATCCGTGTTGCTCGCAAACTCGTTCGAGGCCCTTGGCTGGCGCCACGCGCCGGCGCGCATTTACCAACACCACGCCTGAGACGGTCAGCGCGCCGCCGACCAGGATCAGCCCTTTCGGTTGTTCGCCCAGCCACAACCAGCCCAGCAGCACCGCCAGCGGCGGCGACAGATAGATAAAGCTGGAGACTTGCGAGGCGGAGCGGCGCTTGATCGCCATGTTCCAGGCGAGGTAGCCGATGAAGGTCGGCGCCACGCCCAGCCAGACCAAGGCCATCAGGTGCGCCGGCGGCGCGTGACGCAGCGCCGAATAGAAACCGGGCAAACCCAGCGGGGCGGCCGCCAGGGTGCCGGCGAAAAAGGTCACCGCGGTCACGCCCAAAGTGCTCGAACGCATGAAGTAAGGCCGCTGGCCGACGAAGTAGATCGCCGTGGCCAGCACGCAGATCAGCACCAGCGCGGCCATCGGCTCGAAGCGCACCTGCTTGCCGCTGGCCAGCACCACCAGCACGCTGCCGACCAAGGCCACCGCCAGACCCACCAGCTTACGCAAGCCCAGCCGCTCGTGCACCCAGATCGCCGACACCCCCGCGGTGGCCGCCGGCGCCATGGCGATGATGATTGAAGCGGTACCGCTGGCGATGCGGGTTTCCGCGTAGCACAGGCACAGGTGGTACACGGTCAGGCCGATCACTCCCAGCAACGCCAGCGCCGGCCAGTCGTGCTTGGACGGCAGCGGCACCCGTTTGACCAACAACAACAGCGCAAAGCACAGCGAGGCGATCAGCAACCGACCGAAAGCCAACTGGGCCGGCGCCAGCGAGGGCAGCACGAAGGCGATCGCCGCATAGGCCGACGACCAGGTCAGCAAGGCGACCGCAATGGCCGCCAGCGTGGTCGCATCGAGACGTTCGAAGGTTTGCATGCGTGATTGGAGTGGCGGCAGAGCCGGACATGCTAATCGTCCAAAGCGACCGCCGCACCCTTTCGCACCAGCTTCGCTTCCCCGCCTCCTTGCGTTTCGCGTTTCGCGTTTCGCGTTTCGCCGTTCTCGCCCTACGCCACCAGCGCGAGGTGGCCAACCATCGATCAAACCGATCGCGGCGAGCGACCGCGGTGCGCAACCCCACGGCGACGTCATCGTGACATCGCGCCGCCTACTCTCCATTGCTTCGGGCACGGTCGTGGCGAGCAGCCCTGGCCGTTCGTGGCAAGTCATCGGATTAAGGAGCGAGCGCCATGGCAAGAAACGGGGCAGATTACCTGGTCGAGTTGCTGGAAAACGTCGGCGTGCAGCGTATCTACGGCGTGGTGGGCGACTCGCTCAATGGGATCACCGAGGCGCTGCGCCAACGCCAGCGGATTGAGTGGATGCACATGCGCCACGAGGAGGCCGCGGCCTTTGCCGCCGGTGCCGAAGCGGCGCTGACCGGTCAGTTGGCGGTCTGCGCCGGCAGCTGCGGGCCGGGCAACCTGCATCTGATCAATGGACTTTACGATTGCCAGCGCAGCCGCGTGCCGGTGTTGGCGATCGCCGCGCACATTCCCAGCAGCGAGATCGGCATCGATTATTTCCAGGCCACCCACCCGGAGCGGTTGTTCGCCGAATGCAGTCACTACGTCGAGCTGGTCTCCAACCCGCAGTTGCTGCCACAGGTGCTTGAGCGCGCGGTGCGCACCGCGATCGCCCAGTGTGGCGTGGCGGTGGTGGTGATTCCCGGCGACGTGGTGTTGAAGGAACTGCAGGCCACGGTGCCGGCGTTTCTGCGACCGTCCCGGCCCACGATCGTACCGGCCGCCGCCGACCTGGACGCCTTGGCCGATCTGCTCAACCGCTCGCGGCGGATCACCCTGTTGTGCGGCGCCGGGAGCGCCGGCGCGCGAACGCAGGTGATGCAGCTGGCCGCGACGCTGCAGGCGCCGATCGTGCATGCATTGCGCGGCAAGGAGCATATCGAGCACGACAACCCCTACGACGTCGGCATGACCGGGCTGATCGGCTTCGCCTCCGGTTATGCCGCCATGAAGGACTGCGACACCCTACTCATGCTGGGCACCGACTTTCCCTACCGGCAGTTCTATCCGGAGCAGGCCAAGGTGGCGCAGATCGACCTGCGCGCTGAGGCGCTGGGCAATCGCACCGCACTCACTCTGGGCCTGCTCGGCGATGTCGCCGCCACCCTGGATGCGCTGCTGCCCCGGCTCGACGCCAAGTCCGACCGCGGCCATCTGGATGCGGCCCTGACGCATTACCGCAAGGCCCGCGCCGATCTCGATGCGTTGGCCGAGAGCGGCCCGGACAGCAAGCTGATTCATCCGCAATACGTGGCCCGGTTGCTCAGCGAACTGGCCAGCGAGGACGCCGTGTTTACCTGCGATGTGGGCACCCAGACGGTGTGGGCAGCGCGTTATCTCAAGCTCAACGGCAAGCGGCGCCTGCTCGGTTCGTTCAACCACGGCTCGATGGCCAACGCGCTGCTGCAGGCGATCGGTGCCCAGGCCAGTCACCCGGGCCGGCAGGTGATCTCCATGTCCGGCGACGGCGGCTTCAGCATGATGATGGGCGACTTCATCACGCTGACCCAGTTGGGTTTGCCGGTGAAGGTGATCGTGCTCAACAACGGCACGCTGGGCTTCGTCGAGATGGAAATGAAAGCGAATGGATTTCTCGATACCGGCTGCGCGCTGGTCAATCCGAATTTCGCCGCGATGGCCGAGGCGATGGGCGTCAAGGGGATTCGCATCGAACAGCCGCAACAGCTCGAGGCGGGCCTGCGCGAGGCATTGGCGCACGACGGGCCGGTGCTGGTGGACGTGCTGGCCGCACGCCAAGAATTGGCGATGCCGCCGCGCACCAGCTTCGATCAAGCGGCCAAGTTCGGCCTGTTCCTGCTCAAGGCGGTAATGGACGGGCGCGCCGGCCAACTGGTCGACCTGGCCAAGGTCAACCTGACGCGCTGAGCGACGGGACGTCGCAGGTGGGCTCGACATCACAAAAACGCCAGCCTGCGACACTTTCGTCCTGCCAGCATGGGCGGACTAGCGTCATCCAGTACTTCCGTCACAGGCGCAGCGACCCGTACAGCGTGCATGGTTAGGGCTTGCCCCCCTCTTCGGACGACCATGCACACGCCGATCCTGCGCCGTTACCTCGCCGCCACTCTCACCGCCAGCTTGTTGTTGAGTCCGCTCAGCGGCGCGCTGGCCGCCGATGACGATGACACCGCCGCACCCGCCAAAGCCGCCAGCGTCGCCGATCCGGCCGTGCCGAGCAGCGAGCAGGTCGTGGTCACCCACCACAGCGCCACCATCGGCGGCAAGCATCTCAACTACACCGCCACCGCCGGCAACCTGATCATCCGCGACGACAAAAACCAGCCGCAGGCCACGGTGTTCTATGTCGCCTATACGCTGGACGGCGCCCAACCGGGCAAGCGCCCGCTGACCTTCCTCTACAACGGCGGTCCCGGCTCCTCCAGCATGTGGCTGCATATGGGCTCGTTCGCCCCGGAGCGGATTGAGACGGCCAGCCCCCAGGCCACCGCGCCAGCGCCCTACCGCATGCTGCCCAATCCCGACAGCCTGCTGGACAAGTCCGACTTAGTGTTTGTCGACGCCGTCGGCACCGGTTACTCGCGTCCGCTGGGCAAGGCCACCGGCAAGGATTTCTGGGGCGTGGATCAGGATCTGTCCGCGTTCGCCCGCGCGATCACGCGCTACGTCAGCCGCAACCAGCGCTGGAATTCGCCCAAGTTCCTGTTCGGCGAAAGTTATGGCACCACCCGTTCGGCGGCCCTGGTCGACAGGCTGCAGGATCAGGGCATGGCGATCAACGGCGTGATCCTGATGTCCTCGATCCTCAATTATGCCGTGCGCATGCCCGGCTATGACGAAGTCTACGTCGGCTACCTGCCCAGCTTCGCGGCCAGCGCCTGGTACCACGACAAGCTGGCTAACAAACCCGCAGACCTCAAGAGCTTTCTGGACGACGTGCGCCGCTATGCGGCCGGTCCCTATGCCGCCGCGTTGGCGCAGGGGCAAAACCTGCCGGCGGCGCAAGTCGACGCGGTAGCGCAGCAATTGGCCGTCTATACCGGCTTGCCGGTGGACTACATCAAGGAGGCCAACCTGCGCATCGATCCAGGCCGCTTCCGCAAGGAGCTGCTGCGCGACCAGCATCGCACGCTGGGGCGTTTCGACAGCCGTTTCGAAGGCATCGACGAGGACGCCGCTGGCGAGAACCCCGATTACGACGCCTCCGACACTGGCATCAACGGCGCCTTCGTGGCGGCCTTCCACGATTACCTCAGCAGCGAGCTGAAATTCCACAGCGATCTGGACTACCGCCCCACCTTCGACGAGATCATCGGCAGTTGGGATTGGAAGCACCGTGCCGCCGGCATGCGCCGCCCGCTGCCGACCGCCTACGTGGCCGGCGACCTGGCCCATGCGATGAGCACCAACCCCAACCTCAAGGTGCTGTCGCTCAACGGCTATTTCGATTTCGCCACGCCGTTCTACATCACCGAGTACGACCTGGCGCACATGCAGCTGGACCCGGCGCTGCGCCACAACCTGTCGTTCCGCTACTACCCTTCCGGCCACATGATCTATCTCAATCCCGAAGCGCTGAAGCAGGTCAAGGTCGACCTCAGCCATTTCTACGACGACGCCGCGCCGCAGCGCTAAGGCCGAAGGAACTATCATGCGAGCCATCTCTCTTACGGCGCTGAGCCTGTCCGTCCTGCTGACGCTCGGGTCGCTCGGCGCGCAAGCGCAGCAGCACGACGACAACCAAGCCGCCAAGCCTCATGCCGAGAAAAAAACCGATCACGCCGAGGCACCTGAGGCCGCGATACCGCCCGAGCGCGCGGTGGTTACCAAACACAGCGTGCGCATCGGCAATCGCTCGATCAGCTACAAGGCTACCACCGGCACCTTGCTGATCCGCGACGACAAGGACCAGCCCACGGTCAGCTTTTTCTACGTCGCCTATACCGCCGATGACGGCAAGCCGGGCAAGCGGCCGGTCACCTTCATCTACAACGGCGGTCCGGGTTCTTCCAGCATGTGGCTGCACATGGGCTCGATCGGGCCGGTGCGGGTGGCCAACAACGGCGATCAATCGATCGCGCCGCCGCCCTACCGCATGGTGGACAACAACGACAGCCTGCTGGACAAATCCGACCTGGTCTTCATCGACGCGCCGGGCACCGGCTATTCGCAGTTGGTCGGCAAGACCGAGGGCAAGAGCGTCTACGGCGTCGATCAGGATGCCGACGCCTTCGCCAAGTTCATCACCCGCTACGTGAGCGTCAATGGTCGCTGGAACTCACCCAAGTTCCTGTTCGGCGAGAGCTACGGCACCACCCGCTCGGCGGTACTGGTCAAGCGCTTGCAAGACCAGGGCATGGACTTCAACGGCGTGGTGCTGATGTCCTCGATCTTGGACTTCGCCGTGGCCGCGCCGGGGATCGACCACGGCTATATCGTCAATTTGCCCACCGAGGCGGCGATCGCCTGGTACCACAACAAGGTGCCCAAAAAGCCAGCCGACATTGCCAGTTTCCTGGCCCAGGTACGGCATTTCGCCAGCACCGACTACACCCAGGCGCTGGCGCAAGGCGATGCGCTACCGCCGGCCGAGGCGCAGCGCATCGCCGCAGAGCTGGCGCGCTACACCGGCCTGTCGACACGCTACATCCTTGACGCCAATCTGCGCCTCGATCCCAGCCGCTTCCGCAAGGAATTGCTGCGCGACCAGCGTCGCACGGTGGGACGTCTGGACGGCCGTTTTGAAGGGATCGACCCGGATGCCGCCGGCGAGACGCCCGATGGTGACGCCGCCAGCGACGCGGCCACCGGTGCCTACATGGCGGCGTTCAATCAATACGCCGCCAGCGAACTGAAATACACCGACGACACGCAAAGCTACCGCCCCAACAACTACGGCGTAATCAACCGCGGCTGGGACTGGAAACGCAAGGGAAGCGGCGGCTGGATCCAGGCCACCTACGTGGGCCAGGACCTGGGCGACGCGATCCGCCGCAACCCGCATCTGAGGGTGTTTTCCGCCAACGGCTACTACGATCTGGCAACCCCGTTCTACGCCACGGAATTCGATCTTGGCCACCTCGGCCTGGATGCCTCGCTGCGCAAGAACATTCAGTACGGTTTCTACCCTTCAGGCCATATGATCTATCTGGATACGACCTCGCTGACCCAGCTCAAGGCCGATCTATCGCGGTTCTACGACGAGGCCGCGCCAGCCCGATAATCCCCAGCCCATGCCCTGATCGCCTGCCATGACGACCAAGAAAACCGCCGATACGCCCAGCCCTGACACCGATACGCCGCTCGATCCCAGTCGCCGCCGGGTGCTGGGCGGTCTGGCCACCACCGGCGCGTTGTTGGCGCTGGGCGGTGGCGAGGTTCTTGCCTCGGCGGGTGCCGATAGCGCGTCGCCGGTCGCCCCCAGCGATGCGCAACTGGATGCGCTGCTCAAACAGCACATCCAGCATGTGGTGGTGATCTACGCGGAAAACCGCAGCTTCAACAACCTGTTCGCCGATTTCCCCGGCCTGCAGCAACCGTTGGCCGCGCTCAGTCCGGAGCAATACCAACAGCGCGATCGCGACGGTCGGCCGCTGGCCGCACTGCCGCCGGTATGGGGCGGTCTGGTGCCGCAGGAGCAGACCGTCAACCATCGCAAGTACAAGATCGGCGAGCACGACATCAGCGGCCTGCCCAACGCACCCTGGGCGCTGCATACCGCCGAGGGCGAGCCATTGCCGCATGGCGTGGTCACCCACGATCTGTGGCATTTGTTCTACCAGAACCAGATGCAGATCAACGGCGGCAAGAACGACATGTTCGTCGCCTGGGGCAACACCGGCGCGCAGCTGATGGGCCACTACGGCGATACCGCGGTCAATCTGCGACTGTGGCGGCTGGCCCAGGAATACACCCTGTGCGACAACTTCTTCATGGGTGCCTTTGGTGGCTCGTTCTTGAACCACCAGTACCTGGTCGCCGCGCAGCCGCCGTTCTATCCCAAGGCCGATCAGAGCCCGGCCAAGTTCGGCATCGCGGTGACCGAGAGCGGGACGGCCACCGATACGCGCTTGAAGCTGGCGCCCGATTCACCGGCCAGCGCGATGGATGGCAAGCCTAAGTTCGTCTCGCAAAGCGTGCTGACGCCGGATTTCTGGGCCGTCAACACGATCGGGCCGCCCTACGCGCCGGGCTTCAACACCGACCCGAACAATCCGTTGCTGGCCGATGCCAACAGCGCCAACACGCTGGTACCGCAGACCCATGCGCACCTGGGTGACATGCTCGATGCCAAAGGCGTCGACTGGGCCTGGTATGCCGGTGCCTGGCAGGCCGCGCTGGACGGGCACGGCGAAGGCAGCCCGGACGAGTTCCCGGAAAAGCCCAACTTCCAGGCGCACCACCAACCGTTCAACTATTTCGCCAACTTGGCTCCTGGCAGCACCGCGCGCGCCAAGCATCTGCGTGACGGCGGCCTCGGCGAAACCGCGCGCAGCAACCGCTTCCTGGCCGATGTCGCCGCCGGCAAACTGCCGCCGGTGACCTTCTACAAGCCGCAGGGCGATCTCAATATGCACGCCGGCTATTCCGACGTCGAGGCCGGCGACCGGCATATCGCCACCGTGGTCGAGGCGCTGCGCAAGAGCCCGCTGTGGAAGCAGATGCTGGTGCTGATCACCTTCGATGAGAACGGCGGCTGGTGGGACCACGTGGCGCCGCCCAAGGGTGACCGCTGGGGGCCGGGCACGCGCGTGCCCGCGCTGGTGGTGTCGCCGTTCGCCAAGAAAGGCCACGTCGACCACACCATCTACGACACCGGCTCGATCGCCCGCTTCATCACCCGCCGCTTCGGGCTGCAGAAACTGCCCGGCCTGAAAGCGCGCGAAGAAGCCATGCTCGCCGCTGGCGGCCCGGCACCGGGCGACCTCACCGACGCACTGGACTTCCAGACGGCTACATCAAAGAAGGCCTGAATCACTCCATCTGTTGCGTCCTTTGTGCAACGTCTCGTGGTTACACCCACACCCGCTCCCTAAAGGATTCAAAGCGGTCGATGGCGCGGCGGCCGCCGGTCGCTTTGCGTACTCTTGCAGCTCACCTTCGCTTAGCAGACGCGAATCGAGCTCGACCAGCGGCTGGTGGCGCGGCAGATCAAGCCACCTATCGCGCGCCATAGCGGCATCAG
>JBEVMS010000190.1:0-16406 GCA_040508515.1 Dyella sp. | reverse complement strand
GACGAGCAGGAGCGGGCGGCGCGAACGGACGCGACGTCCGGTGCGCGGACGCTGCCGCGGGGCGGATTCGGTTTCGGTTTCGGTTTCGGTTTCGGTTTCGGTTTCGGTTTCGGTTTCGGTTTCGGTTTCGGTTTCGGCTTCGGCTTCGGTCTCGGTCTCGGCTTCGGCTTCGGCTTCGATCTCGGCTTCCGTTACGGTATCGATGCTGTCCGCATCGGTGGGCGCTTCCGGCGCAGCCCCGTTCGACGGCATCGGTGCAGCGATTACACCTTGCGTCGGTAGCGGCGATTCATCGGCACGCGCTGCAGGCTCGCTTTTTTCGAGGTGTCCCGTGCTGACGTCTTGCGCATTTTCGGCCTCGGCGCTTTCCATGCGCTCGCCACTTACCTGCAACGCCTGCGCATCAGCAGGCATGGCCGGTGTTGATTCAAGTGGTGCACTTTCGGACGTAAAGACGGCTGGATCGGCGAGCGCGAATCGCAACGCCTCCTCGTCAAAACGCAATGCCGCTGGCAATGCATCTTCGGCGAGGTCAGGGATGCGTTCGACATCGTCCCTTTCGACCGGGGTGGTCGGCGTGCTGTCGTATTCAGGCACCCAAGCATCGGCCTCAATCGGGGGCACCTGAGCCTGTATCGGCTCGACCGCGACGGGCGTCTCATCAATCGCGTCCCACGGCGGCAGCGGGTCGATCAGCGCGGCAATCGAGGCTTCCAGCTCGCTTGCGTTAAGAGGCGCTGGCGGCTCCGTCGCCAGCGGATCAGACATGGTTTCCCGTTGAGCATGCTGCTGCTCGAAGGCATCGAGTGCTTGGAGCAACTGCGCGGTGAGATCGGCCTGCAGCGATTCGGCCGGCGCGTGAGCCAATGCATCGGACGCCCGTGGGCGATCGTCATCGTGCGGCTCGAACAAAGGATGCGCGCTGGGCGGTTCGGGCTGGGTATCGCGCAGTTCGATCAGGCGCGCGGTCAATGCGTCGATCTCGGGCAACTGCGGCGTTGGCGCATCGAATTGCGCCATCACCTGATCGACCACATCGGCGCACTGTTCCAGTAAGCGCGTACCCTCAAGCGACAGCGGCTGACCGGCCGCACGCAGCCGTTTGAGCAGGCTTTCGAGCGGCGACAACAGTTGAATCAGCAAGGGAATGTCGACCATCGCGATGGCACCGTGCAGGGTATGCACGGCGCGCAGCAGGCCGTCATCGACACGCAATTCACCAGGGTTGCGTTGCAGGACGCCACGGATGGTTTGCAGGTATTGCGCCACTTCGCTGCGCAGAATTTCCAACAGCACGGCATCGACCGGCGGCAGTGCCGGCGGTGCGGGTTCCTCCGGCAGCGGCAACGGCGCGTCGATCGCGCTCGCCTCCGGTGGCGTGAACGGCGGCGGCCGACGCAGGCTGGCCGACGGCACCTCGGTGGCTTGCGGCGGCGTCGAGCGCACCGGCATAACGAGCGCGTTGGCCGGCGGCAGAAAATCTTCGATGCGTGCCGATGCGCCGGCGGCGAGACGCTGGGCGGCGTCCATGATGGCGCTCACCGGTGCATCGGGCGTGCGCTCGTCCTGCAAGGCTTGCCGCAACGGTGGCAACGCGGCGATCGCGTGCGCGACCAGCGCTTGCAGCTCATCATGCGGCGGCACGCTACCTTCCAACGCGCGATTGAGCAGGTTCTCTACCGTCCAGGCGAATTCGCCCACCAGTTGCGCGCCGACCAAGCGACCGGAACCTTTGAGCGTGTGGAAGGCGCGCCGGATGGGGATGAGCAAATCCAACTGCGCGGGCGTGGCCAGCCAGGCAACCTGCGCGGTCTGCAGTTGCTCGATTTCCTCCAGCATTTCTTCCAGGAATATCTCGCGGATTTCGTCGTCGATGCCCGCGTCGTGGTGTTGGAAGCCCGGCTGCGCCACGCGCGGATCGACGCTGACGAACATCTGCGCCAGGTCGGCCTCGAACTCCGGCCAAATGCCGGCCTGTTCCGGCACCGGCAGCACAGCCCCGGTTTCGGGCAGCCGCAATCCCGCAAGGTCGTGTTCCACACGGGCACTCGGCGCCTGCTCGTTATTGCCGATGAACAGCGCGCTGGCATCGCTGCCGGGCAACAAGCTGACCTCTTCAGTCAATCCCGGCTGCGCGTCGGACACGGCGGCAAGCGCAAGGTCGACCGGTGAATCGACCTTGGCCTGGCGTGCGGCCGGAGGCGGCCAGTAACCCAGCGTGGTCAGGCTCGATTGTGCGACATCGAGAATATGATCCAGCCCGCCACGATGCTCGCGCGCCGCCTCCAGGTAGTACTCCAGCGCAGCCAGTGCATCGGCCAGCTTGTCCATCTGCGCGCTGTCGGGCACCCGCTGATCGACGATCAGTTCGTTGCCGACGAAGCGCGCGATACCCTCGGCCAGGTCGGCCGGACGCGGCGCGCTGAGCATGCGCATGGCGCCAGCCACTTGGTCCATCAGCGTTGGCGTGCCGGCCAGCGCGTCGTGCTGCCAGCCTGACTCGACGAAGCCGACGATCGCTTCCTTGACCTGGGCGGTATTGGCGATGGCCTCGTGCATCAGCGTGGACAGGATCTGCCGTGCCTCGCTACGCGGCAACGGCGCCTGAGCGCGGTCCTGATCGGTCTCACCGGTGGCGCCCAGCCGCTCGATGTGATCGTCCAGCGATGCCTCGACGTACAGCAGCGCGCCTGCCACATCCAGCAGCGTCTCCTCATCGAGCGCGCGTTGGTGATGGACGATTTCGTCAAGCACGCGACGCTGCTCGTTGACCACCCGCCGCGGCACCGCCAACGCCAGCATGCCCAAGGTATCGCCGACCCGTTCGAGCACATCCAACTGCTCGGCCAGCCGCGCCCGATCGACGTCGGGGCGGCGCAGGAACAAATCCAGCGCATCCTTGACCCGTAGCAGGTCGCTTTTCAGCGCGCGCGCCACCGAGTCTAGCAACGCGCGGTTGTGTCCGGACATCGATCCGCGCGCGTGTTCGATGTCCGCCGCGTCCGGCAGCATGCCGTCCAGCCGGTAGGTTTTGCGCAGCACATCCAGTCGCGGCGTGCTCTGGTGCGACTGCGCCACCAGATACAGCAGTTGCCTCGCCAGTTCCACCCCATCACCCTCGGCCAGGCTCGCCTCGCCTTGCTCGACCAATTGGCGGATCGAGCGATCGACCTTGCCGATGAGCTGGCGCACCTCGCTGGCGTGACCTTTCAGCGCGCCCTGCTCCAACCCTTCCAGCACGCCGGCGGCGATCCACCAGACGCGCCGCCCGGCGGTGCTGTGGCATTGCGCGGCGATCGCATCCAGCGTCTGGCGCATGCTTTCTAACGGGATCGCGCCACTGGGGCTGCGAAACCAGCTCAGCAGTTGCTGCTGGAACTTCAACCGCAGCTCGCCGATACGCCCGCGCCGCAATTCGGCGCCGGTATCGTCGCTGGCGCCCGGCGCACTGGCCGGCAGCGTGGTTTCCAGTTGCGGGGTGAACATGGCCGATTCGGGCAACGCCTGTTCGCCCCGGCACGTGCGCAAGTCATTGAGCAACGGCAGCAGCACTATTGGCACGTCGCGATGGCCGCTGGACAGGCGCTCCAGGTAATCGGGCAGTTGCATCAACCCGCGCATGAGTACCGCGTAGGCCTCGTCGCGCTGGGCGATGCGCTGGTCGATCAGGGCCTGGGTGAGCCGATCCATTTCCTCGGCGACCAACGCCGCGCCGTACAACTCAACCATGCGCAAGGTGCCCAGCACTTGATGCAGCGCGGTGGCACAGGCATGCAGCGAGTGGTGGCCATCCGGCCGGTCGACGAATGCTTCCAGTTCCTGCCGCGCGATCGCCAGCGTCGCGTCGAGCTCGGGCTTGACCCATGGCAGGGTGGTGAAATCGATATGGTCTTGAAGTCTCATGCGCCCCTCTCAGCGGCCACGCAACGTGGGGTTGCGCCAGCCATCGAGGCCAGTCGTGCTATCGGTTGATTCGCCACCCGTCGCATCGTTCACCCCGGCAGCTTGAAGTGCGCCACCGAGCGACGCAGGTCGCTGGCCAGCTGCGCCAGGTAGCCGATCGAGTCCGCGGTCTGGCTGGCGCCCATCGAGGTCTGCGAGGTGATCTCCTGAATCGAGTTCATCGATACCGAAATATCCGTCGCCGCCACGCTTTGTTCGCGCGCCGCGGTGGAAATGTTCTGAATCAGCGCGGCCAGATCGTGCGAGACGCGCTCAATGTCGCCCAGCGCGCCGCCGGCATCCTCGGCCAGGCGCGCACCGGCGACCACTTCGGCGGTGGTCTGCTCCATCGAGTTGACCGCCTCGTTGGTGTCCGACTGAATCGTCTGCACCAGGGTTTCGATGCGCTTGGTGGCGCCGGCGGAGCGTTCGGCCAGACGCTGCACTTCGTCGGCCACCACCGCGAAACCGCGCCCGGCCTCACCCGCCGAAGCGGCCTGGATCGCCGCATTGAGCGCCAGAATATTGGTCTGCTCAGCGATGTCGTTAATCAGTTCCACGATCGAGCCGATCTCTTGCGAGGATTCGCCAAGCCGCTTGATGCGCTTGGAGGTTTCCTGAATCTGATCGCGGATCGAGTCCATCCCCGAGATCGTCTCGCGTACCACTTCGGCGCCGTGCGAGGCGATCTGCACCGAGCGCTCGGCCACATCCACCGACTCGGCCGAATCCTTCGACACGGTATCCATCGAGCTGGCGATCCGGTTGATCGCGGTGGTCGCGCTGGAAATCTGCTGTGCCTGCTGCTCGGCCGCGGTGGCCAGGTGGCGCGCGGTGGTCTGGGTTTCCTGCGCGGCCGAGGAGACCTGCTCGGAGGTTTCGTTGATGGTCGCCACCAGCCGACGCAACTCGTCCACCGCGTAGTTCATCGAGTCGGCAATGGCGCCGGTGATGTCCTCGGTCACGGTGGTTTTCACCGTCAGGTCGCCTTCGGCCAGCGCACCCATCTCATCCAGCAGGCGCATGATCGCCTCCTGATTGCGCTGGTTGAGGCCGGAACTTTCGCGGAAGCGGCGACGCTGGTCGCTGACCAGGGTCAGCACCAGCAGAAGCGCGAAAGCCACCGCGGCGACCGCGCCGATCAAACCCCACCACACGTTGGGAAACAGCCGACGCAACGGCAGTCCAGCAATACGCTCGGCCAGTTCGTTGGCACGCAGCAGGACGTTCTGCGAATCCAGCGACGCCTGGTTGCCGGCCAGCTTGACCTCGACCATGTTGGGCGCGGCGGCGGCCAGCTTGGCGACCGGATCGGACAACTGCGTCCAGTTGGCTTGGATGTCGGTGAGGATCTTGCGCGCGTTGGCGTCGCCGAAGGCCTTGACGCCCATCGCCTCGTTGCCGTCGATCAGGCCCTTCAGGACGTCGCCGTAGAGCTGCGCATCGCGCGCCAGGCCATCGGCGGCCGGCTGCGCGCCGTCGCCGCCCTGCAGGATTTCCTGCACGCGGCGGATCATGCGGTCGGCCAGCAGCATCTGGCGCGCCGAGGTGTAGGTCTGCTGGGCGCTGCCATTGCGCTGTTGCAGGATGTTGAGCACCTCGTCGGTGCGTGCGTTCAAGATCGGCATCTGCCGCGCGAAGGTATCCGCGCGCTGGCCGGAGTCGACCACCAAGCTCTGGTTGGACAGAATCTTGCCGATATCCGCGTCAAGCTGACTCCAGGCGTTGCTCAGCGCGGTCACCGCCCGTCCGGTTGGCGAGCTGGCCCCGTAGGCGTAGGACTGCATGCCGCTTTTCGGGTCACCCTGGTTGAGCCGGCGTACCGCCGCGTCGATCGCCTTGCGGGTGGCGTCGAGTTCCTTGAACGAGTCGGTATTGCCGCCGGCCGCCTCCAGCGCGTACTTGGCGGTCTGCTGCGACAGCACCTGGATCTGCGTGGTCAACGCGATCGCCTGGCGGTCTTCGCCGTTTTTCTGGTTGAGCAGGAAAAAATCCAGCGCGGCGAAGCCGATCGCGGCCAGCAACAGCAGGATCAGGCCGGTATAGCCCCGTTCCTTGCCAACGCCCCCTGTAGTGCTGCTCATGTCCACCTCACCGTTGCACCACCTGCCGGCGTTTGCGACGCGCGGCAGCGATTTTTATGGAGACTGACGCTCCTCGACTCCGGCCGCGGCGGGCACCGGTTCCTGTGTCCTGTCCCACGCGTCAGGCCGCGGCCTGACGAAAATCCGGCGCGCGTACCAGTCGCTGCATGCTGAACACCGCCAGCGCCTGCGCGCCGACATCCACCCGGGTGTCGACGAAGCGCGCCAGCCGGGGATCATGCTCGGACGCGGCGACGCGACGCTGCTCCTCGTCGATGGTGCGCTGGCCGAACACCTCGTCCACCAGTAAAGCGACGCTGCCGCTGCCTTGACGCACCACCAGCAGACGGCTGCGTTCCGACGGCGCGGTGCGTTCGGCGAACAGGAAGCGGGCCAGATCGACCACCGGCACCAGGTTGCCGCGCACATTGGCCACACCCAGCAGCCAGGGCTTGGTTCCGGGCACCGCCGTCAAAAGCGGCACCGCCAGCAATTCGTTGATTTCCTCGATGGAGCTGACGAACAACTGGGGGCCGACCCGGTACCCGATGCCGCGCCATAACCCGGGCGCCTCCATCTGCTCGGCCGTTTCCGAGGCATGCGCCAGCGCCAGGCGCTCGTAGCGTGCCAGGATTTCAAAAGGCGTCAGCGCCGGTCCGTTCATGGCTCGCCTCAGGCCGCGCCGGGTAGCAGGTCGTTGATGCAGGCCAGCAGGTCTTTTTCCTTGACTGGCTTGGTGATGAACGCGCGTGCGCCTTGGCGCAGCCCCCACACACGGTCGGTTTCCATCGACTTGGTGGTGATCATGACGATCGGCACCGCGGCCGTTTCCGGGTCGCGGGTGAGCGTGCGGGTGGCCTGGAAGCCATTCATGCCCGGCATGATCACGTCCATGATCACCAGGTCAGGCTGCTCGATGCGTACCCGCGCGATGCCCTCCTCGGCACTGCCCACTGCGCCGACCCGATGGCCGGCCTTTTCCAGCATGGTGGTGAACACCCGCACGTCGGTTGGCGAGTCGTCAATGATCAAAATGCTTGCCACCGCTTTCCCCTTGCCGGCCGCCGGGATGACCGCGGCGGTCCGGATGTCTGCTGATAATCGTGCCGGCGCCCGGGCAGGTCCGAGTCCGCTCATAGCGCACGAGCTTGCACGTGGCGATGGATCGCGCCCAGAAGCTCATCGCGGGTGAACGGCTTGGTGAGGTATTGCTCGGCGCCGACGATGCGTCCGCGCGCCTTGTCGAACAGGCCGTCCTTGGACGACAGCATGATCACTGGCGTGGCACGGAATTGCGGGTTGTTCTTGATCAACGCGCAGGTCTGATAGCCATCCAGTCGCGGCATCATGATATCGACGAAGATCACCGCTGGCTTCTGGTCGGAAATCTTGGCCAGTGCCTCGAACCCGTCGACGGCGGTGAGCACGTCACACCCTTCCTTCTTCAGCAGCGTTTCCGCCGTGCGCCGGATGGTTTTGGAATCGTCGATTACCATGACCTTGAGCCCGGTCAGGCCATTCGCGCTTGTGTTCAAGTTCACTTCGCCCCCGTGAAGCGCCTCGGGCTCCGACAAGGGCGCCAAGGCTGACATCCCGTCAGCCGCGCACGTTCCTTGGGAAGAGTCCAGCAAAGATACCGTGTTACCTGATCCGCGCGTAGGCGGGCCGTTCAAGCGCAGTTGTTTACCGCTTGCCCGCGCGCACTGTCAAGTTGAAAGCCGCGCCCGCGCGCGCGATCCGCGCCGCCGCTCACATCGACGACCGCGATCCACGCGCACGCTTGCCGGTTACCAACCCGGTCGGCGACCATGCGCGCTTGTGTTCGCGCCACGCGGACGTTTGAAACAGTCAGGAGAAACCCATGGCCCTTTCGGTCGCGGTGTTGATGGATCCCATCAGCGCCATCAAGATCGCCAAGGACAGCACCTTCGCGATGCTGCTCGAAGCGCAGCGGCGCGGACATACGCTGCACTACATGGAGCACGGCGATCTGGCCCTGCGCAGCGGCGAGCCCTGGGCCAAGCTGGCCGAGCTGACCGTCACCGAGGATCACGAGGACTGGTATCGGTTGCAGCCTGCGCAGTGGCGCGATCTGCGCCAGTTGGACGTGGTGCTGATGCGCAAGGATCCGCCGGTCGACGCGCAGTTCATCTACGACACCCAGGTGGTCGAACTGGCGCAGCGCGCCGGCGTGCTCGTGGTCAACGACCCGCAATCGCTGCGTGACTGCAACGAAAAACTGTTTTCGCTGCATTTTCCACAATGCATCGTGCCGACCCTGGTTTCGCGCGATCCGGCCGAGTTGCGCCGCTTCGTCGTCGAGCACGAGCAAGCCGTGCTCAAACCGCTGGACGGCATGGGGGGCCGCGGCATCTTCAAGGTCAAGGTTGGCGACAGCAACCTCAACTCGATGCTGGAAACCCTGCTGGGCGGCGGCGCGCACGGCGAGGGCCGGCAGTTTGTCGCGGTGCAAAAATTCATCCCGGAGATCAGCAGCGGCGACAAGCGCATCCTGATGATCGACGGCGAACCGGTGCCCTACGCGCTGGCGCGTATCCCGCAGGGCGACGAGTTCCGCGGCAACCTGGCCGCCGGTGGCCGCGGTGTCGGCGTGCCGCTGTCCGAACGCGACCGCTGGATCGCCGCCCAGGTGGCGCCTGAATTGCGTCGGCGCGGCCTACTGTTCGTCGGGCTGGATGTGATCGGCGACTACCTGACTGAGGTCAACGTCACCTCGCCCACCTGCATCCGCGAGCTGGATGCGCAGTTCGGGCTCAACATCGCCGGGCAGCTGTTCGATGTGATCGAGCGCAAGCGCGCGTGAATCCGGCGACGGCCCGTCCCGGCGGCACCGATTTCATCAGCGCCACGCTGCTGTTTTCGTTGCTGCTGCATGGCGTGCTGATCCTGGGCATCACCTTTCACTTCGTAAAGACCCGGCCCAGCCTGCCGACCCTGGACGTGACTCTGGTCGACGTGGCCAACCGCGAGGCGCCCGACAGGGCCGATTTCCTGGCCCAGGCGAGTAACCAGGGCGGCGGCAATAGCGATCAAGCCAACCGCCCCTCGCAAACGGTATCCGGCCCGCTGCCCATGCCGGTGCCGGGCACCGCGCCGCAGCCGGTCGAGGCAACCATGCCACGGCCGCAGGACGCCACCGCGCAGCGCCTACTGACCACCACCGGCGCCAGCGATTTCAGCGTGCGCAACGACAGCGACCGGCAGGCGCAAACCGATAACCAGGCCGACGCCGACGAAGCGCGCCGGCAGCAACAGATGGCGCAACTGGCCGCCGAGCTGCGCGAACGCACCGAAGCCTATGCCAAGCGTCCAAAGAAGAAATTCATCTCCGCCAACACCAAGGAATACGCTTACGCGGCCTACATGCGCGGCTGGGTCGATCGCGTCGAGCGGGTGGGTAACCTCAATTACCCCGATCAGGCGCGCCAGCGCGAACTGCACGGCGAACTGGTGTTGACCGTGGGACTCAACCGCGACGGCAGCATCAACAATATCGCGCTGATCAAAAGCTCCGGCCAGCCGATCCTGGATCGCGCCGCCGAACGCATCGTCAGGCTGTCCGGACCGTTTCCGCCGCTGCCGGCGGACGGTCAGCGGGTCGATCAGTTGTACATCACCCGAACCTGGCAGTTTCTGCCCGGCAACGTGCTGCGCAACCATTGATGACTTAACCGCCACCACGGCGCCCACAGCCCTGCGCTGAGCCTGCAAGGATGAAACCACCCCGCAGGTGCCCGCATGCCGCGCCCCCCGCATTGACTCGGGTTTTCGACGCCTAGGCTTGGGGCTTTCTACTCCGAAGACTTGCGGCTAGACACCCGTCGTGTCGCTGCCGAGGAACCCACCGTGCCGCCGCAGTTGCCGGCCGGCCCATGCGCGAAACTGACGGGTGATGTGCCAACGGCGTGCCAGGCGACGGTCGCTATGGCAACGCATGCCAAGGATTTCACGCGCTCACGGACAGCTAGCCCATGCATTGCTTACAATCCCCCCATGACGGTCACTCAGCCATCCACCCTTGCCGGGCAATTCCTCATCGCGATGCCGGCGCTCAGCGAGCCGCCGTTTGTGCGCGGCGTGGCCTTTTTGTGCCAGCACGACGAAACCGGCGCGGTCGGTCTGCTGATCAATCAACTCTCCGATTACCGACTTGGCGACGTGTTGGCGCAGATGCAGTTGAGCTGCGACGACTCCGCGCTGGCCGACTCACCGGTACTGATCGGCGGCCCGATGCAGCAGGAGCGCGGCTTCGTGCTGCATCGTGAAGAAGGCGCCTGGGAGGCGAGCTACCGCGTCAACAATGAGTGGTCGGTCACCACCTCGCGCGACATTCTGGTCGCCATCGCCGCCGGCCGCGGCCCTAAGCATGCGGTGCTGGCGCTAGGTTACGCCGGCTGGGGGGCCGGCCAGTTGGAGCAGGAACTCAAAGACAACAGCTGGTTCACGGTCGAGGCCAGCGGTGCGGTGGTGTTCGACACGCCGCTGGAACACCGCTGGAGCGCAGCCGCCGGCCTGGTCGGCTTCGATCCGGCGCAGTTGGCCGGCTACGCGGGTCACGCATGAGCTGCCTGTTTGGCTTCGATTACGGCACGCGGCTGATCGGGGTGGCGGTCGGCAACCGTTTCACCGCCAGCGCCCGTGCGCTCAACGCGTTGCCGGTCCGCGACGGCGAGCCGGATTGGTCCACCCTCGACGCCTTGCGTCGCGAATGGCTGCCCGACACCTTGGTGGTCGGTCTGCCGCTAACTCTCGAAGGTGCCGAGCAGACCGCTAGCCGCGGCGCGCGCCGCTTTGCCGCCCGTTTGCGCGAGCGTTATGCGCTGCCGGTGCATCTGATCGACGAACGGCACAGTTCGCAGGAGGCCGCGCAGCGCTTTGCCGGTGCCCGCGCCGCCGGACTCAAGCGCCGCCGCGATGCCGCCAGCATCGACGCCGAGGCAGCAGCGGTGATCCTGGAGCGCTGGCTGGCCGACGAGGCCGCCGGCCTGATCGTCGGCGACGGCCACTGATGGATCGCGCCGTAGATGCGCTGTCTGCCCCGTCGGCCATCCGGCGTATCGTCGCGGTGGTCCATCCCTTTTTCTTTCCCGTTGCCGGCCTACCTCGCCCATGAGCCAACGTCTGCGCCATCTCACTTCCCTGCAAAATTTGCCCGGAGCCACCATCGAGCGCCTGCTCGACCGCGCCGAGTCGATGCGCGATGCCTGCGCGCACGGGACCCGCAAGCTCGACTTGCTCGCCGGTCGCACGGTATTGAACCTGTTCTTCGAGCCATCCACGCGCACGCGCACCTCGTTCGAGCTGGCGGCGCGGCGGTTGAGCGCGGACGTGGTCAATTTCGACATCGGCTTTTCCTCCACGACCAAGGGTGAGGAACTTTTCGACACCCTGCATACGCTCGAAGCGATGCATCTGGACGCGATCGTGGTGCGCCATAAAACCTCAGGCACGCCGGATGAATTGGTGCGCCACGCGATGAGCGGTGTGGCGGTGATCAATGCCGGCGACGGCAATCGCGCGCATCCCACGCAAGGCCTGCTCGACGCGCTAACCATCCGCCAGCATAGGCCGGACTTTGAAAACCTCACCGTGACCATCTGCGGCGACGTCAAGCACTCGCGCGTGGCGCGCTCGGACGTGCATGCGCTGAGCGCGCTGGGGGTCAAGCAGATCCGCTTGTGCGGACCGGCCGCGCTGCTGCCTGAGCAGGGCGAGTTCCCGCATTGCCAGTTCGTCGAAAATTTCGACGCGGCGATCGAGGGCGCCGACGCGGTGATCATGTTGCGGCTGCAAAAAGAACGCATGGTGGCAACCGAGCTACCCGACGAGGCGGCTTACTTTGAGCGCTACGGGCTTAACAAGGCGCGCCTGGCACGGGCCGGCAAGGGCTGCTTGGTGATGCATCCTGGGCCGATTAATCGCGGCATCGAAATCAGCGCGGAAGTCGCCGATGGCGCGCAGTCGCGCATCCTCGAACAGGTCGCCAACGGCGTCTTCGTGCGTATGGCGGTGTTGTGCGAGGTGATGGGCCGCTGAGCACGCCGTCCTGGCTTGGGTCGTAGGGCGGCTTTTACGGTGCCCTTACTCGGTGACGACGCTTGACCCCACCGCCAACGCTGCGGTGGAACAATCACCGGCCTGACCGTCCTCCGGTGAAAAACAACCAGATGCCTCCCGCGCGCCGTGCTGCACGGCGGCATTGAGGCGAAGCCAGGACCCACGCGCGCCAGACGCCATCGCCTCATCACGCCAGCGTGAGGCCGATGGCGTCATTTCTGCCCCTGTAAAGCAGGCATAATGCGCTGCGCAAATCACACCATGCGGGGAACGACATGCGATCGACAACGCGATACATCGCGCTGGGTTTGGCCGGACTGCTGCTCGCAGCCTGCCATCACAAGGACAAGGATGCCCCACTAGCCTTTGTACCGGCGGACACGCCCTACGTCCTGGCCAATCTGGACGTCATGGATGACGACACCCGCCAAGCGTTGCTCGCGCAAGCCGATCAACAGTTGCCACTGCAACTGCAACAGCTCAAGTCCACCGCGGACGACATGGCCGACAAAGATCCTGATAGCGCCCGTCTGTTGCGCGCGATCATCAAGGAGCTGGACGGCAAGAGCATCGCCAGCTTCGCCCAGAATGCCGGCCTGAACATCAAAGGTCGCTCGGCCTTGTATGGCGTGGGCTTGTCGCCGGTGCTGCGCTTCGAGCTCAACGACGTGAAGGCCTTCGAGGCCTTCGTCGCGCGCCTGGAAACCGCCTACGGCAAAAAGCTGGACGGCCTCAGCGTGGGTGGCCAGAGCTACCGCCGGCACATCGCCGCCGACTCGGGCGTGCAGTTGATCCTGGCCGTGGTCGGCAAGCAGGCGGTGGCCGCAATGCTGCCGGCCGATGCCAGCGAATCGTTGCTGCGCCAGGCGTTGGGACTTGACCGCCCCGACAAGAACATCCAGGACGACGATCGACTGACCGACCTCAGCAAAGCCAAAGGCTATCAGCCCTGGGCCGTCGGCCAGGTCGACCTGACCCGGTTGCTGCCGTTGATCGGAAGCGGCAAAGATCCGCTGTTTGTCGCCCTGCTGCGCGCCCGCGCGCAGGCCGAATCGGCCAAGACCGGTGAACCGATAACCAACCTGACCCAAGTGCCGGCCAGCTGCGAAGCCGACGCCACCCGTATCGCCGCGCGCATCCCATCCGCCAGCTTCGGCTACACCAAGCTGGACGCCAAGCATCAAGAACTGCGCTGGGATATCTCGCTGGCCAGCGACATCAGCTCGGTATTTGCCGATCTGAAGGTGCCACTGCCGGGCCTGGGCGGTAGCAGCGAGGCGCCGCTGGACCTCAGCCTGGCCTTGCCGGTAGAAAAGCTGCGCACCTTCTGGACCGCACAGGCCGACGCGGTGGCCGACAAGCCCTTCGGCTGCCCGGCGTTGAGTGACCTTAACGACACGTTCGTCAAATTAAGCCCGGTGTTGCAGAGGACGCAGATCCCGCAATTGAACCAACTGCAAGGGCTCAATCTTATGCTGGACAGTTTTCAGCCGGCCGCCGGCGGCCTGCCCAGACTGAGTGGGCGCCTGCTGATCGGTTCAAGCAAACCTGCCGACCTGCTCGGTACGGGCCAGCTCATGCTGCCGGGGCTGGCGCAGCTGAAGCTGACCGACGATGGCAAACCCGTTGCGCTGCCGCCCAGCCTGTCCAAGATGTTCGGCCAGCCGGCGTTCGGGGCCATGAATGACAAGGCGCTGGCACTGGCTATCGGCGCTGGCCAGGACACCAAGCTGGGCGACAGCCTGAATGCGCCCACCGGCAATGCCGGTCAGCTGTTACGGCTACATGTGACGGGGGACATGTACCGGCATTGGGTGGAATTGATGGAGGCACGCGCCGATGCGATGGCCGCCGCCAGCAACGCCCTGGACGACGATTTACAAGACACCACGAACGAGAGCGCCGAAGACAAGGCCGCGGCCCTCGTCGCGGCTGCACACAGCAAGGCACAGTTCGAGGCGATGAAGGCCCAGGCCAGCCGGATCGAGTCGATCAACAGCGAAGCGCATATTGACGACAGTGGCCTGGTGATCACCAGCCAGACCCTGCTCAAGTAGCCGGTTGCGCTGCCGCGCATCCCATCAAGCCGCACTGTCCGACCGCTGCCGGGTGAACTGGTAGCGGAGGAGAGGGGGATGAGGTTCCTCGCTCAGCCAGTGGCAAAACGAGCGGTGGTTATGGCTAGATGGGTTTGTCCGGCCAGCCGGGAAACGGATTGAGCCACGTGGTCCAAGCCGCAGGGCCTTGGACCATTTCTTCGTCGGTCAACAGACAGGCGTCCAGACGCGCGCGTAATGCGGGTTCGTCCATTCCCATGCCGATCAGAACAAGTTCCTGCCGGGCGTCACCCACCTGCTCGTCCCATTTTGCGCGGATCAACGCCACCGACTCCGTGTCCTGCGGCCAACGCTCAGGCGCTACGGCCGCCCACCAATAACCGGCAGGCCCGTGACGGGCTACCGCCCCGGCCTGCGACCAGGAGCCAGCCCATGACGGATGGCTGGCCAGCCAGAAGAAACCCTTGGAACGCACCACGCCTGGCCATTCGCTTTCGACCAATGGGAAGAATCGTTGCGGATGGAAGGGCCGGCGCGCGCGATACACAAAGCTGCGGATGCCGTACTCCAGCGTTTCCGGTGCATGGGTGCCCCGCAGCTCCTGCAGCCAGCCCGGTGCCGTGGAAGCTTCATCAAAATCGAACAGGCCCGTGTTCAGCACGCGCTCCAGCGGCACCTTGCCGAACTCGGCAATCTCGATGCGTGCGCGGGGATTAAGGCGGCGCAGGATCGCCTCCAGCCGTGCACGCGCCTCATCGCTGATGAGATCGATCTTGTTGAGCACGATCACGTCGCAGAACTCGATCTGGTCGATGAGCAGATCCACCACCGTACGTTCGTCCTGCTCGCCTAGCGATTCGCCGCGTGCCTGCAAGCTGTCGCGCGAACTGTAATCGCGCAGAAAGTTGTAAGCATCGACCACCGTCACCATGGTGTCGAGTCGAGCCACTTCGCCCAACGCACGACCGTCCTCGCCTTCAAACGTAAAGGTCTCGGCAACCGGCAACGGCTCGGAAATACCCGTAGATTCGATGACGAGCTGGTCGAAGCGCCCCTCCCTGGCAAGGCGATCCACCTCAAGCAGCAAATCCTCGCGCAAAGTGCAGCAGATGCAGCCGTTACTCATCTCCACCAGTTTTTCGTCGGTGCGTGACAACGCGGAACCACCATCACGCACCAGCGCGGCGTCGATGTTTACCTCGCTCATGTCGTTGACGATAACCGCTACGCGACGACCCTCGCGGTTGTTGAGGATGTGATTGAGCAAAGTGGTCTTGCCAGCGCCGAGGAACCCGGAAAGGACCGTGACAGGCAGTTTTGCGGCTTGAAAGGGAGCCGGGGTGTGGTTACTCATCATGATGTCTCGAAAGAAAACGTGTTTTCGATGCATGTTGACGATGGCGACGGATCAGCATCACGCGCATCGCGCGATCACCATGCAATTCGGTTGGAGAGTGGTGCTAGCTGGCGTTGTTATAGCTAGCGGTCATGACCCCAAGGTCCATGTCTGGAACCCCTGGAACCGCCGACCTTGCGTGGCTCCTTCGTCAATAGTGTTATGTTATAACATAACACTATTGACGAAGGAGGGCGCGATCTCCACGCCTGCGCTAAGCGATGCCATCAACGCGCCCTCGAACGCCGGGCGCACTGATGGCGCTAAGGCATCGCTTTCTTGCTACCGATTTGAAAACGCGGGCGCTCGCCCCGGTCGCCGACGAACTTCGCCATGGCCTTGACAAGATGGCGGCCTCCGACCGGGTGCCGCCAAGCGCTGCGTTTACGACCAGCGATGCGCGGGTCGAGAATGCGCACGCGGCATTAAAGTCTTCGTCGATCAAGAACCGCGATGGCATGCGCCCGCAGACGAGCCAACCGATGAAAGGGCAACCGTGCCTTACGATTCACCGTGATTGGGATGCTGAAGAAGCCATGCGGCGTGCGCCGGCCGACGCCAGCCACCTTGCGGCTAATCGAGCACTGGAGCGGCCCCTTGGTTTCCACTATCTCGACGAGGTAACAACCCACCAACCCGGTGCCGCCACATTTACTGCAGAACCTGCGCGGAGCGCGGTGGGCCATGACCTACGTGGGTGCGTCACTCTGCGCGGCGCTTATTTGCTGTTTTTCTTCTTTTCCTCCTTGGCGGCCCGCTTCTCCTTCAGCGTTTTCTCGGGCTTCTTTTTTTCGCTTTTCTTTGAATCCATACCTTTGCTCATAACTCTCTCCTGCGCGCGTGATCATC
>JBEVMS010000172.1:0-3520 GCA_040508515.1 Dyella sp. | reverse complement strand
CGGGCTAATCCAGTCGCCAGTGCTGTTGGTGCAATCGCGCCACGTAACCGTTGCCATTGTCGATCCATCCGGCCAAGTCAGCGGTGCGAAACGCCTGCATTGCGGCGCTATCGATGTGGCGCGGCGGGGACTCGATCAACCAGCGCATGGCCTTCATGAATTGGCCGTGGCCGAAGACCGCGATGAAGCGCTCTGGGCGTGCCGCCAGTCGGTGTAGGGCGTGGGTGACACGCGCAATAAAATCGGCGAAGCATTCCGCACCGTTCCCATCAGCCACCCGGGGATCATTGCGATGCCAATAGCCGGCGACCCAGGGGCGGCGCTGTTCGGCGGTGGTGTTGATGCAACGCTCCGGCGCCAGATAAGTGAATTCCTCGATCGGCCAGATTTCCAGCGGCGTCTCGCTATAGCGAGCGGCAGTTGGCGCCGCCGTTTGGCGCGCGCGAAGAAACGGTGAGCTGACGATCAGCTCGGGGGCTTCGATGAAACTCGTGGCCAGGACACGCGCCTGCTGCTCACCCAGGGCGGTCAGCGCGATCGTCGCGGGTGCTTGGCTAGCGGCCCCGGCATTGGCGGTGCTCTCACCATGGCGGATAAAACGGACAGTGGGCACCAGCGACTCCATGGCAAAGAGGCGCCATTTTGCAAGGCCGGCGGTGGCTTTGCCATGCCTGACTTCAAGGCAACGTCGCGACGCGGGCTGACGCTGCGCTTACAATGGCCAGCCCGAAATACATGGAGCGCGCGTGGTGAGTTTTGCGGGAGTGAGCGCCGCACCCGACGCGGCGCTGGAGGCCTTGTTCATCCCTTTCGACGACGGCGCGTTGCGCCTGCCGGCGGATGCGCGCGTGTTGTTTTTGCGCGCGCGTGCCGGGTTTCGCCTGCGCGAAATGGCGTTGGGCAAACCGTGGTTGTGCCAGCAAAGCTTCAAACCGTTCGCTGAAGCTTTGCATGACGCGCGCCTGACAGTCGGCGAGCCCTGGCTGGATGATCGTTTCCCGCTGGTGCTGGTGTTGCCGCAACGTCAGCGCGAGGAAGCGCGCGCGCTGTTCGCCGAGGCCTTGCGATGGTTGGCGCCGGGCGGGATCGTGCTGGCGGCGGTGTCCAACGCCGAGGGCGCGCGTTCCGCCGAAGCCGATCTGGCCGCGCTGGCCGGGCCGTTACAGCATCTGTCCAAACACAAATGCCGGGTGTTCTGGAGCGCGCCGGAAGCCCCGGTCGATCACGCATTGCAGGCGCACTGGCTGGCCGCCGGTGCGCCGCGTCTTAATGATGCCGGCTACTGGAGCCGACCGGGCCTGTTCGCCTGGGACCGGATCGATCGCGCCTCGGCCTTGCTCGCCGCGCAGTTGCCGTCGGACCTGGCCGGACGCGTCGCCGATCTGGGCGCGGGCTACGGTTATCTGAGCTGCGAGCTATTGCGCCGCTGCCCAGGCATCACCGCGCTGGATCTTTACGAGGCCGAAGCGCGCGCGCTGGAACCGGCGCAGCGCAATCTGGCCCAGGCCCTTGCCGGGCGCGACGCTGCTGTCGATTGGTCGCTGCACTGGCACGACGTTACCCACGGGCTGCCCGTGCGCTACGACGTCATCGTCAGCAATCCGCCGTTTCATCAAGGCCGCGCGGACTTGCCTGAACTCGGGCGCGCCTTTATCGCCAGCGCAGCCGATGCGCTGGAACCCCACGGCCGCTTCTGGCTGGTGGCCAACCGGCATCTGCCCTACGAGGCGATGCTGGCCGAACGATTTGCACAGGTACGCCCTGTGCTGCTGCAGGATGGATTCAAAGTGATCGAAGCACGTGGAGTACGCGGATGAAACTGGTCAAGCTGATCGCCAACTTGGGCTACGGCAGCCGCAAGGACGTCACGCAGATGTTCCGCGAGGGACGCATCACCGATGCCGACGGCGAGGTGCTGTACGCGGACGACAAGGTGGCGCATGAGGTGATCCGCGTCGACGACGAGCCGTTGGACCCGCCGCAAGGGCTGGTGCTGATGCTCAACAAGCCGCTTGGCACCACCTGCTCGACCAAGGATAAGGGCCGCGTGGTCTACGATCTGCTGCCGCTGCGCTACCGCATGCGGGATCCGGCGCTGTCCACCGTGGGCCGGCTCGATCGCGATACCTCGGGCCTGTTGCTGTTCACCGACGACGGCGCGTTGCTGCACCGGATCATCTCACCCAAGGCGCAAGTCACCAAGGTCTATCGCGCTACGTTGGCGCAGGATCTGCACGGCGGCGAGGCCGAGCTGTTCGCCAGCGGCCAGTTAATGCTGGAATCGGAATACACCCCGTTGGCGCCGGCCCAACTGACCGTGCTGTCGCCGCGCGAGGCGCTGCTGGCGGTGACCGAGGGACGCTACCACCAGGTGCGACGGATGTTCGCCGCCGCTGGCAATCACGTGGAGACGTTGCAGCGCGTTTCGGTCGGCGGCCTGACCTTGGGCGACCTGGAGCCGGGCCAGTGGCGTCAGCTTTCACCGGCGGACGTGACGCGGATTTTTCAGCCGGCGCCCTGAGCGCGCCACGCGCTTTCGCGGGCGCGCGAGGCGGGTACACTCGGTGACTGCGGCAGATGTTGCATGGCCGCTCGGCGCGTCGCTCGGCGCGCCGTCACGCTTACGCTCGGGGGAGCCGCCGTATGCCGCATCATTCCCACTGGTTGACCGCCGCGTTGGTCGGCACGCTGGCCGCGTTGAGCGGCGGCGCAGTTTTGGCGACGCCGCCACAAACCGACGCCAAGACCGCGCCGAAGCATGGCGCCTCCCGTGCCGCCGATCAGGCTTTTCTGCAACTGGCCGATCATTTTTTCGACGGTTTCTATTTCCCCAATCAGCCCACTGCGGCGACCGCGGCGGGCATTCATCGCTACGACGGTGAGCTTGAGGATTACTCGCAGCACGGCATCGATGCCACGATCGCCTCGCTAAAAAGCTGGGAGTCGAAAGTCGCTGCGGTGCCATCGGAGGGCTTGAGCGAGCGGGTGCGCGGCGATCGCGAATTGGTCCTCAACGCAATCCGCGGCCGGCTGCTGACGCTGGAAACGATCCGACCCTGGCAGCTCAATCCGGATACGTATTCCAGCGGTATCGCGGCCAGTGCTTTCAGCTTGATGGGGCGCCGCTTCGCCTCGCCCGAGCAGCGTCTGCGCTCGCTGATATCCCGCGAGCAGCAGATGCCCGACGCCTTGGCCGCAGGCAAGCAGAACCTGCGCAATCCGCCAAAAATCTACACCGAAATCGCGCTGGAACAGTTGCCCGGCCTGATCGATTTTTTCCGCAAGGACGTGCCGGCCGCGTTCGACGAAGTCAAGGACGCGCAACTGCTCAAGCAGTTCGAGGCGAGCAATCAGGCAGTGATCGCCGCCTTGACCGCCTACCAGCAATGGATGCAGCAGACCTTGCTGCCGGCATCGCATGGCGATTTCCAGATCGGTGCCGAAGCATTCCGCAAAAAGCTCGCTTATGACGAAATGGTCGATACACCGCTGGACAAGCTGATCCAAATCGACATGGACG
>JBEVMS010000142.1:0-4574 GCA_040508515.1 Dyella sp. | reverse complement strand
GCCCCGGTATCGGACGGGGGAGGGGGAACCGATACCGGGGTGGCGGGGACAGTACATTAAAGAACTGTCCGGTGCAGATAATACGCGCCACATCGATCAAGTCAATACTACGCAGTACATAAATTGTTGCGGTAAGGCGCGGCCATGCCGTTGCGCACCGCCTACGAGAACCATCTGCCAGAGTCAGTGGCGCCTAGCGCATCCGGCTCAGCGCAGCGCGCCCTTCAAAAACAGCCCCGGCCGACCCGTGACGGTTAGAATCGGCGGTACTGCAGCGCCTCGGCCAGATATTGGCGATCGAGCATCGCCGCGCCGCCGTCCAGGTCCGCGATGGTGCGCGCCACCCGCAAGATTCGATGATAGGCGCGAGCGGACAACCCCAACCGTTCCAGCGCCGCCTCATACCACTGCCGCTCCGCCGGACCCAGAGCGCAATCGCGCTCCAACTCGCGCGTGCTGATTTCAGCGTTGCAACGCCCAGCGCGCATCAGGGCCTGCTGGCGCGCCCGACACACGCGCGCGCGCACGGATTGACTGTCGTCATCGTGCGGACCGCGCGCTGCACTGAGCTCAGCGAGCGGTACCCTCGGCACTTCCACACAAAGGTCAATACGATCCAGCAACGGCCCGGAAATGCGCCCGCGATAACGCTGAATCTGGTCCAGCGTGCAACGACAACGCGAACTGCCGTCGCCGGCATAACCGCAGGGGCACGGATTCATCGCGCCCACCAACTGGAATTGGGCCGGATAAGTCGCCTGTCGCGCCGCCCTCGAAATCACGATCTGTCCCGATTCCATCGGTTCGCGCAATACTTCCAGCACATGCCGGCTGTACTCGGGCAATTCATCGAGAAACAGCACACCGTGGTGGGCCAGCGAAATTTCGCCCGGCCGCGGCAGGCTGCCGCCACCGACCAATGCCACCGCCGAAGCGGTATGGTGCGGCGCTCGAAACGGCCGTTGACGCCAATGCTGCGGATCGAGCGGTTGCCCCGCTACCGAGCGGATGGCACAACTTTCAAGAGCTTCCGATTCGCTCAGCGGCGGCAATATCCCCGGCAGACGCTCGGCCAGCATGGTCTTGCCCGTTCCCGGCGGCCCCAGCAACAGCAAATGATGACCCCCGGCAGCCGCGATCTCCAGCGCACGGCGTGCCTGCCACTGCCCACGCACATCGGCCAGATCGGGAATGATCGCGCCTGGCTGCAAGGGGTCCTCCGGCGTGGGCATCGGTACCGATAGCTCGTGAGCGCCGCATAGCCAGCCACATACTTCGGCCAAGCTGTCCGCCACGCGCACATCGGCATCGGGCACTAGCGCGGCTTCAGCGGCATTGCCGCGCGGCACCACGACACGCCGACCACGCGCGCGCGCGCGCAGCAAGGCGGGTAGCACACCGGGAATCGCCCGCAGCGAGCCACTCAAAGCGAGTTCGCCGAAAAATTCGCAGTCGTCGAGTTTATCGCGCGGCACCTGTCCACCAGCCGCCAGGATGCCCAATGCGATGGCAAGGTCGAAGCGCCCACCGTCCTTGGGCAGCTCAGCCGGGGCCAGATTGACAGTCACTCGGCGATTGGGATATTCGAAGGCGGTGTTCTGGATTGCCACCCGCACACGGTCACGCGCCTCGCGTACTGCTGCTTCGGGCAGGCCGACGATATTGGTTCCAGGCAAGCCGCCGGACAGATGCACCTCGACCATCACCTGCGGAGCCAGCACGCCTTCCTGGGCTCGGCTCAAGGTAACCGCCAGGCTCATGCGGCGGTGCCGCGACTGCCGCCTGTGGCGTCAGCGATGGTGTATCGATACGACATCATCGCTCCTTAATGCACCCGCAAAACCGCCCCGTTCGCTCTCAGGGTGAGGATGACGGATCGGGGACGGCTCCCGGGAGGTACTTGGTGTCTAACCGCCGAGGTTGGCGGTGCCCGCTTCCAGTTCGGCGAGACGCTGTTCCAAGCTTTCAAGCTTGGCGCGCGTGCGCGCCAGCAGTTGAGCCTGAACGTCGAACTCTTCACGGGTGACCAGGTCGAGGTGGCGCAATCCCTGCGCCAGGACATCGTGTAGGTTGGTGCGCAGATCCTTCTGCGCCTCTGCCAGTCCTGGCGGAACCAACGAAGCAAGTCGCTGCGCTAGCTGATCGATACCCTGCCGATCCATCATGGGCAGCACCCCGAACTCGTCAGGGACAAGTCTATGGAATCTGGCAAGGGACATGCCATCGGGAGCCTCCGTTGATAGTTGTAGGCATTGTCCTACACCGCGCTTCACGGCGGCAACGCAAGGCGACAGCTGTCGCTGTGCCGAGGCACAATGCGCTAACCCTGAGAGTCGTGGAGATAAAGCTAATGAAGCTGGTGGTAGCGATCATCAAGCCGTTCAAATTGGACGACGTGCGCGAGGCCTTGGCCGATGTCGGCGTGCAAGGCATCACCGTCACCGAGGTCAAGGGCTTCGGTCGCCAGAAAGGTCATACCGAGCTTTACCGCGGCGCCGAGTATGTGGTCGATTTTCTGCCCAAGATCAAGCTTGAAGTTGCGGTAGCGAGCGATCAAGTCGAGCGTGTGGTCGAGGCTATTCAGCAGTCGGCGCGCACCGGCAAGATCGGTGACGGCAAGATTTTCGTCAGCGCGCTCGATCAGGTCATTCGCATCCGCACCGGCGAGTTGGACAACGACGCCCTGTAAATTTATGCCGACGGCGCCGCAGACTGACGGTTGAGATAGCGACGATGATGAACCAGCAGCCCGGCAAAATAGACAATGTAATAGCCGACCATTAGCCCGAACACTAACAAGGTCAGCGGACTGTTGCCGAGCGCGGGAGCGTGCGCCATGGCACCCTGCCCGGGCGCCTCCCCACCGGATGACGATAGCAACTGTGCGAAGCGCCAGGCCAGCCGACCGAGCAGCAAGGCGCTCAACAGGCCACCGATCCAGGGATTGGGTACATAGCAGTCGCCCAGGACCGGGTCGCGCTCAAACCGGCTCAGCTTAAGTCCCAACAAACCCAGCGCGGCACCGGCTAACACACCGCCGAGCAAACCTTCCAGCAGATGCGGGTTGTGCAGGCCACTAGAAGCCAGCGCCACACCGAGTACCGCGAAAATCCCGATGCGCATGCTCATCCGCCGGCGCTTGATCGGTTGACGGCCAAATTGGCTGCGCACCCGACGCCAGATGATCAAGGCTACCAGTGGGGCGGCGAGGGCGGGAATCGCTAGATGAGGAAGCATAAGCGGCGTCTGCACGGAAGATGCCCCAGCTTAGCCGGTGCGCGATCGCGTTTCGATTGCGCGCGCACCGCCAAAACGGGTGACAGGCGTCACCCGTGCGCCGGCATTTACTTGGCCTTGCCCTGATTGGCCACCGCCGCCATCTTGGCCGCGATCTCGTCGGCGTTGCCCAGGTAGTAGTGCTTGATCGGCGTGAGCTGCTGGTCGAACTCATAGACCAGCGGAATGCCGTTAGGGATGTTGAGTTCAACGATATCCGCGTCGGAGACCCCATCCAGATATTTCACCAGCGCGCGCAGCGAGTTGCCGTGCGCGGCCACCACCACGCGTTTGCCGGCGCGGATCGCCGGAGCCAGCGTGTCATGCCAGTAAGGCAGCACCCGCGCGACGGTGTCCTTGAGGCATTCGGTGTCCGGGATCGAGGCTGGGTCCAGCGCGGCGTAACGCGGGTCGGCGACCGACTCGTTGGCTTGGCGATCCATCGGCGGCGGCGGGATATCGTAGCTGCGCCGCCAGATCTTGACCTGGTCCTCGCCGTACTTGGCCGCCGTCTCAGCCTTGTTGAGGCCGGTCAGGCCGCCGTAATGACGCTCGTTGAGACGCCAATCGGTATGCACCGGCAACCACATCTGGCCCATTTCCTCCTGCACGTGCCAGAGCGTGCGCACCGCGCGCTTGAGCACCGAGGTATGCGCCAGGTCGAAACTGATGCCCGCCTCGATCAGCAGACGACCCGCTTCGCGCGCCTCTTCGATACCTTGCGGGGTAAGGTCGACATCGGCCCAACCGCTAAAACGGTTGTCCAGATTCCACTGCGATTGGCCGTGCCGGATCAAAACGAGCTTATACATGGGTTTCCAAGTCGTCGTGCCAAATCAGGGATGGTGAAACGCAAGACGCGCCCCGTCAATCGCAACCCTGCCGTAAGTCACATAAACCTTGCACACCAGCCACGCATCCAAGCCACACTTCCCTCGACTTTTGGAGTGACCATGCGCCTGAGCACGCTTCCCCTCGCCTTTCTCTTGTGCCTGCCGGCCAGCCACGCCGCGCTGGCGGCCGACAACGACATCAGCAAGATCAATGGCGCCGTGCGGATCGAGGCGGGCCAGCACGCCGATGACATCAGCACCATCAACGGCGCGGTGGAGGTGGGCGAACGCGCGGTGGTGGACAAAGCCAGCGCGGTCAATGGCTCGATCAAGCTGGGCGCGCAGGCGCAGGCCAGGACGCTGAGCACGGTCAACGGCGAGATCAAGCTGGGCCCGGCCAGCCGGGTCAGCGGCGAGGTATCCACCACCAACGGCGCCATCGCGCTGGAACGCGGTGCCGATGTC
>JBEVMS010000140.1:0-24295 GCA_040508515.1 Dyella sp. | reverse complement strand
TGCATGTGGCTGGGTTTCTGGGTGCAACTCGATAGCGTCGCCGCGCAGGCCGGCTATCGGCAATTCCTGCAGGGCTATGTGCATCAGCAGTTGGCGGCCGGTCGCTTCCAACGGCCCAAGTGGGCGATGTTGGATCTCAACAGCTGGTTACGCGAGGACGGGGTCGTACCCGATGACGTGCGCCTGCAGGCCAATTTGGCCTTTGGTTTTCTGCTGATCTGCGTGCTCAACACCGTGGGCCTGCTGCTGGCCAAGTGCCTGCGCCGCTCACGCGAGATCGGCGTACGCCGCGCGCTGGGTGCGACTCGTGGGGCGGTGTTCGCGCAGTTCATGGTGGAGGCCGGCATCGTCGGCTTGGTCGGTGGCTTACTGGGACTGATGTTTGCCGAACTGGGGTTGTGGGCGATCCGTCACCAGCCGGCGGCGTACGCCGGACTGGCGCGAATGGATCTGCATATGTTCGTTATCACTTTCGCCGTGGCCGTACTGGCCAGCCTGATCGCCGGCTTGCTGCCGGCCTGGCGCGCCTGCGTGCTGGCGCCGGCTCCCCAACTGAAAAGCGCCTGAGGTTTGAGTATGGAAATTCGTCCGATTTTCGCCAGCCTGCGCAAGCACCGCATTCCCGCCTTGTTGATCGTGCTGGAGATCGCGCTGGCCTGCGCAGTGCTTTGCAATGCAATGTTCATGATCAGCCAGCGCGTCGCGCAGATCCGCCAGCCCAACGCCATCGACGAGCAGGGGCTGACCGTGCTGACCTTGCACGGTGCCAATAACGCGTTGGCTAGCAGTGAGATTCCGCGCAATCTGGCGGCGTTGCGCAGTATCGCCGGAGTGACTGCCGCCGCCACCGGATCATCCGTTCCGTTAAGTGGCAACAACTGGGGATGGAGCTTCAGCACGCGGCGGGACGCGTCGGTGAATGATTCTGGCAACACGACACTTTCGCTCTATTTCCTGGGCCAGGATGCGGGCAAGGCCTTGGGCTTGCGTCTGTTAAAGGGGCGCCTGTTCAGCGCAGACGAATACGCCAGCAACCACATCACCAGCGGCATCCTGCCCCAGTTGCCGGTGACCGTGGTGACGCGGACCGTTGCGGCAAACCTGTGGCCGGGTCAGGACCCGCTGGGCAAGGTGTTGTACGCCTCCCCGCAGGCTTACACCGTGGTTGGCGTGGTCGATGACGTGTTGAGGCCTTATGCCAACAGTGTCAACCTCGAACGTGGCTACTACGCCATGTTCTTTCCGCTGCAGCCCAGTGCGTATCTAAGTTACTACCTGATACGCAGCACGCCGGCCGATCGCGACAGGGTAATCCGCCAGGCCCAGCAGGTGATGGACAAGCTTAATCCGGTCGCCGTGGTTGAGGCGAGAAGCTTTAATCAGATACGCAACGAGTACTACGCCGACGTCAGCTCCATGGTGTGGATGCTGGTGCTGGTCTGTGTCGTCATGCTGGGCGTGACCGCGGTGGGCATCGTGGGCCTGTCCAGTTTCTGGGTGGCGCAGCGGCGCCGGCAGATCGGTATCCGCCGAGCTATCGGCGCCACCCGTGGCGACATCACGCGTTATTTCCAGACCGAGAATTTTCTGCTGACCTCGCTAGGTATCGTGCTGGGCATGGCGCTGGCCTTTGGCATCAACGCCTACCTGATGCAGCACTACGAAATGAAGCGGTTGGCCTGGTACTACCTGCCCATCGGCGCCATCGCGCTCTGGCTGCTGGGGCAGGTTGCCGTATTCGGACCCGCGCGCCGCGCCGCGGCCGTGCCGCCGGTGGTGGCGACGCGTGCGGCATGACGTACCTATATTAACCGTCCGTGATGGCTGACGAGGCCTCGTGATGTTGAGTTATTACCTGCAGCTGGCGCAGCGCAGTTTACGTCGCAGCTGGATATTGAGCGGCCTGATGGTGCTGGCGATCGGCCTGGGTATCGGGGCCAGCATGACTATGCTGACCGTGTTGCACGTGATGAATGGTGATCCGCTGCCCGGGCGAAGTGCCGAACTCTATCGGCCGTATCTGAATCCACTGCCGGTGGATTTCAAGCACGGCAACTTTGGCCCAGACCCGAGCATCAACCTGACCTGGCCCGATGCGATGGCGCTGCTGAAATCGCATAAAGGGGTGCGGCAGGCCGCGATAGCCGGAGGCAGTCTGGACGCGCGTTCGACGGCGCCGGGGGGACGACTTCAAACTATCGATGGCCGTTATGTCACGCGGGACTTCTTTGCCATGTTTGAGGTGCCTTTCCTGCACGGGCAGGCGTGGTCACAGACGGAAGACGAACAGCGCGCTCGGGTGGTGGTGGTAACGCAGTCGCTGGCGCGTCAGTTGTTTGGTGACGAGGCCGCGGTGGGTCAAAGTGCTCGGCTTGGCGGGCACGATTTCCGGGTAGTCGGTGTGGTGGCCGATTGGCATCCGCGTCCACTTTTTTATGCCGACACCCAAGAGCGACATTTCAGTGCCGCCGACAATTTCTTCTTGCCATTGTCGACGGCGGCGGATCTAAAGCTGGGCGTGCACACCACCTCCGGATGGGGCAAAGACGATGCGACGTCACTGACCAGTCCGACCGTTAGCTGGCTGCAATTTTGGGTGCAATTGCAGAGCCCCGCGCAAGTGGCTGGTTACCAACAGTTCCTGTTCGACTACGCGGCAGAGCAGAAGTCGCTGGGGCGCTTCGAGCGACCGCCCAGCAACGTCAAGCTGTATGGCCTGATGGCGTGGCTCGACCACCAGCGCCTGGTGCCTGGCGATGTACAGCTGCAGGCGTGGCTGGCGTTGGGTTTTCTGTTCGTCAGCATGCTGAACATTGTGGCGCTGCTGCTGGCCAAGTTCCTGCGTCGCGGCGCGGAAATCAGCGTGCGCCGCGCACTGGGGGCGCGGCGGAACGACATTTTCGTGCAGCTGGGTATTGAGTCGGCGCTGATCGGGGTGGCCGGCGGTCTGCTTGGATTGGCTGTTGCCCAGATTGGATTGTGGAGTGTGCGCCAGCGACCGGATGACTACGCACATCTGGCGCAGATGGATCTTTCGATGCTGCTCGGTACGTTCGTGCTGGCGGTGGCCGCCAGTGTGCTGGCCGGTTTGCTGCCGGCATGGCGCGCCTGTCGCATCGCGCCCGCGCTGCAACTTAAGACGCTTTGAGGAAACGCAAACCATGTCATGGCATCCCATGCTATCCAGTCTGCGGCGGCATAAATTGACCGTGACACTGTTGCTGCTGCAGGTGGCATTCACCTGCGCCATCTTGTGCAACGCGATTTTTCTGATCGATCAGCGACTGCGGCGCATCGCCGTGATTAGCGGGCTGGACGAGAAGTCGCTTTCGGTGGTGGCGGTCGTGGACCGGCAAGCTGGCGAGAACCCGCTCAGCGTGCATCAGGCCGATCTTGCGGCTCTGCGGGCGATACCTGGGGTGCTCTCGGCGGCGATCGTCAGCGATCTGCCGCTATCGGGAGACCAGACATCCTCCGGTGCCTGCGGCAGCCTTGAGGCGGTTGACGCCGCCATGCGGGCAAATTCCATCGAGGTACATGGCTGCGCGGTACCAGAGGAGTATGCCGGTGGGGTGGATGTGCTGCGCACCCTGGGATTGAAGCTGGTTGCTGGACGTGATTTTCGCGCCGACGAGTATCTGTCGGGAAAACCGGGTCAAGCCGTGAGCGGCGCGTCCGCCGTTATCGTCAGCCAGATGCTGGCACGACGCCTGTTTGGCGAGGCGCAGGTGATAGGGCAGAGCCTGTATACGGGCGACGACGGTTTTCATGGAAAGGGCGTGCGGATTGTTGGCGTGGTCGAGCATTTGGCGCGCGGCAACTTGCTGAAGGGCGAAGACAACGACGAAGCCATCGTGCTGCCGGTGGCGCCGGCCGATACCAATGTGAACTTCATCCTGCGCAGCCGGCCCGAAGACCGCGCCCGCGTGCTCAAGGCGGCCATCGATCTGCTCGGCCCGCGCGTTCCCGAGCGTGAGGTCGCGGCCGCTTCCAGCCGAACCTACGCGCAGATGCGCAGCGACTACTTTCGCCACGACACCACCATGATCGGTCTGTTGTTGGTTTCAGCGCTGGGCCTGCTGTTTGTCACCGCGCTGGGCATCGCCGGACTCGCCAGCTTCTGGGTGCAGCAACGCAGGCGCAGCATCGGTATCCGCCGCGCCATAGGTGCCCGGCATGGCGACATCTTGCGCTATTTCCAGACCGAAAATTTTCTCATCGTGGGCGCCGGTATCGTGCTTGGCATGGTGCTGGCGCTGGCCTTGAGCCTGGCACTGATGCACGAATACGAAGTGCCGCGGTTGCCGTTGTTTTACCTGCCGATCGGTGCTGTTGCGATGTGGTTGCTCGGTCAGCTCGCCGTGCTTGGTCCCGCGCGCCGCGCCGCGGCCGTGCCGCCGGTAGTGGCGACGCGTTCGGCATGACGTACCTACATCAATCGTCTGTGATGGCTGACGAGGCCCAGTGATGTTGAGTTATTACCTGTGGCTGGCGCAACGCAGCTTGCGCCGCAGTTGGATACTGAGCGGCCTGATGGTACTGGCGATCGGCCTGGGTATCGGCGCCAGCATGACGATGATCACCGTGATACATGTGATGGATGGTGATCCACTGCCTGGGCGAAGTGGCACGTTGTTCTATCCCACGCTCGATCCACGACCGGTGGATGACGGGGGACGCGACAATGAGAACAGTGGAACGCTGGGCGATCGGGATGCGGCGGTGGACAACTTCACCTATGTCGATGCGATGGCCTTGCTGCAGGCCAAACGGGCCAGCCGCCAGGCGGTGATGGCGGGTGGCCGGGCGCTGGTCCAGTCGGCGGACGAGCGCAGCACCGTGCGACCCAGCTATGAGGCGATCCATTACACCAGCGCTGATTTTTTCTCCATGTTCGGCGTGCCGTTGAACCGCGGCCGCGCCTGGGGTCAGAGTGAGGATCAGCAGCGCGCGCGGGTGGCGGTGATCTCGCCGGAACTGCAGCAACGGCTGTTTGGGCGGCGTAGCGCGATAGGACAATCAATCCGCATCGACGGCAGTCTGTTCCGGGTGATCGGGGTCACCGCGCACTGGGCACCGCAGCCCACGTTTTATCAGGACACCCATGCCGGTCAGCCGTATGGCGAGCCAGATCAGTTGTTTATTCCGCTGCTGAGCGCGGTTGACCTTGATCTGCACGTCAATGGCACCGCTTGTTGGAGTAAGGAGACGCTGATCGGCAAGGCGCGACGGATGAGCGGAAGCTGCAGTTGGGCGCAGTTTTGGGTGCAACTGGACAATGCCAGTGAGGTTGCCGCCTACCGGCAATTCCTGCAGGGCTATGCACAGAGACAGCATGCGGCCGGACGCTTTGAGCGGCCGCCTGCCAGCGAGCTCTATCCCATGCGGGACTGGCTCGATCGCGCTGGCTGGGTGCCGAGCGACTTACGTCTCCAGTTGTTGTTGGCGTTGTCGTTTTTGGGCGTCTGCCTGTTGAATATATTGGCCTTACTGTTGGCTAAGTTTCTGCGTCGCAGTGGCGAGATCAGCGTGCGACGCGCGCTCGGAGCGCGGCGACTGGACATCTTCGTGCAACTGGGCACCGAATCCTTGCTGATCGGTGTGCTTGGCGGCTTGCTGGGCCTGCTGATCGCACAATTGGGTCTGTGGAGCGTGCGCAGTCGCCCCGATGCCTACGCGGCGCTGGCCCATATGGATTTGAACATGTTGCTGCTGACCTTGTTACTGGCCATGGCGGCCAGCTTGCTTGCCGGGTTGTTGCCCGCCTGGCGCGCGTGCCGGGTGGCACCGGCACTGCAATTGAAGAGTGCTTGAGCATGCTTACACTTGCGTTGCGACCGATCATTATCAGTCTGCGCCGGCACAAGCTGGTGGCGATATTGCTGGTGCTGCAAGTGGCGGCTACCTGCGCCATCGTCTGCAATGTGGGCTTCATGGTGGCCTCGCGTATCCAGCGCATGCAGTCGCCCAGCGGGCTGGATGAAAACGCATTGGTGCTCATCCGCGCGCAGGATTTCCAATTGCGTAGCGATGCCGTGCAACGGCACCGGGTCGACTTGGCCGCGCTGCGCATGATTCCTGGCGTAGAGGCGGCCGTAGTGGTCGACTCGCTGCCGCTGAGCCGTTCCACCTGGCAGGTAAACAGCAAGCCTGCTGGCAGCAACGAGACGGCCGGTGGGGGGATTTCCTTGACGCTCTACAGCGGCACGCCAGGCGAGCTGGCCACGCTGGGGATCACGCTGGTCGAAGGGCATGATTTCACCGGCACCGACTTCATGCCGATGCGGGTGAAGGATGGTTGGGCTGGGCTGGATGATGTGGATGCAATGCTAGTCAGCCGCGCCGTCGCCGAGCATTATTTTCCCGGTCGTTCGGCGGTGGGGCACGCGATACGCATCGATAAGCACGACCGCCGCATCGTGGGGGTGTTCGATCACCTGGCCACACCTTCGCCCGGTGTGCAGCGTCGACCGGACTACACCGTGCTGATGCCGCTGCTGCCCGACGACAGTGAGGCGTTCTACGTAATGCGCTGCAATCCAGGGGATTGCGACCGGATCGGTCGCAAAGCCAGCGAGATGCTATTGACGCTGGCTAACGACCGCTTGCTGGCGCCACCGCAGCGGTTTGCCGAGTTGCGGGCCAACTTCTTCCGCCGCGACCAGACCATGATCGGCCTGCTCGTTGCTTCAGGGCTGGCTTTGCTGTTCGTCACGGCGCTGGGCATTGCTGGGCTGGCGAATTTCTGGGTGCAGCAGCGCACCCGCATGATCGGTATCCGTCGTGCCATCGGGGCCACCCGCAGAGACATCCTTCGTTATTTCCAGGTGGAGAATTTCCTGATCGTTGGAGTGGGCGTCGTGCTAGGCATGCTGCTGGCATTGTTGCTCAACGTCGTGCTGATGCAACGCTACGAGTTGCCGCGCCTGCCGGTGGCGTACCTGCCAGCAAGCGCCGTACTGCTATGGGCGCTGGGCCAATTGGCGGTGTTGTCGCCGGCCCTGCGGGCATCGAACGTGCCGCCGGTGGTGGCGACGGGGTCGGGGTGAGGCAAGATGCTGTCAATGGGCGGCATGCATGTCGGGTGTTTCCACATGGGTGCCGCTTTGATGCGCCTGGGTGTTGCACGAGCTGCCATCGTCACACCTACGGGTTGATCAGACCATCTTTAAATGACAGGGATAAAGCAATGGGGCTCGTCTACAGTCTGCAATTAGCGATAGCTGGAGGATGCCGAAACCCACGCAATAGCGCACTGGCGGCGATCACCGTAGCGGTGGGCCTGGCCGCGTGCATGACCACCTTGACCTTGCTGCACGTGCTGTCGGCCGACCCCTTGCCTGGGCGCAGCCAAAACCTTTACCTGGCCTGGGTCGATACGGTGCAGGCCAAGCATGAGGACTACCACTCACTCAATGGAGTCAAGTATTTGGATTATCGCTTGATCAAGACGGATGCGGCGAAGACCTTGCTCGACGCCCATCGCGCGACGCGGCAAACCGTGGTGGCTGGCCTCCAAGTTGATGTCGGCACCGACGATAGCCGGCGCGAGCAGAAGGGCCAGGACTTGCTGGCGACCAGCGCGGACTTCGCCCCGATGTTCGGCTTGGCCTTGCGCTATGGACGACCCTGGAGCCAGGAGGAAGACCGCACGCGGGCACGGGTCGCGTTGATTGATGTCGGACTGGCGCAGCAACTCTTCGGCACCCCCAACGCCGTGGATCGACTTATCCGTGTCAAGGGATCGCTGTTTCGCGTGATCGGCGTCGTTGCGCACTTCGCGCCTTCGCCGCACTTCTACGGTCTCGATCGCTGGAGCTTCGATGCCAAACGGCATGAAACCGTCTTTCTGCCTTATAGCGCAGCGCTGGAGGTGGGCCTGGATAACTTCAACCAGGATCGTTGCGACGCGTCGGTAAGCGAAGCGCCCATCCATGCCGATCTGGCCCGCTGCAGTTGGCTGATGGCCTGGGTGCAATTGGAGAATGCCCAGCAGGTCAGCGATTACCGCCAGTACCTGAACCACCTCAACGAACAGACGCCGCGGTCCCAGGCTTTTGGCAAGGCCGAGCCGGCGCAATTGATCCGCACCGACGAGTGGCTCGGTATGCAGCAGGTGGTACCTGACACTGTGCGGCTCAATGTCTGGCTGGCCGGCTCGTTCCTGTTGCTTTGCTTAGTCAACGTGGCAGGCCTGCTAACCGCCAAGTTCCTGAGCCGCGGCAGTGAGATCGGCATTCGGCGAGCGCTGGGTGCACCGCGTCGTGCAGTGTTTGCTCAGCACGTGCTAGAGGCCTGCACGGTATGCCTCGCCGGTGGTGTACTGGCCTTGCCGCTGACGTTGGGCGGGTTATGGATACTGCGCCAGCAGGCCGACAGCTTTTCCGCGCTGGCCCGGCTGGACTTGGGCATGTTCACCACCTTGTTTGCATTGGCGCTAGGGCTTGGCGTGCTGGTGGGGCTGCTGCCTGCCTGGCGCGCCTCGATGGTGCAGCCGGGGCTGCAAGTCAAGAGCGCCTGAAGGGGCCACCATGTCATTACATATGATGCTTTCGCTGTTGCGTCGCCACAGCCTGATTCCGCTGCTGCTGGCGCTGCAGGTAGCGATGGCCTGCGCCATTCTCTGCAATGTGCTGTTCCTGGCCTGGCAGCGCCTGGAGCCGATGCTGGCCGATAGCGGCATGGACGAAGCTAACCTGATTCTGGTCGACAACGTCTACTCGTCCAAGGGGGCGTTTTCGCCAGCACAACTGCAGGCCGTGGTACTGGCGTTGCGCCAAGCGCCTGGGGTGGCCTCGGTCTCACCTGCCTTCGGGTTGCCGATGGTGACCAGTGGCCTGGTCGACTTTGCCTTGCAGGGCCCCACCGGTGTCAAGGTCGGCACCAACGGCTATTTCGGCGAGGGTCTGGTCAAGACGCTGGGGCTCAAGCTAACCGCCGGACGCGATTTCCTGCCTGGCGAGTATTTGGACTGGGGTGTCGGCTACGAAGGCGCCAAGCAGGACGAGGCAGCGACGCGGCCGATCATCATCACCCAGTCACTGGCCACGCAGCTGTTTGGCTCGACGCAGCCGTTGGGGCAGCTCTTGAGCGATCCTGGTGACAAGCAGGGTAAGACCCACTACCAAGTGATCGGCGTGGTGGCTCACTTGCTGCGTAACCAGTTGAGCCTGGCTAACCATGGTCGTGCCGATAACACCATCCTGGTGTCTTATCGTCTGGCGGGCGGCTACATGTTGAGTTTTGGCGTGCGCTCGCAACCAGCCATGCGGGAGCTGGCGTTAGCCGGTGTGCGCAAGGCGGTCGAGCGTGAACTGCGCACGATGATGGGCGTCGATGCGCAGCCCAAAATCAGTTTTTACGCGGAGCGTCGTGCCGCTGCATTCAAGAACGATCGTGCAGTGCTTTGGTTGTTTGGCGGGGTGATCGCTGCGGTCGTGGTGGTGGTACTGCTGGGCATCATGGGCCTGAGCGGCTTTTGGGTGCAGCAGCGAACGCGGCAGATCGGCATCCATCGCGCGCTGGGTGCGCGGCGCGGCGATGTTTTGCGCCACTTCCTGCTGGAGAACGCGTTGATTACCGCGGTTGGCATCGCGTTGGGCATGGGCTTGGCCTTCCTGGGCAACCGATTGCTGATGGCGCACTACGAGCTTCCCAGCCTGCCCTGGGGTTATTTACCGTTGGGCGCATTACTGATGTTGGCGCTGGGCCAATTGGCGGTGTTGTCGCCGGCCCTGCGGGCATCGAACGTGCCGCCGGTGGTGGCGACGCGGTCGCTTTGATGGACGACGCGCACGATGAGGTCTTGGCTAGCCGGATGGGTGATGGCGCTGCTCGTGTTTGGCCATCCAAACGTGTTATGGCTTATGCGCTGACTTATCTCAGTACCAGCACGCGTCGTCTGAACTGGCATAAGGATGGCCCGGTGCTCAAGTTTGCAGCGGCTACCAGCGCCGCTCGCATCCGCGTTCGGGTTCAACTACCTGCGTGTGGGCGAGGACATTTTGAGTTGGCGTGGCAGCGGTTGGATATCCCAGTGGCGCTCGCAGCGCGGCGCGATCGTGTCAGCCATGCCTCGCCGCAAGGATTGTCCGGGTTCAGTCGCGGCGATGTCCTCGCCGCCCAGGACGGTGAGCCGGTAAGTGAGGCGCGACCGACGGTCGAGCTGTTGGCGGCGTTGTGCCGGGTGCTTTGACGCTACGGTGAGTTCGTCACGAGTGCCCACCGACGCTGTAATGGATGGCGGCCGATGCTGCCGCGATCTTGCCATTGAGACGAGCAGAGTGAATGATCGATTTTTTTAAGCGCGGCCTTGCAACCCTTTTCCGCGCGCGTGCATCTATATCCGCATGGGTAACGGCAAGGGTCAGCGAGCATGTCTTCGATCAATGTTATGCACGCACCGAGGGTGCTGCGGGGCGACGCCCGCGCCATCCCCGTCATACACTCCACGCTGTCGTCGCAACGGTGCGACGGCAAGCGCGCGGCAGCGGGTTCGCGTGGCATGAGTGCAAGGACTGAGATGCGTACGGTTTTGATCATTGACGACAATCCCGCCGTGGGCGAAGCCTTGTCACTGGCCTTGTCGCTGCATGAGATTCATCCGCTGGTGGCGCTGGACCCGGCGCAGGGTTTGGCGATGTTGGAGCGCGAGCGCGTCGACGTAGTGATCCAGGACATGAACTTCACCGCCGACACCACGTCGGGCGAGGAGGGCATCGCCTTGTTTCGGCAGATTCGCGAGCGCCACCCGGACCTGCCGGTGATCCTGCTGACCGCCTGGACCCATCTGGAAACCGCGGTGGAGCTAGTCAAGGCGGGCGCGGCGGATTATCTAGCCAAGCCCTGGGATGACGCCAAGCTGATCGCCTCGCTGGAAAATCTGCTGGAATTATCCGAGTCGACCCGCGAAGTCAGCCGCGCGCGCACCGAACGCCGGCGACGGCGTGAGGCGCTGCAAAGCCGCTACGACCTGGATGGCCTGGTGTTCGCCGACGATGCGATGAATCGCACGCTGGAGCTTGCCTGCCAGGTCGCCCGCTCGGATGTCCCGGTGCTGATTACCGGGCCCAACGGCGCCGGCAAGGAGCGTATCGCGGCGATCGTGCATGCCAATTCGGCGGTCAAGCGCGGCGCCTTCGTGGCGGTCAATTGCGGGGCGCTGCCGGGCGAGCTGATCGAGGCGGAGTTGTTCGGTGCGGAGGCCGGCGCGTATACCGGAGCGAACAAGGCGCGCGAAGGGCGTTTCGAGCTGGCGGATGGTGGCACGCTGTTTCTGGACGAGATCGGCAACCTGCCGCTGTCGGGTCAGGTGAAATTGTTGCGCGTGCTGGAAACCGGGCAATTTGAGCGTTTGGGTTCCGGTCGCACGCGCCAGGTGAAGGTGCGCGTGCTGTCGGCGACCAATGCCGATCTCAAGGCGATGATTCGTGCCGGCACTTTTAGGGAGGACCTTTACTACCGGCTCAACGTGATCGAGGTAAATCTGCCGGCGTTGGCCGATCGGCATGACGACATCCTGCCGTTGGCGGAGCACTTTCTGGCTGGCCGCGCGCGCCTCAGCGACGCGGCACGCGAGGCCTTGCTCGGTTACCAGTGGCCGGGCAACGTGCGTGAACTGAAAAATGCCATCGAGCGTGCCGCGCTGCTGGCTAACGGCGCGCAGATCGAGCCGACCTTACTCAATCTGCCGCAGCACAGCGTGGTGAGCACGCGCAGTCTGGACGAACCCAGCCGTGACGCGGTGGAGGCGGCGCTGCATCGGGCGGAGGGGGTGGTCAGCCGTGCGGCCCAGTCGTTGGGACTGTCGCGCCAGGCCTTGTACCGCCGTATGGAACGTTATGGCATGGCGGCGCCGGGTTGAGTGATCAGGATGGGTGGCAGTTGTCGCAAGACGGCCAAGTGGCGTAGAAATGCCACACAGTCATTCGGGGGATGGTCATGCGTTTTGACACGGTTGCCGTTTGCTTGGGGATGGCGTTCTGTGGGGTAGCGACTGCGCAGGTGAGCGCGCCAGTAAGCGTGCAGGGCAGCGATCGATGGGCGCCACCTGCCCCGACCGCTTCGGTCGGCTACGGCAGCACACGCCCGCTGCCGGGAGCTCAGGCCGACGGCAGCTTTACTTTCAAATCGCGCGGCCCGCAGGTGCCAGGTCAGCCGCCGCATGCGTTGGAGGATGCGCAGGTCGGCTCGATGCCGAGCATCCAGCCCGATGGTCGTCCCGCGCTCAATTGCATGCAGACACCGCAGGACCCCAAGTGTCGCTGAGGGCTGCGCGCTTGCTTCATCCCTGGCGTGGGCCGTACTGATGCGGCGCCTGCTGCGCAGCCTCAACACGCTGAAACTGCGATTGGCCTTGCTCCTGGCGTTGACCGCGATCGGCGGTGCGCTGATGTTCGCCGGGATTACCCACTGGCCGCTGCCGCAATTGCTGCAATGGATTAACCAGGCGGCCAGCCTGCATCTGCGCGGTCAAGCACAGATGGGCGCCTATGGTGCGACGCTGATCTGCCTGCTGGCGCTGTTGCTGCTGGCGTGGTGGTTAGCGCAACTGGTCATGGCCCCGCTGACCCGGTTGCTGCGCGCGCTCGAAGGTGCGGTGGCCAGCTACCGCGATGGCGATTTCAGCTTTTCCATCGCCACCGAGCGCGGCGATGAACTGGGCCGGCTGATTCGCATGCACAACGCGCTGGGCCAGACCCTGCGCGAGCAACGCCAGCATCTGACCCAGCGCGAACTGTTGCTGGACACCGTGGTGCAGAACACGCCGGTGGCACTGGTACTGACTGACAGCGGCGGCAAGATTGCCTATGCCAATATCGCCGCGCGGCATCTGTTCAACAAAGGACGAAGCCTGCACGGGTTGGAGTTCGACAAGCTGCTGTTCAACGTGCCGGAGACGCTGCGCCAGGCCGTGCACGGCAACGCCGACGCGCTGCTCAGCGTGGAGATGGATGGGGTGGAAGAAACCTTTCATTTGTCCCAGCGCAGTTTCCGCCTGCAAGGGCGGGCGCATCGATTGCATTTGTTTCGACGCATGACGCGCGAGCTGTCACGGCAGGAAGTGGCGACCTGGAAGCGGGTGATCCGGGTAATCAGCCACGAGCTCAACAATTCGCTGGCGCCCATTTCCTCGCTGGCGCATTCAGGCGCCGAGCTGGCGCGGCGCGGCGATCTGGAGCGGCTGCCGGGCGTCTTCGCCTCGATCGGCGAGCGTACCCGCCATCTGCATGGCTTCATCAGCGGCTATGCCAGCTTCGCCAAATTGCCGGCGCCGCGTTCCACCGCGATCGAATGGGCGCCGTTTCTGGCAAGCCTGGCGCTGCAATGCCAGTTTCAACTGGAAGGCAAGGTGCCCGACGAGCCCGGTTATTTCGACGCCGCGCAGGTTGAGCAAGTGCTGATCAACCTGATAAAGAACGCGCACGAGTCGGGCAGTCCGGCCGAGGACGTGTCCTTGTTGCTGATGACGCTGGGGCGCGAGTTGAAGATCGAAGTGGCCGATCGCGGGCCGGGCATGAGCGAGGCGGTGCTGGCGCAGGCCTTGCTGCCGTTCTATTCGACCAAGCGATCGGGCACGGGCCTTGGCCTGGCCTTGGCGCGCGAGATCAGCGAGGCGCATGGTGGGCGCATCACCTTGGCCAATCGCAGCGATGGCGGTTTGAAGGTCAGTTTGTTGCTGCCGCTGGCCGGTCGCTAAGCGCCGCGGTAGGCCTATACTTCAGGCTGGGACAATCGAAGGAGCGATACCGTGGGAATGATGCTTGCGTTGGTGCTGGTAGTCGTCGCAGTCGTTTTTATCTTCAAGCTGATCCGCATCGTGCCGCAGGGATTCGAGTGGACGGTGGAAACCTTCGGACGCTACACCGCCACGCTGACGCCGGGTTTGCACCTGCTGGTGCCGCTGTACCACGCGGTGGGGCGCAAGGTGAATATGATGGAGCAGGTGCTGGATGTGCCCAGCCAGGACGTGATCACCAAGGACAACGCGGTGGTGCGCGTGGACGGCGTGGTGTTCTACCAGGTGCTGGACGCCTCCAAAGCGGCGTACGAAGTGTCCAATCTGGAACAGGCCGCGCTGGCGCTGATCATGACCAATATCCGCACCGTACTGGGCTCCATGGACCTGGACGAAAGCTTGAGCCAGCGCGATGCGATCAACGCCAAGCTGCTGCGCGTGGTGGATGAGGCGACGCATCCCTGGGGCGTCAAGGTCAACCGCATCGAGATCAAGGACATCGCGCCGCCGCGCGATCTGGTCGATGCGATGGCACGACAGATGAAGGCCGAGCGCGAGAAGCGCGCCAATATTCTGGACGCCGAGGGCTTTCGCCAGGCGGCGATCCTCAAGGCCGAGGGCGAAAAGCAATCGGTGATTCTGGCCGCCGAAGGTGAGAAAGAAGCCGCGTTCCGCGCCGCCGAAGCGCGCGAGCGCAGCGCCGAGGCCGAAGCCAAGGCCACCACCATGGTTTCCAATGCGATCGCCGGCGGCAACGTCAACGCGCTCAATTACTTCGTCGCCAACAATTATGTCGAAGCGTTGAAGGAAATGGCCAAGTCGCCCAACCAGAAGATGTTGTTGCTGCCGATCGAGGCCACCGGTGTGCTCGGCTCGCTGGCTGGCATCGCTGAACTGGCCAAAGAATCGTTGAGTCAGCAGCAGGCTGGTGCGAGTACCCGTATCCCGCCGCCGACGCCGCGCTGACGGCGTTTCCACGCTTCTTTGCCTTCACGCACCGCGACCTGATGGAGTCATCGATGTTCGCGCAACTGGCTACGCATTATTTGTGGTGGATTCTGGCGCTGTTGTTGATCGTCTTCGAGTTGGTGCTGCCCGGTTACTTCATGCTGTGGATCGGTTTCGCCGCCGCCTTGATGGGCGTACTGCTGCTGATCGCCCCAGGCCTTTCGTTGTTGGCGCAGGCGCTGGCTTTTGCCTTGTTGGGATTGGCCTCGTGCCTGCTGTATTGGTACGGGGTTCGCCCGCGTCTGCAACGGGTCGGCGCCGGGGGCTTGCTGAATCGACGTGCGGCGCAGTTGATCGGCCAGCGCTATGTGCTGGTCGAGCCGATCATCAACGGTCGCGGCAAGGCGCAGGTGGGGGATAGCCTGTGGCTGGTCAGCGGCGAGGATCTGCCGCTGGGTCGAACGGTCGAAGTGATCGCCGTGGATGGCGCCACCTTGCACGTGCGTCCGGTCGGTTAAATGCAGACGCTGGCGTAGCCATGTTTCTGGAGGTGCGTTGTTCGGTAGGCATGGCCGTCCAAATCGGTTCTACTAACCGCCTCTGGATTGCCGTATCGCCATGCCCGCATCTTTTCCCGACTCAAGCGCCAGCGCTGCCGGAACGCTGCCAAGCGCGCTGGCTACGGCTTCTCGCCCGGCGATGGCGGCTATCAATACGCGTGTGGCTTTTGTGCTGGAACTGGCGCGTCGGCTGCATCAATACGGCACCAATGCGCCGCGATTGGAAATCGCCATCGCCGGGGTCGCCACGCGCTTGGAGCTTGGCGCCGACGTTTGGTCGAGCCCTACGGCAATTATTATCTCGTTCTCTGATTTGGCCCAGGGTGGGGACGGTCTGGCCCAGGTCACCCAGGTAGTGCGGCTGGCGCCGGGCGACGTCAATCTGGCGCGCCTGTGCGAGACTGATCAGATTGCCGATCGAGTGATCGCCGGCGAGCTGGATCTGCTGGAAGGGTTCCGTTTGTTGCGCCAATTGGAGCGACCCGACAGCCGCCCAGCATTGGCGGGAGTGATTGCCAGTTATGGCTTGGCGTCGGCCAGCGTGGTGGCGTTGCTGCTGCACAGTTCATGGGCCGATCTGCTGGTGGCCAGCGTGATTGGGCTGATCATCGGCTCGATCAGCGTTCTGTCGGCACGTCGGCCGCGATTGGCGGTAGCCAGCGAGGCGATCAGTGCGATGGTGGCGACCGTAGTGGCGACCGTGGTCAGTGCCTTTATCGTGCCGCTGGCCTTGAAGTCGGTGATATTGGCCAGCCTGATCGTGCTGATGCCCGGAATGGCGCTGACCACCGCGGTGCGCGAGATATCCAGCCAGCATCTGGTCTCCGGCATGGCGCGGATGGGCGGGGCGATCGCCACCTTGCTCAAGCTCACTTTCGGCACCGTGGCCGCCACCCAACTGTGTGGGGCGCTGGGCATCGTGTCGCGCGATTACACCTTGCCACCGTTGCCTGGCTGGATGGATACGCCGGCATTATTCCTGGGGGCGTTCGCCTTTGCCATTTCCTTTCGCGCGGCGCGTCGCGATTGGCCGGTGGTGATGGGTGCAGTGGTGGTCGGTTATCTGGCCACGCGCTGGGGTGGGGCGATTTCCGGCTCGATTCCTGGGGCGCCGTTTGGCGTGTTCCTGGGCGGGTTTCTCTTAAGCGGCCTGGGTAATCTGTATGCGCGGCTGGCGCATCGCCCGGGTGCGGTCATTCGGGAGCCTGGGATTATCCTATTGGTGCCCGGCAGCGTAGGTTTTCGCAGCGTGTCTTATCTGATGGAGCGCGATGCCTCGCTGGGCATGGACAGCGGCATCCTGGCGCTTACCTTGCTGATTTCGCTAGTGGCCGGCTTGTTGTTCGGCGATTTGTTGATTGCGCCGCGGCGTTCGCTGTGAATCCACGCCGCTTAATGGCTGACTAACGCAAGCTCGCCCGGTTACCCACACGACAACGCCGACATGCGTCGGCGTTGTCGTGTTGACCAAAGAAAAGCGGCGATCAGATCGCCATATCCTTTTCTTTCTTGCCGGCTTTCAGTGCATCGTTGAACCAGCGCGGGCGCTTGCCGCGGCCGGACCAGGTCTGTTCGGCATCGGCTGGATTGCGATACTTCGGCGCCACAGTGCCGGTGGTGCGGCGGACACCCTTGGCACGCGGGTTGCTGAAGATATCATCGAAGCTATAACCCTCAGCTTTGATCAGGGCGTGAACTTTTTCGCGCAGCTTGGAAACTTTTTCCTTGCGCAACTCAACCTGGCGCACTTGCGCCTTGCTGATCAGTTCGTTCAGCTGATTATGGTTGAGGTTCTTGATATCGACTGCCATGGCTAACTCCTGGGGTATGGAACGACGGTGAATGCAGGCGCGTTATCGGATCTGGATAGCTCCTGATGTTTGTGCCAACCCATTCGCGGGCGATTCTCGCCGATAAGCGAGCCAATTGCAAAACCTGGTGAATGTCGCGAAGAGGCCTACGTTAATAATGACCAATGCGAGTGTTGATAATCCGTGTAGATCGGCTTTGCACGATGAGGCGATTACGCAAGAAAACGGCCGCACGCGGCGGCCGTTTCGGATTGCCTTACGGGCACAGAGATCAAGACAGCAGCGCGATCAGCTCTTCCTTGCTAATGGTGCGATTTTCACTTTCGCTGCGGGCGCGGTATTCCAGCGTGCCGGCGGCCAAACCGCGCTCGCTGACCACCACGCGATGCGGAATACCGATCAATTCCATGTCGGCGAACATCGAGCCGGGACGTAGGCCGCGATCGTCCAACACCGTTTCGATGCCCCGCTGGGACAGTTCTTGATACAACGCCTCAGCCGCTTCGCTAACCGTGGCGGCGCTCTTGGGATTGATCACACAGACCGCCACCCGCCAGGGTGCCATGGGCTCGGGCCAGACGATCCCAGCCTCGTCATGGCGTTGCTCGATGGCGGCGGCGACGATACGGCTGACGCCGATGCCGTAGCAGCCCATGAACATCACCTGCGGCTTGCCCTGGTCGTCGATGACCGTGGCATCCATGGCCTGGGCGTATTTCTGGCCCAATTGGAAAACGTGCCCAACCTCGATACCGCGAGCCAGCCTCAAGGTGCCGTGGCCGTCCGGAGAAGGATCGCCTTCAACTACCTGGCGCAGATCGGCGATGCGGTAAATACGCGCATCGCGATCCCAATTGGCGCCGGTGTAATGGCTGCCGTCAGCGTTGCCGCCGCAGACAAAATCAGCGATTGCCGCCGCACTGCGGTCGACGATCACTGGAATGGAGTCGGGCAAGCCGACAGGGCCCAGAAAACCCGGCCGGGCGCCGACCGCAGCGAGGATTTCTTCTTCGCTGGCCAACACCGATTCACCCGGCAATTCGGGCAAATTGCCGGCCTTTACCTCGTTGATTTCATGATCGCCGCGCAGGCATAGCGCGACCAGTCCCTGCTTGCCGCGCACCAGCAAGGTCTTAATGCAATGGCCCGGTGCGACGTTCAGAAAGGCCGAAACCTCTGCAATGGTTTTTTGCCGCGGCGTGTCCACGCGCTGCAAGGCGCTGGAGGGCTGAGGACGCAGCGCTTCGGGCGCCAGCGCTTCGGCTTTCTCAATATTGGCCGCGTAATCGGAGGTATCGGAGAACGCAATGGCGTCTTCACCGGCATCGGCGAGTACCTGGAATTCGTGGCTGGCATTGCCGCCAATGGCGCCGGTATCGGCCTGCACCGCACGGAATTTCAGGCCCAGTCGGGTGAAAATGCGGGTATAGGCGCGATACATTGCCTCGTAGGTGTGGCCGAGCGATTCGGCGCTCAGATGAAACGAATAGGCGTCCTTCATCAGAAATTCGCGCGCGCGCATCACCCCGAAGCGCGGGCGGATTTCGTCGCGGAACTTGGTTTGAATCTGGTAGAAGTTCAGTGGCAGCTGCTTGTAGCTTTTCAGCTCGTTGCGCGCGAAGTCGGTAATGACTTCTTCATGCGTGGGGCCGTAGCAGAATTCCTGCTCCTTGCGATCGCGGATTTTCAGCAACTGGCCGCCGAATTTCTCCCAGCGTCCGGATTCTTCCCACAATTCGCGCGGCTGCACCGCAGGCATCAGCATTTCGATCGCGCCGGCGCGATTCATTTCTTCGCGCACCACCGTTTCGACCTTGCGCAATACGCGCAGTCCCAGCGGCGACCAGGTGTACAAGCCCGAGGCCAGCTTGCGGATCATGCCGGCACGCAGCATCAGCCGATGGCTGGCGATTTCGGCGTCGGCGGGTACTTCCTTGACGGTGGCCAGGTGGAATTGGCTAAGGCGCATGAGAAAAATCCTGCGGGATAAAGACGTCGATTATAGCGAGGCGGTGGCATCGCATTGCTGTCATCGGTGGGTGCGCCTGCTATTGCATTCAGAAGTATCCGCGCATGGTCACCGTTACAGGCGCCATGGTGGATGCTTATTTGGTGCAGTAGAGCTTGAACTGCGCTTGCGCCAAAGCCAACTCCTGCGCGCGCCGCGGCGCATCCATCGGCACCTGCGCGCCGTTGGCATCGGTGACGCTTAGCGCGTCGGTGCCTTGCAGCAGATTCATATTGCGCTGCAAGTCTTCGCAAAGCTTGCTGGGATTGGCCGCATTACCCGTCGCGGTGCCCGCCTGGGTCGGCGCGGGCGGGCTGCTGGCGGCGGATGCCGGGGCCAACGCTTGCGCACTGCCGGAGGCACGTAGGGTTTTGTAGCTGCCGCGGGCAGGCGGGGTTTCGGAGTAATGCACGGTACCGCTGGCATCGGTCCACTTATAAACCTGGGCTAGCGCCATCGGCACGGACAGCAGCAGTGCGAGGGCGGCGAACGTGCGGCGCATGTCATTCTCCAAGCGGATTAACCTGGCGCAGTGTTAGCACTGCGCGGGGCCGGACTCAAGCAAGGGATGGTTTACACTGCGCACTATGCTGTGAGGGACTTGAAATTCATGAGCGACACCACGCCCAGCCGGCCGCGTCACCGCGGCATCTACCTGTTGCCCAACCTGTTCACCACCGGCGCGATGTTCGCCGGTTTCTACGCGATCATCGCCAGCATCGGGGGCGAGTACAGCGACGCGGCGGTGGCGGTATTCATCGCCGCGGTACTGGATGGTTTGGACGGTCGGGTGGCGCGATTGACCAACACGCAGAGCGAATTCGGCGTGCAATACGACTCGCTCTCGGATCTGGTCAGTTTCGGCTTGGCGCCGGCGTTGGTGCTCTACACCTGGTCATTGTCGGCCTTGCGCGATTTCGGTCCGATCTGGGGCAAGATCGGTTGGGCCGCAGCATTCGTCTATGCCGCCTGCGCCGCGCTGCGGCTGGCGCGCTTCAACGTGCAAGTGGGGGTGATCGATAAGCGCTACTTCCAGGGCCTGCCCAGTCCGGCGGCGGCGGCGGTGTGCATGTCGTTTGTCTGGACCATGGACAAGTTCGGGGTGCTCGGTACGCAGGTGTGCTTCCTCAGTGCGCTGATGGTGGTGGTGGTCGGCCTGCTGATGGTCAGCCGGGTGCGTTACTACAGCTTCAAGTCGTTGCCGCTGGGTACGCGTGAGCGGGTGCCGTTCCTCTGGATCATCGGTTTGCTGCTGGTGCTGGTGTTGCTGGCGATCGATCCGCCGCGGGTATTGTTCGTGGTGTTCACCTTGTATCTGTTGTCAGGCCCCATCGTGACTTTATGGGGGCGGGCCACGCATCGGCGGCGGGTGCGTCGCGGTGCGCCCTCATGAGCATGAGCGCCGCGGTCGCCAGTGCCGATCACCGGCAACGCTTGTTGCGCGCGTTGGGGGTAACCCCGTGGGTGCGTCGTGTGCCTGTGTCGATCAGCGAGGTTGATTCACCCGCCGGCGCCATAAGCTCGACCGACTGCGTGGTGGTGTTGCCGGCCGGCTGTACCGCGCGCGAGCTGGATCTGTTGGGACGCGCTTTGCATAGCTTTGGCGCCGCACTGGCGCGCGCTGCGCGAGTTTCGGTGCATGAGGGCGCGCTATCCAGCGTGCCTTCGGCGCGTGCTTATCTGGTGTTCGGGCAGGCGCAGGCGCATGCGCTGGGCCGGCAGTTGCCGGCGGCGGTGATGAATGAGGCGCACATCGCGCTGGTTGAATTGCCGCAAAGTTCATGGCTGAGTGGAGCGGCGGCCAAGCGGCAGCTCTGGATGGCCATGCGCGGCCTGCGTCGCGCCCTGACGCAGACCGGCTGAGCCGACGATGGTCGCCGTCGCTCATCCCGCCATCGAAGTGCGTGTGATGCGCCACGAGGATCTGGCCGACGTCAGCGCGCTGGAGGCGGCCTCCTACGAATTTCCCTGGACACCGGGCATCTTCAGTGACTGCTTGCGTGCCGGGCATAGCTGCTGGGTGTTGTGCTGGGAAGGCGCGATCGCCGGTTACGGCATCGTGTCGATCGCTGCCGGCGAGGCGCACGTGCTCAATGTATGTATTGGCGCGGCTTATCGCGGGCGTAGCCTGGGACGGCATATGATGCGGCGATTGCTTGACGTGGCGCGCTGGAACGGCGCGGAGCAGATATTTCTCGAAGTGCGCCCGTCCAACCCGATCGCCCAGGCCTTATACGAGTCACTGGGCTTTACCTTGATCGGTCGCCGCCCGCGCTATTACCCGGCCCGCGATGGGCGTGAGGATGCGCTGGTGATGTCATTGGAACTTCCCGCATCACGCTGAAATGGATGCGCGGCAAGGGCGCACCTGCAGGCACTTTATGTTTGCCATGCGCTGCGACACGTGATCGGCGATGGGAATGGCTGCAGGCCCGGCATCGCCGCATCAGTTACTGACTTAATCAAGACCTCCGGTCACGCCGCCACCGCCACCCTTATGGGCCATGGCGCCCGCATTATTCACGGCGCAGCAAACCTGCGTTGAGCATTCGCGCCCCGTCCTGGATGCCCAGGGCGTAGGCTTCGCGGACCGTGGTCTTTGGGGTGCAGTCCCAGGTTGAGACGGGAATGCGCGTGCTGGGTTGCCAGTAAGTGCGCCCCGACCAGGCGAACAGCGGCGGCAGCTTCGGGTAATGACGGGTGAGCATCACCAGCGTGTTGCAGCGCTCGACCTCGGACTGCGCAGGAATGGGCGCGTTATCCGTATAACCGCCATCGATGGCGTGCCACGTGCCCACGGGTAGGGCGGACATGATCGGCGGTGCCGAGGCAGTAGCAACAAGTAGACGTTTAGCCGTTTCGATGTCCGTGCAGTCGTTCAGAACCATGAACTCCTGACGCAGCCCGAGCAGGGTGGGGAGTCGAGGATGGATGCTGTTCCAGAGGTATTTGTCGACCAGGTAAGCCAGCGTCCCCACGGCCACGGAACCACGCAGGCCGAGAAATCTAGCCGGTCGCGTGAGGGCCACGGTCAGTCGAGATCCAGACTGGCGTAGCACATCAAAAGTGTGTGCGTTGAGGAACGTGTCGACCCACCTCGGATACACGTGCTGATGCGCGAATTTAAGCTTGAATTTCGCCAAGGATGACCAGTCGAAAATTTTCAGATTTTCAGCGTAGAGCTTCAAGCAGGCGTTCAGCGCCGTATCGGCGTTTTGGGTGAGAAACGAAGTGGCCACCGCGGCACCTGCGCTGGTACCGACCAGTTGCGCCGGAAGCGGCGCACCCTGTTCCAGCAAATGCCCTAGCGCACCGGCCTGCCACCAGCAGCGATTGCCGCCGCCGGCCAACACCAACGTGCCGATTCTGCTGAAATCGAGCTGGCGTACTTCTTCCACTTTGCCGCGCATATCACCGCATCCTGCGTAAATTGATGGGAGTCACTAATCGATGGCGTCGATACTTGCAGTAAGGTCGATGTTCGGCAATGGGGACGCAACATATATGGCGCTTTTGACCGGCGCTATTATTTCAAAAGCTTTGGTGCTTGAAGGCGCGAGCGATGACCAAGAGAAAGTTAGTTACATGGTTTGTTGACTGGACGCACGCATGGAACTGCGAGTTTCACTACGCCATCGAAAAAAAAGTGTCTGCCGCGTATCAGAAATATCATCCGGGCGGGCTTAACACACAGGAAGAGACTGAGCAGCGGTTCAACGAGATGCGAGCGTTTTACTACAAACGCATGGTGGCAACGTCCAGCCTGCTGATAGCTGGCTTTTTCCATGGTCGTGGCGGCGTTGGCGCTCTTTGTATCAGTGGTCGCTTTGATGCATTGATTTGCCACGGCATAGCGGTTCAATTCCTCCTTGCGGACTTCATCGCCTGCCAGAGGGTAAACACTTTCCATCGCCACACATCCGCTTCGCAAATTTGCGGTGAGACGCGGTTGACGCAAACGAAATAGGCCACCCCGAAGGATGGCCTAGGTCGTTATTCCAATGGTGGCCGAGGACGGAATCGAACCGCCGACACGGGGATTTTCAATCCCCTGCTCTACCAACTGAGCTACTCGGCCATGAGGTGTGTCGCGTGAGCGACGCTGCCTGCTTGGAGCCGCGCATTAAAGCCGAAGCGGCTGGTTTCGTCAAGCGTTCGCCGCGGCATCGTCGCCATCGCACGTGCGTGTTCAGGCCTGTGGGGCGGTGTAGCCCTGCGGTTGGGCGACATCGCCGCCGAACAGAAATTTTTCCATCTCGCCGCTGAGAAACTGGCGTGCCTTGGGATCGAGCGGGTTGAGCCGGTATTCGTTGATCAGCATGGTCTGGTGCGCCAGCCATTGCTGCCAGGCCTGCGCGGAGATTTCCGCGTAGATGCGCTGGCCCAGCGGGCCGGGCCAGGGGGCGTATTCGAGCGCCTCGGCCTCGATGCCGAGTTTGGCGCAGTGGATGGTACGGCTCATCGGTGTCACTCCTTCAAAGGGTTTGCAGCAGGCTGCGGACCGGGGCGGGCAGGCCCAGCGCGGCCAATTCGGCGGGCGTGCACCAGCGCATGTGGGGATTATCCGCGATCGCCGGCAGCGCGGCGGCCTGTGCGAACAGCAACGGTTCGATCTTCAGTCGATAGTGGCTGAATACGTGGATGAACGGCGTCAGCGGCTGGGCGTCGTCGATTTGCGCTTGGCTCTGCGCGTGCCGCCAGGCGCTGTCGTGGTCGGCCGCTTCGGGCAGGCTCCACAGGCCCGACCAGACGCCTTGCGCACCACGCCGCTCCAGCAGCACGCGACCGTGCGCGTCGCGCAGGATCAGCATCACCGTCTCGCGCGTGGGCAGGCGCTTGCCGGGCTTGGCGGTAGGCAACACGGCGGTGAGGCCGTCGCGGCGTGCGATGCAGTTGTCTTGTAGCGGGCAGACGGCGCACAGCGGCCGTGAGCGCACGCAGACGGTCGCGCCCAGATCCATGATCGCCTGGGTGTAGTCGGCGGTGCGCTGACTGGGGGTGTGTTGCTCGGCGCATTCCCAGAGCTGCCGTTCAACCGCGCTCTGGCTGGGATGGCCTTGGATGCCGTGGTAGCGGGTCAGTACGCGCTTGACGTTGCCGTCCAGGATCGGAAAGCGCAATCCATGCGCCTGCGCCAGGATCGCCCCGGCAGTGGAGCGGCCGATGCCGGGCAGTGCGGCCAGCGCGGCGTAATCGCGCGGCAGTTCGCCGCCGTGCTCGGCGACACACA
>JBEVMS010000110.1:0-10934 GCA_040508515.1 Dyella sp. | reverse complement strand
GCCACCGCGTTGACGTTGAACGATTCGCGCAGGCGCTCCACGATCGCCGCCACTGACGGATCACTCAGCATGTAACCCACACGCAGACCCGCCAGCGCATACGCTTTGGAGAACGTGCGCGTAATCACTACGTTGGGGTAACGGTTCAACAAGCGCAGCGCACTGCTCAAACCCTGCGCCTCGACGTACTCGTGGTAGGCCTCGTCGATCACCACCAAGGTGCTCGACGGCACGCGCGCGACGAACGCCTCCAACGCATCGTCGCCGAACCAGCTCCCGGTCGGATTGTTGGGGTTGGCCAGATAGATCACGCGCGTGTCCGAACGTACCGCCGCGGCTATCGCATCCAGATCATGGCCGTAGGGCGCGCTGGGATGATCGGCCGGCAATGCGGGCACACGAATGCCCATCGCGCCGGCCGCCGCGGTCGCGATCGGGAACACCGCGAAACCGAACTGCGAATAGACGATCGACTGCGACGCGTCGGCAAAACACTGCGCCAACAGCATCAACAATTCGTGCGAACCATTGCCCAGGGTGATCCCTTCCACCGGTAACTCATAACGCGCCGCCAGCGCCCGCTTGAGCGAAGCACCCACCGGATCGGGATAACGATGCGCATCACCGATCGCGCGCGCGGCCGCGTCCAACGCATACGGGCTAGGGCCCAACGGATTTTCATTGGAGCCGAGTTCGGCAAGTTCCTTGCCGAAACGCAGCCGTAGCGTCGGCAAGTCATGGCCCGGGTCATACGCACGCAAGGCGGCGATAGCTTTGTTGGTCAGAACAGTGGGATCGAAAATCACGGTAGTGCCACCGGGTAAGAGCCCAAAACGCGAACCTGTTCGGCCACCGGTTCGATTTCCTTCAATGCCGCCTGCAACGACTCGTCGGCGATGTGGCCGGAGATGTCGATAAAGAAAGCGTACTTCCACTTGCCGGTGTGCGCCGGACGCGACTCGATCCGATTGAGGCTGATATCGCGCACAGCAAACGGATTAAGCACGTGGTATAGCGCGCCGGGTTTGTCGTTGACGGTGACCAGGATCGACGTGCGATCGTTGCCCGAAGGTGGAAACAGGCTGCGACCAATCACCAGGAAGCGGGTAGTGTTGTCGGCGCGATCCTCGATCGCACTAGCCACCGTTTTGAGGCCGTAGACGCGCCCGGCGGTTTCCCCGGCAATGGCCGCGGCGTCTTCGCTTTGGCGCGCCAGGCGAGCGGCCTCGGCATTACTCGCCACGGCCACGCATTCCGCGTCGGGGATGTTGATGCGCAGCCAGGTTTTGCATTGCTGCAGCGACTGCGGATGGGAATACACGCGCTTGATCTTGCTCAAATCGTCGCTCAGAGACAGCAGGCACTGATGCACGCGCAGCTCCACCTCGCCGCAGATGCGGGCATCGGAGGTGAGAAACATATCCAGCGTGACCTGGATCATGCCCTGCCCGGAATTCTCCACCGGCACCACGCCGAAATCCGCGTTGCCTGCGGCCACTTCCTGGAACACTTCCTCGATGCTTCCCAGCGGCAGTCCGTAGGCGGCATGACCGAAATGCTTGCGCACGGCCTGTTCGCTGAAAGTGCCTTCGGGGCCGAGAAAGCCGATCTTCAAGGGATCTTCCTGCGCCAGGCAGGAGGACATGATCTCGCGGAACAACCGCACCATCTCCGCATCCGGCAAGGGGCCCTGATTGCGGTCGACCACCATGCGCAATACATGCGCCTCACGCTCGGGTCGGTAATAGTCGATCGCGGAAAGCCCCTCGCCCTTGACCTTGGCCACTTCCTGAGCCCAGTTGGCGCGCTCGGAAATCAGCTCTTGGATCTGTCGATCGATACTGTCGATACGCTCGCGCACTTGGCCGAGCGAAGCTTTGGGGTCGTTCATGGCAATACAGCCTGGGAAGTAAAGAAGTCCATCGCGGAGGGCAACGATAGTGCCCGAAAGCGCTCAGAAATACTTGCGCTTTTCAGCCAAATTCAGCCGTGCCGCTGTGAAAAATCGCGCATAAAATTAACCAGCGCCTGCACAGCCTCCAACGGCACCGCGTTGTACAGGGAGGCGCGCATGCCACCCAACGCCTTGTGGCCTTTCAATGCCAACAAGCCGGCGGCCTCAGCGGCGTTGAGAAAGTCCGCATCCAGCGCGCTGTCATGCAGGGTGAATGGCACGTTCATACGCGAACGTGCGGTCGGATCAATCGGATTGCGGTAATACCCGCCGGAGCCGTCGATCGCCTGATAGAGCAACGCCGCCTTTTGCCGATTGCGCGTTGCCATCTGCGTTAGGCCACCTTGCTCTTTAAGCCACTGGAAGGTCAGCCCAGCCAGGTACCAGCCCCAGGTATTAGGCGTATTGAGCATCGAATCGTTGGCGAGGTGCTCGGCGTAGCGAAATATCTTGGCCATCGGTCGGCCCGGACGCGCCAATACATCGCGCCGGGCGATCATCAGCACCAAACCGGATGGTCCGATATTTTTCTGCGCGCCGGCGTAAATCAGCCCGAAACGCCTCACGTCCAAGGGCTCGGACAGGATAGTGGAGGACATATCCGCCACCAGCGGCACGTCACCGACGCTGGGAATCTCGTGATATTGCACGCCGTGAATAGTCTCGTTGGGCGTGTAATGCACGTAGGCCGCGCGCGGGTTCAGTTGCCAGGATTCGCGCGGCGGCAGGCTTAGATAATCGGCATTCTTGCTGGTGGCCGCGATATTGACGTTGATATAAGGCGCCGCCTCGCTGGCGGCCTTTTCGCCCCAGTGGCCATTGACGATGTAATCGGCGCTATCGTGCGGACCGGCCAGGTTCATCGGAATCTGCGCGAAGTGCTGCGTCGCGCCGCCCTGGAGGAACAGCACCGCGTAATCGTCGGGGACGGCCAGCAACTCGCGAAGATCGGCTTCGGCCTGGGCCGCCATCGCACTGAACGGCTTGCCGCGATGGGACAGTTCCATCACCGAGGCGCCGGTACCGTTCCAGTCCAGCATTTCCCGCTGCGCCCGCTCGAGCACTGTCTGCGGCATCGCCGCCGGACCCGCACTGAAATTCCACACCCTGCTCACGCGGCTACTCTCATTGACAATGGCCAATGCCGATTATGCCCGCAACCTTGGCAACGGTCGCGCCCGCACCTGTTGACGTGTTGCCGTTGGACTACAACCGGATCAGCAGCACCAGCGCAATACCCAGCGCCAACACCGCAGCGGTCAGAATCAGCCACCAGACTTCGCCGCGTGGACCGGCTACCGCCTCAGGCAAAGCGTCATCGACAACCACTGCCGCCGGTAGCGGCGGCTCAGGCTCCAGCCCCGGCGCATCCAGCACGAAACGGTGGTGGGCCAAGCCAAGCTGATCGCCCGGCAACAACGTGGCGCGGGTCACGATGACGCCATTGAGTCGCAAGGGGTTACGCTGGGATGCCGGCTCCACCGTGAGCGCCAGTTGACCGTTCCGCCAGCACAATTCAAGTCCTACCGTGTCCCCCTGCGGCAGCTCCAGCGCCTGGCTGCCGGGAGCACCCAAGCGCAGACGGTCACCGATCGGCACGACCCGGCCCGACAGCGGCCCAGCAACGGCACGCAAGGCGGCGGTCGGACACTCGGTCGGCTTCAAGAATGCGGTTTGACGCTGTTCGGGAGCCTCATCGGCACGCAGCAACATGCGGCAATCACCGACACTGAGGATATCGCCGGGCCGCAGCAGCGCACGCTCACGCACCGGCCGCGCGTTGACATAGACCCGGCCGCAATCTGGCATCACCTGCAACACCAAACCCCGATGGTCCTGATGTAGGCGCGCGTGATGGCCGGCGGCCTGCTGCGCGGCCACTACCAAGTCGTTGTCCGGGGCACTGCCAATGCGCAACACGCTTTGCGACCAAAAAAAATCGTCGCGAGCCGAATTGGGAAACTCGATACGCATCCGTAAGCCTGTCTTTCAATGCGCGCGACTCTAACAGAAGCCCACCGCATACCGGGTGAGCGAACGTTTACACTGTGCGTTCCGCCCCCGAGAACCTCATATGCCCACCATCGATATCCGTCGCCCTCACCAGTTACCCCTGCCGCAAGCGCGTGCGGTGGTCGAACAGGTCGCCCTGAAGATGCGCGAAAAATTCGACATGCAGGGCACGTGGCAGGGCGATACGTATCGCTTTAACCGTAGCGGCGTCAACGGTTCAATTGCAGTGGCAGCCGGTGAAGTGGTGGTGCATGCGGAGCTGGGCATGTTGCTGTCACCGCTCAAGGGCATGGTCGAGCAGGAAATCCGCCGCAAGTTGGACGAACACTTCGGCTGATGATTCTTTAACCATGCTGGCATTCGTGCCATAATCACTGGCTACGCGGTCAGTCGACCGCACATTGCATCTACCGGAACGCATGGCCAAAGACGACGTCATCGAAATGGAAGGCACGGTCCAGGAGACCTTGCCCAACACCATGTTCCGCGTGCAGCTGGAAAACGGGCATGTGATCATCGCCCATATCTCCGGCCGCATGCGCAAGCATTACATCCGCATTCTGACCGGCGACAAGGTCAAGGTCGAAATGACCCCGTACGACCTGACCAAGGGCCGCATCACCTACCGCATGAAGTAAGCGGTAATCCGGGCGCCGAACGGCTCCCGGTTGCTTTACTACCAAGGATCGGTGCCATCTTGCGCGGTTTTCCCGCACCGATCCCCGTAACGCTATCGACCTGCCCGCCATGCGAGCCAGGTCTTTTTTTGTGGCCGCAACCATGGCCATTCCTATATTTGGCTTTGGCTATTAAAACAAAAGGCGCCAATGGCGCCTTTGTTGCATAGCTTCCGTCTAGATCCTGTGGCAACAACCTCGCCTGGATGGCGAGGTTGTTGCGCTATCCGATCAGCTGATCACCGCCGGCAACTGCTCGGCAGCCTCGGTCTCCACGTGCAGCTCGCCGTCACGCACGCTCAAGGAAACGCGGCCACCGTCTGCCAGCTTGCCGAACAGCAGCTCGTCGGCCAGCGCCCGCTTGACCTTCTCCTGGATCACGCGCGCCATCGGGCGAGCGCCCATCTGCGGATCGAAGCCATGCTCGGCCAGCCAGCGACGGGCATCGGCATCGATGTCCAGGCTGACATGCTTCTCGCCGAGCTGCGACTCCAGCTCGATCAGGAACTTGTCGACCACGCGCAGGATGTGCTCGAAGTCCAGCGGGTTGAACTGAATCACCGCGTCCAGACGATTACGGAATTCCGGCGTGAAGGTGCGACGAATCACTTCCATCGCGTCGGTGGCATGATCCTGCTTGACGAAGCCGATGCCGCGCCGCGAAGCCTGCTGCGCGCCGGCGTTGGTGGTCATCACCAGCACCACGTTCTTGAAGTTAGCTTCGCGACCGTTGGTGTCGGTCAGCACGCCGCGATCCATCACCTGCAACAGGATGTTGAAGACGTCTGGATGCGCCTTCTCGATTTCGTCCAGCAGCAGCACCGCGTGCGGATGCTTGGTGACGGCCTCGGTCAGCAAACCGCCTTGGTCGAAGCCGACATAGCCCGGAGGCGCACCGACTAGACGCGATACCGAATGCGCCTCCATGTATTCGGACATATCGAAGCGGATCATCTCGATGCCCAACTGCATCGCCAACTGCTTGGTCACCTCGGTCTTGCCCACGCCGGTGGGACCGGCCAGCAGGAACGAACCAATCGGCTTGGACGGATCGCCCAGACCCGAGCGCGCCATCTTGATCGATGCCGCCAAGGCCTCGATCGCCAGCTCCTGGCCGAATACCACCATCTTGAGATTGCGTTCGAGATTGCGTAGCACATCGCGATCCGACGCGGACACCTGCTTGGCCGGAATGCGCGCCATCTTGGCCACGATATATTCCACCTCGGCCACGTCGACCTTGCCGGTGCGCTGATCCACTGGGAGCAAACGCTGACGTGCGCCGGCCTCGTCGATGATGTCGATTGCCTTGTCCGGCAGCAGGCGGTCGGGAATGTGCTTGACCGCCAGATCGACTGCCGCCTTCAGCGCCTCGTTGGTGTACACCACATCGTGATGTTCCTCAAAACGGCTCTTGAGCCCCTTGAGGATTTCCAGGCTATCGGCCACGGTGGGCTCAACCACGTCGATTTTCTGGAAGCGACGGGCCAGCGCGCGATCTTTCTCGAAGATGCCGCGGAACTCCTGAAACGTGGTCGAGCCAATGCAGCGCAACTCACCCGAAGCCAGCATCGGCTTGATCAGATTGCTGGCGTCCATAGTGCCGCCCGAGGCCGAGCCGGCACCGATGATGGTGTGAATTTCATCGATGAACAAAATCGCGCCGGGCTGTTTTTTGAGCTGGCTGATGACCGCCTTGAGCCGCTTCTCGAAGTCGCCGCGGTATTTGGTGCCGGCCACCAGCGCGCCCAGGTCTAGCGACCAGATAGTGGCGCTTTCGAGCACCTCGGGCACTTCGCCATCGACAATACGCTTGGCCAGACCTTCAGCCAGCGCAGTCTTGCCCACGCCCGCCTCGCCTACGTAAAGCGGGTTGTTCTTGCGCCGACGGCACAGCACCTGGATGGTGCGCTCGATCTCATCGGCACGGCCGATCAGCGGATCGATGCGCCCTTCCAGCGCCGCTTCGTTGAGGTTGCTGGCGTATTCATTCAAGGGGTTGCCCTTGGACTCGCCGCCATCCTCGCCATCGCGCTCGGGATTATTCGGCGTCGCCGCGGGCTCATCGCCGATTTTGGCGATGCCGTGGGAGATGTAGTTGACCACGTCCAACCGCGTGATTTCCTGCTGGTGCAGGAAATACACCGCATGCGAGTCCTTCTCGCCGAAGATCGCCACCAGCACGTTGGCGCCGGTGACCTCTTTACGGCCGGACGATTGCACGTGATAGACCGCGCGCTGCAACACGCGCTGGAAGCCCAGCGTCGGCTGGGTATCGCGCTCGTCACCGGGCGGCAGCACCGGCACCGTCTCGGCGATGATTCGGCTGAGATCTGCGCTGAGCCGCGGCAGATCCACGCCACAGGCGCGCAACGCCCCCAGCGCCGATTGATTTTCGGTCAGCGCGAGCAACAGGTGCTCCACGGTCATGAATTCGTGGCGCTGTTCGCGGGCCTGCTTGTAGCACTGGCCGATGGTGACTTCGAGATCCTTGCTAAACATTCGGACCATCTCCGCTTGAAGTGATGTGCAGCTTTCTATGCCGCGATGAGCATCACATGGGGTCTTTAAAGCTTTTCCATAGTGCACAGCAATGGGTGCTGATGAGAGCGTGAATATTCGTTTACCTGAGTCACCTTGGTTTCGGCAACTTCACGCGTGAATACGCCGCACACGCCACGGCCGCGGGTATGAACGTGCAGCATCACCTGAACGGCCCGCTCCTGGTCCATGTTGAAAAAGCCACGCAACACTTCCACCACAAAGTCCATTGGCGTGAAGTCGTCGTTGAGCAGCAGCACCTGGAACAGCGGTGGCTTGGCCACCTGCGGCTTGACGGCCTCTACCGCCAGCCCTCGCCCGGGGGCCTGGTCGTGTTCTTGATCGTGATCGGATTCGTGAGCCATATGCTTTTACCGGTGCTTGGTGTCGAGTATACGCAGCGAAACCGCCGATCCGCAGCGACCCTCACCGAGGTAATGGCACAATAGTCACTTTTCCAGTGCCACTAAGGCTTACTGATGGCCGATATGACCTCCAACCCGGTGTGGCGCCCGCATGTCACAGTCGCCAGCGTGATCGCCGACGGCGCGCGCTTTCTGATGGTCGAGGAGCGTATTGGTGGCCGGTTGGTCTACAACCAGCCGGCCGGTCACCTTGACGACCATGAAAGCCTGATCGCCGCCGCGCAACGCGAAACGCTGGAGGAAACTGGCTGGACGGTCCAATTGGAGCATTTGATCGGCGTCCACCAGTGGCGCAGTCACGAGCATGGCGAAGGCGTGCTGCGTTTCAGCTTCGCGGGACGCGCCGTGGCGCACGATCCGACCCGCGCCCTGGATCAAGGTATCGAACGCGCGCTATGGCTGACCCGCGAGGAAATCGCCGCGCTGGGCGAGCGACTGCGTTCGCCACTGGTGCTGCTGAGCATCGATGCCTGGCTGGCCGGCCAGCGCTTGCCGCTACAAAGCCTGGTCAGCCTGCTGCCTGAGGTGGCACACGCATGAAAGTGATGCTGGGGATTTCCGGCGGCGTGGATTCCTCGGTCGCTGCTTTGCTGTTGCAGCAATCCGGGCACGAGGTGCAGGGATTGTTCATGCAGAACTGGGAAGAGGACGAGCGCAGCGGACCGTGCACCACCGATGCCGATCGCAAGGACGCCGTCGCCGTGTGCGGTCGCCTGGGCCTACCCTTTCACGCGCGCAATTTCGCGGCGGAGTATTGGGACGGGGTCTTCGAGCATTTCCTGGCCGAATACCGCGCCGGGCGTACACCCAACCCCGATGTGTTGTGCAACCGCGAGATCAAGTTCAAAACCTTCCTGGACGAAGCGCGCGGGCTGGGGGCGGAAAAAATCGCCACCGGCCACTACGCCCGCGTCGATTTTCACGATGGCCGCTACCGCTTGCTGCGCGCGGTCGATCAGGCCAAGGATCAGACCTATTTCCTGCATGCGCTGGGCCAGGCGCAGCTTGCCGCCACGTTATTCCCGGTCGGCGAGATCGAGAAATCGCGCGTGCGCGAACTGGCCCGCGAGGCCGCCTTGCCGACGCATGCCAAAAAGGATTCCACGGGCATCTGCTTTATCGGCGAACGCGACTTCCGCAGCTTTCTCGCGCAGTACATTCCCGCGCAGCCCGGCCCGATGGTCGACCCGGCCGGCCATCTGATCGGCCAGCACCAGGGCGTGATGTATTACACCCTGGGCCAGCGCAACGGGTTGGGCATCGGCGGGCGTCGCGATGCTGGCGGCGAGGCGTGGTACGTCGTCGGCAAGGACGTGCCAGGCAATCGGCTGATCGTCGCCCAGGGCGGCGAGAACCAATGGCTGTATTCGCGCTGTCTGCTCGCCGACGCGCCGCACTGGGTGGCTGGGATGGCGCCAGGCGAGGTATTTCAGTGCACTGCCAAGACCCGCTATCGGCAAGCTGACCAGGCCTGCCGAGTGACCTTGGCGGATGGGCGTGTGCGGGTCGATTTCGACCAGCCGCAGCGCGCGGTGACGCCTGGACAATCCGTAGTGTTCTACGATGGCGAGGTCTGCCTGGGCGGCGCGGTCATCGCATCCACTGACGCGCCCTACGGTGGCTGGGACGCCAGCGCCATTCCTCTTTCTCCTACCGAGTCCCTTATCTAGTGTTTGAAGCTTTTGCCATGAACGAGGAGCGCGTGTTGGCGCTCGCCGGTATTTTCCAGGCCACCGCGCTGGCGCAGCAGTTGGCCAACGAGGGGCGCTGCGATGAGTCGGCAATGGAAGCGAGCCAGGCCAGCGTGTTTCGTATCGATGCCGCCTCGGTGGTGGGCGTCTATGGCGGGGTCGGCGCCGTGCGACTGGGTCTGCGCCAGTTGATCGCCCAGCTCGACGAAGGCAGCCGCGACATGGCGGTGACACGCATGGCGGTCACCGTGATGCGCCTGCAAAGCACCCTGTCCGGCCGCGCTGAGCTACTGGAGAAATTGCAGCAAGGCATTGTGACCGCGCAACGCCAGGTCGAGCATTTTGGGCTGGGTTCGGCTCAGGTCAGCAGCCGGCTGGCGGAAATTTACACATCCACCTTGTCCACCTTGAAGCCGCGCGTGATGGTCAGCGGCAACCCGCAGCAGTTGCAAAAACCGGTAGTGGTTGAGCAAGTCCGCGCCGCCTTGCTGGCGGCGATCCGTTCCGCCGTGCTGTGGCGCCAACTGGGCGGGCGTCAGTGGCAGATGATTCTCTACCGTCGCCAAAGCGCCATGCTGGCACGCGGCCTGTTGACCGGCGCCACGCTGGACAACGGAAGCTGAATCGCTAAGGGATCAGCTTCAAGCCTGGACGCTGGCGCGCCAGCGAACGCAGCAGTTCGGCGAATACATCCAGATCGCCGCGCCAGGGCGTCGCCTCGCGCCAGTACAGCGCAATTTCACGTCCCGGCAGGTCGCCCTTGATCGGCACCAGCCGGATATCGGCGATGGAACCGAGCCGTTCGCGCGCCAGCCATGGCACCAGCGTGTAGCCGCCGCGCAGGGTAACCAGGGCGGCCAGGCTTTCCAGGCTGACATCCTGCACATGACCGGCGCCGACGCCTTCACCATGCAAGCCGTCGGCGTGGCTCTCGGCCATCCAAATCGCCTCGGCGGCATCGAGCTGGTCTAGTTCAACCTGGCGCTTGCGTGCTTGTGCGTGGTCCGCGCGGAACATCAGCAACCACGGCTCGAAAAACAACGGACGCATCGCGATGCCGCTGGTGGCCGGCTGGCGCGGCGCCAGCACCGCATCCAGCTCGCCCTCTTGCAAGCGCCGCAGCAGCCCGCGCGGCTTGCCTTCGGATAGGCCCAGCTTGGTGCCGGTGAAGTGCTGTGGAAACGGCGCGATCAGATGCGGCAGCAGATACGGCCCCAGACTGACCGGCACGCCCAGGCGCAACTCGCCACCGAAAGCCAGGTTGCCGGCCAGCGCCGCATGTTGCAGGTCGTCGGCGGCCATCAACACGGCGTCGATCTGCTCCAGCAGTGCATGCCCGCCGGCGGTAGCGACGATGCGGCGGCCGCCGCGCTCGAACAACGGGGCGCCCAGGGCCTGCTCCACCTTTTGCACCTGATGCGACAAGCCCGAAGGACTGATGTGCATGGCGCGCGCCGCACGGTTGAAGCTGCCGTAACGGTGCACCGCCTGCACTAGCGCCAGATCGCGCAGCGAAACCACCGAAAGCTGGGAGGAAATCATCGAATCGTGCCTTGTCGCGCCCTGCGGCCTGATCGCCAAACCGCCATCGGGGAGCTAAAGCATAAACGACGAAGCCCGGCACAAGGCCGGG
>JBEVMS010000089.1:0-28264 GCA_040508515.1 Dyella sp. | reverse complement strand
TGCGTGAACATCTCTCGCGAGGACAGGAAAAATTGACCGCCTTGGCCTGTGTGCTGGCACAAGCCCAGGTGTATCGCGAGCGCCGTGGGGAATGGCCAGTGGTGGGTTTGGACGACCTAGCGTCGGAATTGGATCAGGCCCATCAGCAGGCGGTGGTCGAGCAATTGCTGGGTGACGGAGCACAAGTGTTGATCAGCGGCACCGAGCTGCCGCAGGCGCTTAAAGGCAGGCATGTGCAAATGTTCCACGTGGAACAAGGGCAGGTAAGTCCCCTGCTATAATCGACCGATTGTATGACTGTCCGGCCCTTTTTACGGCGCCGCGCTGGACAGTGTGGCGCCCAGGACACGATCACCGAATGAACGCATCCTACGATTCGAGCAACATCAAGGTACTCAAAGGTCTGGACGCGGTGCGCAAGCGCCCGGGTATGTACATCGGCGACACCGATGACGGTACCGGCCTTCACCACATGGTGTTCGAAGTCGTCGACAACGCCATCGATGAAGCGCTGGCCGGCTATTGCGATCATGTCACCGTGACGATCTGCGACGACGGTTCGGTCCGTGTCACCGACAACGGACGCGGTATTCCGGTGGACGTACACCCCGAGGAGGGTCGTTCGACCGCCGAAGTGGTGATGACGGTGCTGCATGCCGGTGGCAAGTTCGACGCCAATTCCTACAAAGTCTCCGGTGGTTTGCACGGCGTCGGCGTGTCGGTGGTCAATGCGCTCAGCGAACATTTGTGGCTGACCATCTACCGCGATGGACACGAGTATCAGCAGGAGTACATCCACGGGGAGCCGGTGGATCCGATCAAGGCGGTGGGCGACTCGACCAAGCGGGGCACGACCGTGCGCTTCCGGCCCAGCCCGCAGACCTTCACGCATATCGAGTTCCACTACGACATCCTGGCCAAGCGCCTGCGCGAGCTGGCCTTCCTCAACTCGGGCGTAACTATCGAGTTGACCGACGAGCGCGGCGAAACCCGCCACGATGTGTTCGCCTACGAAGGCGGCATCCGCTCGTTCGTGCAGCACCTGGCGCAGCTGAAAAGCGCGCTGCATCCCCATGTGATCAGCCTCAGCGCCGAGCAGGACAACATCACTGTCGAGCTGGCGATGCAGTGGACCGACTCCTACCAGGAGACGATGTTCTGCTTCACCAACAATATTCCACAGCGTGATGGCGGCACCCATCTGACCGGATTCCGTGCGGCGTTGACGCGCTCGCTGCAGGGCTACATCGAGCGCGAAGGCCTAGCCAAGAACGCCAAGGTGGCGTTGTCCGGCGATGACATGCGCGAAGGCCTGATTGCAGTGCTTTCGGTCAAGGTGCCTGATCCGAAGTTCTCCTCGCAAACCAAGGACAAGCTGGTTTCCAGCGAGGTCAAAACCGCGGTGGAGCAGGCGGTCAACGAGAAGCTCAGCGAATTCCTGCTGGAGCATCCGGCCGAGGCCAAAGCGATCGCCTCCAAGGTGGTCGACGCGGCGCGCGCGCGCGAGGCGGCGCGCAAGGCGCGCGAGATGACTCGACGCAAGGGCGCGCTGGATATCGCCGGACTGCCGGGCAAGCTGGCTGATTGTCAGGAAAAAGATCCGGCGCTGTCCGAATTGTTCCTGGTCGAGGGCGATTCGGCTGGCGGTTCGGCCAAGCAGGGGCGCAACCGGCGCACCCAAGCCGTGCTGCCGCTGAAGGGCAAGATCCTCAACGTGGAGAAGGCGCGCTTCGACAAGATGTTGTCCTCGGCCGAGGTCGGCACCTTGATCACCGCGCTGGGCACCGGCATTGGCAAGGACGAGTACAACCCAGACAAGCTGCGCTACCACCACATCATCATCATGACCGACGCGGACGTCGACGGCTCGCATATCCGCACGCTGCTGTTGACGTTCTTCTACCGTCAAATGCCCGAGCTGATCGAACGCGGCCACATCTACATCGGTCTTCCGCCGCTGTACAAGATCAAGCAAGGCAAGTTGGAGATGTATCTGAAGGACGATGCCGCGCTCAATGCTTACCTGATCTCCAGCGCGGTCGACAACGCCGAGCTGATTTACGCCGAGGGCACGCCGCCCATCACCGGCGAGGCCTTGGCCAAACTGCTGACCGAATACCAGCAGGCGCTCGACCAGATCGCGCGCTTGAGTCACCGCATCGACGCTACCGTGCTGACTGCTTTGCTCGAGCATCAAGCGATCGAGCCGGGCCTGTGGGCCGATCGTGCCGCGATGCAGGATTGGCTCGATCGCGCGACCAAGCGCCTGGCCGCCAGCGGTTTGGGCAAGCCGCGCTACCGGTTGTCACTGCGCCCAGCGGTTGACGAACAACCGGCCGCGATCGAAGTGGTGCGTGATCAGCACGGCTTGCAGCACACCTGGTTGCTGTCGCAGCCGTTCTTCGCCGGCGCGGAGTTCCGTCCGATCCTGCACATCAGTCAGCAGGTCGCTGGCATGGTGCAGCCCGGCGGCGTAGTTCGTCGTGGCAATGGCTCGCGCGGTATCGCCAGCTTTGCCGAGGCGCGCAGCTGGCTGCTGGAAGAAGCCAAGAAGGGGCGCAGCATCCAGCGCTTTAAAGGCCTGGGCGAAATGAACCCGGAACAGCTATGGGAAACCACGGTCAATCCGGAAACCCGTCGCATGCTTCAGGTTGGCATCGAGGATGCCTTCGCCGCCGACCAGATGTTCTCCATGCTGATGGGCGAAGCAGTCGAGCCGCGGCGTGAGTTCATCGAGGCGAACGCGCTGAAAGTCGCCAACCTGGATATTTAAGGCCTCGAAAAGCCAATGCGAACCGTCGCATTGGCTTTTATTTGTTGAAGATGTAACAACGCATTAGTGTGTTGAGTTGCGCCACACCGTTGCGCGCAAAGGGAAATGCCAGCCGCCCCACCCGGTACGACCGTCGCTAATTTCGGGTGGAGCCGACATGACTATTCCAAGTCATTGATTTTACAGTTTCTTACTGCGGCAGTGCGACTTGTTATGTAACTAAGCTCCGGTTACGCTCTGTGATCCCCTGTAGATCACTTGATCACGCCAATCCTGAAAAGAGGACAGGTATGAAGCATGCTTCGCTGTACAAAGTGTTGGCCGGCACCGCGCTTGCGTTGACCGTTGCCAGCAGCCCGGTGTTCGCTCGCGACAACAGTGCTTCCGATGGCAAGAAGGAAGTGCTTTACCCCAATGCGACCCGCAAAGAGCCGAAGCTCGACCTGACCAGCGAGAAGGAACAGAAGGCGCTCAACGACGGTCTGGAAGCCGCGTCCGCAGGCGATAAGGACAAAGCCAACCAGCTCTTACAGCCGCTGATCGACAGCAGCAAGAGCAAGTATGCGCAGGCGCTGGCGCTGCAAGGTTTGGCCAACCTGCATTACAACGATGGCGATATCAAGGGCGCGATCGACCTGCTCAAGCGTGCGCTGGACATCGGCGTGATGCCCAACGACACCTACTTCCAGTTGCAATTCATGTTGGCGCAGTTCTATCTGGCCGATGAGCAGTACCAGCTGTCGTTGGACACCATCGCCAACTGGCGCGCCCAGGGCAAGAAAGAAACAGCCGAGTCTTACGCGGCCGAAGGCAGCGCCTACTACCGCCTGCAGAAATACCCCGAGGCAATCGCGGCGATCAAGAAGGCGCAGTCGTTGACCGACAAGCCCAACGACAATTGGAACCAGATCCTGATGGCCAGCTACGCCGAGTCCGGGCAAGGCGACCAGGCCGCCGATCTGGCGCAGCAGCAGTTGTCGGCCAATCCCAACGACGCCACCGCGCTGAACAATGCCGTGGCGGTGTTGATGCAGTCGCAGAAGTATCCCGAAGCGATCGCGCTGATGGAAAAAGCGCGCGCGCAAGGCGCGTTGAAGACCGAAAAAGACTACGTCAACCTGGCCAAGCTGTATCTGGTGGTCGGCCAAGGCAGCTCCGATCCCAAGCCCAATGCGCTCAAAGCCACGCAAGTGCTGGACGAAGGTGTGAGCAAGGGGCTGGTGCAGGAGAACGTCGACAACCTCAAGCTGATCGGCGACGCCAACTACATCGCCGAACAGCCGACCAAGGCGATCGACGCTTACCGCAAGGCGATTCCGCTGGCGCCCGATGGCCAGCCGGCGATCAGCGCGGGCCAGCTTTTGCTCACCGAGGGAAAATTCAGCGAAGCGAAAGCGTTGATACAACAAGGCATCGCCAAAGGCGTGCAGCATAAAGGCCGTGCTTACATGCTGCTCGCCGAGGCCAACCGTGGACTGAAGGACAAGCCCGGTGCAATCGCCGCCATGAAGCAGGCGGCGCAAGACCCGGAAACCGCTGATTCGGCCAATAAATGGCTCAAGCAAAGCGCGGTGAAATAAGCATACGGCTGCGCATGTGCCCGCAGGCAAATAGACGTCCATATTGCTTTCTTGCGGGTGCTATACAAAAGCTAAATGCTGTTGTACCTTGAAAACCTTTCCGTGCATGCCCACTGGCGAACGGCAATTCCCTCCTGGGACTTACGTTTGCCTACGGCGCTGCGATCACGTCATTCCGATTGACTAGCTCCTGATTGATAGTGACAGATGGCCTCACGTAACGAAGCAACCGGCCCCGAGCCGTTCAATTGGAGGCGCACCTGGGCGTTGGCTGTAGCCATTGCGCTGCATGCCTTTGCTCTCCTGATCCTGGTGGCGCCGATGGCTCCGCCGAAGCAACAGGAGAAGGAAAAGGAAAAGGCGGTCCAGGTTACCTTTATGGAACCGCCGCCGCCGCCGCCGCCGCCCCCGCCGCCGCCACCGGAGCCTCCCAAGCAGCCGCCGCCGAAGATCATTCAGCAGGTCAAGCCGCCGCCGACACCGCCGCCGCCGCAGCCACCCCCGGCTGTGGAAGAGGCATCGACCAACCCGATTCCGGCCCCACCGCCGGCGCCGCCAGCACCACCGGCACCGCCTTCGGAGATCACGGCCAGCCAGGACATCAGCTATAACAGCCGTATCCAGCCCAAGTTCCCGCCGCAGGCCATTCGCCAGCGTCACGAAGGCACGGTAATCCTGATGATCCTGGTTGGTGTGGATGGTGTCCCCAAGGACATCAAGGTGGAAACGTCCAGCGGTTACCGCGAGCTGGATCGCGAAGCGATTGATACGGCACAGAAATGGCGTTTCAATCCCAGTGTCAAAAACGGACAAAAGGTTGAAGGTTATGTCCGTGTTCCGGTCGCTTTCAATCTCAGTCAGCTGTAATTTTCTTTACAGTTTAAGTTCACGCTTGAATTCCCAAGGGTAGCGCTATGTTCCAACAGTCTCCTGCCGCTCCGACCGACGCCGCTCCCGGCCTCGGTGGTAATGCCAACGCCGAAGCCATGAAGCAAATGGGCTTCGATCACCTGATCCACAACTTCGATTGGCTGGGTTGGGTCGTGTTTATCGTCCTGACCGTGATGTCCGTCGCTTCGTGGTACTTCATCGTCGCCAACGCGATCCGCAACTCGATGGTCCGGGCTCGCGCCGACAAGGTTATCAACGGGTTCTGGAACACCAACTCCACCCAGGATGCGATCCGCGAGCTGGAAGCTCAGCCCAAGGGCGAACCATTCTCCAAGATTGCGCTCGACGCCGCTTCGGCGGCGGCCCATCACCAGCAGGCTGCTGGCGGTCGTCTGGCTGAGTCGCTGAGCCGTTCGGAGTTCATTGATCGCGCCCTGCGTCAGGCCGTGGCTCGCGAGAGCCTGCGTCTGGAAGGTGGCATGACCTTGCTTGCCACGGTCGGTTCGGCATCGCCGTTCGTCGGTCTGCTGGGTACGGTGTGGGGTATTTACCGCGCCTTGATCCGCATCTCGGCCTCGGGCAATGCCTCGATGGAAGCGGTGGCGGGTCCGGTCGGTGAGTCGCTGATCATGACCGCGTTCGGTCTGTTCACCGCGATTCCCGCCGTGCTGGCCTACAACTTCTTCACCCGCTCCAACCGCCTGACCTACGCCAAGTTCGATGAGTTCGCGCATGACCTGCACGACTTCTTCGCCACCGGTGCGCGTGTGGAAGGCGGCAACGCTCCGAAGTGAGGGATTGACCCATGGCAATGAGCACCGGGGGTAATGCCGGCGGTCCGATGTCGGAGATCAACGTTACGCCGCTGGTCGACGTGATGTTGGTGCTACTGATCATCTTCATGATCACGGCGCCGCTGTTGACGCATCGGATCACCGTCGAGCTGCCGCACGCCAATCCCAAGAAGACGGACACCGCGAAAGTCGAGCCGATGGATCTGGCCGTCAAACCCGACGGCTCGATGTATCTCAACGACAATCCGGTCAGCGATGCGGAATTGCGTGCACAGTTTGCGGTGGCGGCGGCCAAGTCGCCGCAGCCGGAGCTGCAAATCCGCGCCGACAAGACGACCGAGTACAGGATCGTCCGCAAGATTCTTGGCGATGCCAAGGCGCAGGGCATGGTCCATGTCGGTTTCATCACGACCGGCAAGGAGTAACTAAGTCATGGCATTCAGTTCTGGCAGTTCCAGTGGTCCGATGGCGGAAATCAACGTCACGCCGCTAGTCGACGTGATGCTGGTGCTGCTGATCATCTTCATGATCACGGCCCCGGTGGTGACCAACAAGATCAAGATTGATCTGCCGCAGCCCAACCCTAACGTGCAGAACCCGGAAAACCCGCCCGACCCGATCAAGCTCAAGATCGATCAGTCTGGCGCGTTGTACTGGAACGACACGCCGGTGGACGAGCTCGGTATGCGTGCGCAGATGGCGGTGATTGCGCAGCAATCCAACCAGCCTGAAATTCAGATCAACGCGGCGGATCAGGTGGCTTACGAGGTGGTAGCTCGTGTGTTGGCTGATGCGAAAAGCTACGATCTGACCAAGATCGGTTTCACCGAAGGAAACTGATCTCGCCACTACGTGTTACCCACAAAAAACCCCGCTTTAGGCGGGGTTTTTTGTGGGTTGGAGAATCACGCCGGCGAAGTCCAAACGATGGACACGTAAACGCCATGCGCAGCCCACGGCTAACGTGAGCCCACGAGCCATCGGATCGGACGATGTGCCTCAGCGCAGGATCTGCAGGTAATTGCGCACCGTATTGGACAAGCCTTCGTAAAGCGCCTCCCCGATCAGCGCGTGGCCGATCGATACCTCGGCCAATCCGGGTATCGCGACCCGGAACGTACCCAGGTTGGCTTGGCTGAGATCGTGCCCCGCGTTCACTGCCAGTCCCAGCTGCTGCGCGCGGCGCGCGGTCTCGGCGCAACGCTCCAATTGTGCCAATGCATTGCCGTCGTCGAAAGCTTGCGCGTAGGGACCCGTGTAGATCTCGATGCGCTGGGCGCCGATCGCCACAGCTTCTTCGAGGCCTTCGGCGCCGGCATTGACGAACAGGCTCACGCGGCAACCGATCGCGCGTAATTGGTCGACCAGCGGGGCCAGGCGTGCACGATCGCGGCGCAGATCGAAGCCGTGGTCGGAGGTCAGTTGCCCGTCGCCGTCGGGGACCAGGGTGACCTGGGTGGGTCGCACTTCGCGTGCCAGCGCAAGCAATCCCGGATAAGCACCGCGCGCGGCGGCGAAGGGATTGCCTTCGATGTTGTATTCCACCCGATCGCGCAGGATCGCGGCCAGCCGGCGCACGTCGTCCGGGCGCACATGACGCAGGTCCGGGCGAGGATGCACGGTGATGCCGCCGCAGCCGGCATCGATGCAGGTATTGGCCGCGCGCAGCAGATCCGGTTCGTTGCCGCCACGCGAGTTGCGTAGTACGGCGATCTTGTTGAGGTTGACGCTGAGCAGGGTCATAGCGTGCTTGTAATTGTGGGAGGGGGAAACGCGGGTGATGGCCCGGCCGGTGAAACATGCCAGCGCGCTCACGAAGGCCGATGGCTTGACCCGTCAACCGTGCTGCGCAGGGGGATCGCCACCATGCGCTTATCGCTGGTTGCCGGCAAGTAAGTGGCCGCGAAGGGTGCGCGGAGCACCGCGCCATGCCAGCGCGCCGAGGTAGTCCTGACCCAGTGGAAGCGCATGCAATTGCCAGTGTTCGACGTGTTCGTGCTCCAGTCGCAGCAGGTGGGGTTGCGTTTGTCGCATGTCGATGCTGAGCCGGTCCAGGCCGAAGGCGATGCCGCGGCCGTGCGCCTTAAGCACCGCCTCTTTGGCCGTCCATAACCTGAGGAACGCCAACTCGCGCGACGCGCGCTCATCGATAGTTTCCAGCCACGCCAGTTCGTCGGCGGCGAAATAGCGCCGGGCGATTTCCATCGCGCTGCGCCGGGGCCGGATACGCTCCAGATCGATGCCCGGAGCGATCCCGTGCGCGATCGCCACCAACGCCTGCTCACCGCTGTGCGACCAGTTGAAATCCAACGTATGCGGTTGTTCCAGCGCCAACGCCGGGCGTCCGTATTCGCCTTGGCGCAGCGCAATCGCCTCGGCCGGGCATTGCAGATAAGCCGCCAGCAATGCCAGCAAGGGAGCGCGCCGCAGCGCCGGGCGGTAGGGCAACCGCCACAGGTGGATCTCGTGTTCACCCAGCCGCTTTGCTACTGTCGCCGGGTCGACTGCGTGCCATGCCATCATCCTTGCATGGTGCCGGGTTGGCAGCGTCGCCGACAAGCGCCGCTCGAAAGGGGAATGATCGTGATCGCTGGCTGGCTGCTGCTGATCGTCGCATTGTTTTACGTGGCGTTGCTGTTCGCGGTCGCCTATTGGGGCGATCGCCGGCCGTTGTATCCGCGCCAGCCCAAACTTCGGCCGATCGTCTACAGCCTGGCGTTGGCGGTGTATTGCTCGTCGTGGACCTTCTATGGCGCGGTCGGTACCGCGGCGCGCGAGGGTCTGGCGTATCTGCCGATCTATCTGGGGCCGGCGCTGCTGTTCGTGCTGGGTTTTGGCCTGTTCCAGCGCTTGGTGGCGGTGGCGAGCCGGCGCAACATCACTTCGATCGCCGATTTCATTGGCGCGCGTTATGGCAAGTCGCATGGGTTGGGCGCCTTGGTGGCGGTGATCGCGGTGACCGCCGTGGTGCCCTACATCGCGTTGCAGTTCAAGGCGGTGGCGATGTCGTTTGCAGTGCTCGATGGGGCCAGTTCCGGCCATGCGGCGCCGCTGTCGATCGATAGTGCCTTGTGGTGCGCGGTGCTGTTGGCCGTGTTCGCGATCCTGTTCGGTACCCGCACGATCGACGCCACTGAACACCATCACGGCATGATGCTGGCGATTGCGCTGGAATCGGCGATCAAGTTGATCGCGTTCATTGCGCTGGCGTTGTACGCGCTGGATAAGGGCCCCGGGCTGGCCGCGACGCTGGCGCTGCCGACGCAGCAACTGCGCAGCGGCCTCTCGCCAGGTTTTCTGGCGCAGACCTTGCTGGCCTTCTGCGCGATGTTCTGCCTGCCACGGCAGTTTCAGATTGGCGTGGTGGAATGCGAAGACCCGCGCGATCTCAAGCGCGCGCGGTGGTTGTTTCCGATCTATATGTTGCTGATCAGTCTGGCGGTGTTGCCGATCGTCGCTACCGGGCTGTACCTGCCCAGCGTGCGCAACGGCGCGCCCGACGCCTGGGTGCTGAACCTGCCGCTGGCGCATGGCGATCGTGCGATCGCGCTGCTGGGTTTCATCGGTGGTTTCTCGGCGGCCACGGGGATGGTGATCGTGGCGGCGGTGGCGTTGTCGATCATGATCAGCAACGACTTGATCATGCCGGCGCTGCTGCGGATACGCCGGCTCAAGTTGGAGCAGCGCCCCGATCTGTCGCTGCTGGTGCTGCGGGTGCGTCGGGTGGCGATCGTCGCGCTGGCTGCGATGGCTTATCTGTATTACCGCATCGCCGCCGATACGGAAAATCTGGCTACCACCGGCCTGCTAGCGTTCGCCGCCGTGGCACAGTTCGCACCAGCGATCATCTCCGCCTTGTATTGGCGCGGGGCCAGCCGTGCCGGCGTGGCGAGCGGCTTGCTCGCCGGTTTCGCGGTATGGCTGTACACCTTGCTGCTACCGGCGCTGACTCGCTCCAGCGCGTGGCTGGTCGATGGCCCGTGGGGCATGACGTGGCTGCGCCCGCAGGAGCTGTTCTACCTGAGCGGTTGGGACCCGGTAATGCACGGCACGTTCTGGTCGATGCTGCTCAATGTCGGATGCCTTGTGTTCGTCTCGTTGCGCTTTCGCCCCAGTCTGGAGGATCGCCTGTACGCGGCGATGTTCCTGGAGCCGGATCAGGCCGAGCGCGGCGGCATCGGCGACTGGCGTGGTCGGGTGGCGGTGGGCGACTTGCGCACCATCGCTGAGCGCATCGTCGGCGAGCGCTACACCGCGCGTGCGCTGGACGAGTACGGGCAGCGTCGGGGGCGGCCACTGCAGATGGGCGAAGCGGCGGACCGCGCGTTGATCCAGTACACCGAGCGGCTGCTCGCAGGTGCGGTCGGCGCGGCCAGTGCGCGGCGCATCCTGATGGGCGCGCTGTCCGGCTCCGGCCTGGATATCGCCGAAGCGATGGCCTTGATGGACGAGGCCTCGCAAGAGCTGCGCTTCAATCGCGAGCTGCTGTCGACCACGCTGGAAAACGTCTCGCAGGGGATCAGCGTGGTCGATGCGCAGATGTGCCTGGTCGCCTGGAACCGGCGCTACCTGGAACTGTTCGGTTATCCGGAGGGGATGGTCTACGTCAGCATGCCGGTGGCCGAGCTGATTCGCTGGAACGCCGAGCATGGCGAATGCGGCCCGGGCGAGGTCGATCAGCACGTGGCCAAGCGGATCGCCTACATGCGCGTGGGCTCGCCGCATCTGTTCCAGCGCGTTCGCCCTGATGGCACGGTGATCGAGCTGCGCGGACGCGCGCTGCCCGGCGGCGGTTACGTCACCACGTATTCGGACGTCACCGCTTACAAGCACGCCGAGCTGGCGCTGATCGAAGCCAATGAAACGCTGGAGCTGCGGGTGGAGCAGCGCACCGCCGAGCTGCGCGAGGCGTTGGCCGCGACCGCGGCGGCGCAGCGCACCGCCGAGGCGGCTAACCTCTCCAAGACCCGTTTCCTGGCCGCCGCCAGTCATGATTTGCTGCAGCCGTTGAACGCGGCGCGCTTGTTCACCTCGGCGTTGCGTCAGCATCCGCAACTGGACCCGGAGGCCGGCGTGCTGGCTGAGCGCATCGATGCCTCCTTCCGCGCCGCCGAAGACCTGCTGGATGCCTTGCTGGACGTCTCACGCCTGGATGCGGGCAGCTATCGGCCTGAAGTCGGCAGCTTTGCGCTGGCTGATCTGTTCGACTCGCTCAAGGCACAGTTCGCAGTAGTGGCCGAACAGCGCGGGCTGGCCCTGCGCGTGGTATCGACCCGGCTGGCGGTGCGCAGCGATCCGCAACTGCTACGCCGGATCGTGCAGAATTTTCTCTCCAACGCGTTGCGCTATACCCACGCGGGCGGGGTGCTGCTGGGCGCGCGTCGGGTCGGCGCGCAGGTGCGCATCGAGGTGTGGGACCAGGGGCCGGGCATCGCGACCGACCAGCGCGCGCGCATTTTCGACGAGTTCCAGCGCCTTGAACGGCCCTCGCCCTGGGGCGAGAAAGGGCTGGGCCTGGGTCTGTCGATCTGCGATCGGCTGGCCGGCATCCTGCGCCACCCGCTGAATCTTCGCTCGCAGCCGGGTCACGGCAGCTGTTTCTCGATCGAGGTGCCGCGCACCGCCGCGATAGTGCCGCGGCGCGCCAGCCCGTCGCGCTCGATTCCCGATCAGCAACTGCCGCTGACCGTGCTGTGCCTGGACAACGACCGCTCGATCCTGGATGGCATGCAGGCCTTGCTGACGCGCTGGGGCGTGGATTGCCGGGTCGCGCTGGATGTCGCGCAGGCGCTGGCTGAATTGCAGCGCGGGCCGATCGATCTGATTCTGGCCGACTACCATCTGGGTGATGAACTCAACGGCTTCGATGCGCTGCAGTACCTGCGCGCCAAGGTCGCCACGTTGCCGCCGGCGGCGATGATCACCGCCGATGGCAGCAGCGCGTTAAAGCAGCGCGCGCGCTTGCTGGGCTACCCACTGCTGCATAAACCGGTGCGTCCGGCCGCGTTGCGCGCGTTGCTGACCGCGCTGCTTCGCCAGCAGGCCGCGCGCGAGGTTTCGCCTTGAGGTGAGTGGGAGCCATCGTGCGGCTCGCGCGTGTCGTCCGGCCGCTTTGGCGGCGACCGCAGTCGCCGGAGCTGACCGAGCCGCTGCGGCCCGGCATCGCGGACGTGCCACCGCCAGTGCCGGCCACGCGCTAGCGCTGGACGCCATAGCGCGTTGGCCTGCCGCGCATGCGCGGACGGCAACCCTCGGTTGCACCCCACAGTTCGCGGCTACGATGGCAGAGAGGACGTTTAGGCCAGGCAACCCATGCGCTGATCCATCGGTTTGCTGGATCGCAAAAACGAGCCGCGGGATTACAAGCGCGCATCTGACCAGACACGGCGTGCTGCACCTGCTGGGCCGCGACCACCTCGTGGAGGCCACAGGCGAGGGCGGTAAAGGCGTTGATAACACGCCTTCTGCTGGCCTGGGCTACGACCACCTCATGAGGCGCAAGCCGTGCCGGCGCTGAAGACAGTGTTATCTGACCAGTCTCGGTGCCCGCTCACGTTGCCGCGCGCCTGCGACTCATTCGTCGTCCTCGGGCATGGGCGGCAGTACGCCCGGCTCCACCGCCAGTTGACTAGCCGCCAGCGCGACCTGGGTCCGGTTGGATACGCCCAGCTTGCGCATGATCGCGGTCATATGCGCTTTGACGGTGGCTTCGGAGACGGCCAGGTCGTAGGCAATCTGCTTGTTCAGCAGGCCCTCGGCGATCATCGTCAGCACGCGGAATTGCTGCGGGGTGAGGCTGGCCACGCGCGCGGCCACGTCGGCCTCGCTGGCCTTCAGTTCCATCCGTCCGCCCAGCAGGTGGTGTGGCAGCCAGACATCGCCATCGAGCACTGCGCGGATCGCCTGCACGATGTCCTCACCGGCGGTCGACTTGGGAATGTAGGCCGAAGCGCCGTGCGCCAGCGCGCGCCGCGCGACCTGCGCTTCCTCGTGGCCGGACACCACGATGGTCGGCAGCCCCGGATACTGGCCGCGGATATGCGCCAGCGCCGAGTAACCGCGCGCGCCGGGCATGTGCAGGTCCAGCAGCAGCAAGTCGGCTTCCGGGTATTGCTCAATGAGCGCCAGCAGGTTGTGCACGCTGTCGGCGGTGTGCACCTGGGCCTGTGGCAACGCGGACAGCACCGCGCGCTGCAGCGCATCGCGAAACAGCGGGTGATCGTCGGCGATCAGAACCTCAGACACCGGCGTGGCCGGTGTCGCCGACGCGGATGGCAGGACGGATGGCTGCATGCGCCGCACTCATTTGATCAAACGCTCGTCGACCAGGTTCTTGACCACGCCCGGATCGGCCAAGGTGGAGATATCGCCCAACTGGTCGGGCAGGTTTTCGCCGATCTTGCGCAGAATCCGCCGCATGATCTTGCCCGAGCGGGTTTTCGGCAGGCTCGGCGCCCATTGCAGGTAGTCGGGGGTGGCGATCGGGCCGATCTCCTTGCGCACCCAGGCGACCAGTTCCTTGCGCAGCGCGTCGCTGCCGGTCTCGCCGGTGATCAAGGTGACGTAGGCGTAGATGCCCTGGCCCTTGAGCTCGTGCGGGCAACCGACCACGGCCGCCTCGGCGACCTTGGGTTGGGCCACCAGCGCGCTCTCCACTTCGGCGGTGCCGATGCGATGGCCGGCGACGTTGATCACGTCGTCGACCCGCCCGGTGATCCAGTAGTAGCCGTCCTCGTCGCGGCGCACGCCGTCGCCGGTGAAGTAGTTGCCCGGGTAGGTGCTGAAATAGGTTTCGATGAAGCGCTGATGATCGCCGTAGACGGTGCGCATCTGGCCGGGCCAGGAATCGGTGATCACCAAATTGCCCTCGGCCGGGCCGTCGAGGATGGCGCCGTTGGGATCGACCACCGCCGGCACGATGCCGAACAGCGGCAGCGTGGCCGAGCCGGGCTTGGCATCAATTGCGCCGGGCAGCGGGGCGATCAGGATGCCGCCGGTTTCGGTCTGCCACCAGGTATCGACGATCGGGCAGCGCCCGTCGCCGACCACGTGGTAATACCACTCCCAGGCTTCCGGGTTGATCGGTTCGCCGACCGTGCCGAGCACGCGCAGGCTGGCGCGCGAGGTTTTCTTTACCGGTGCCTCGCCTTCGCGCATCAGCGCGCGGATCGCGGTGGGCGCGGTGTAGAACAAGGTCACCTGGTGCTTGTCGATCACCTGCCAGAAACGGCTGACGTCGGGATAATTGGGCACGCCATCGAACATCAGCACGGTGGCGCCGTTGCTGAGCGGGCCGTACACCACGTAGCTGTGGCCGGTGATCCAGCCGACATCGGCGGTGCACCAGTAGACGTCGTCCTCGCGCAGGTCGAACACCAGTTCGTGGGTGTAGCCGGCATACACCAGATAGCCGCCGGAGGTATGCAGCACGCCCTTGGGCTTGCCGGTGGAGCCGGAGGTGTAAAGGATGAACAGCGGATGCTCGGCGTCCATCGGTTCGGCCGGGCAATCGGCCGATTGGCCTTCCATCAGGATGTGGTACCAGCGATCGCGCGGCGGTTGCATCGGCACCACGCCGCCGGTGCGGCGCACCACGATCACGGTTTCCACGCTGTGGGTGCCGGGGCGCTCCAGCGCGGCATCCACATTGGCCTTCAGCGGCACGCGCTTGCCGCCGCGTACGCCTTCGTCGGCGGTGATCACCACCCGCGCGGCCGAGTCGGCGATGCGCCCGGCCAGCGAATCGGGCGAAAAGCCGCCGAACACCACCGAGTGCACCGCGCCCATCCGCGCGCAGGCCAGCATCGCCACCGCCGCTTCGGGAATCATCGGCAGGTAGATCGCTACCCGATCACCCTTGCGCACGCCCAGATGCGTGAGCGCGTTGGCGAACTGGCAAACCTCGGTGTGCAACTGGCGGTAGCTGATACGGCGCGACTCGCTGGGGTCGTCGCCTTCGAAGATGATCGCGGTCTTGTCGCCGCGCTCGGCCAGGTGACGGTCCAGGCAGTTGGCTGCCACGTTGAGTTGGCCATCCTCGTACCAGCGGATGTGCAAATCGGCCGCGTCGAAGGAGACGTTCTTGATCCGCGTGGGCGCCTTCAGCCAGTCCACCCGCTGAGCCACCTTGCCCCAGAAGCCTTCAGGATCACTGATCGACGCGGCATACAAGCGCCGGTAATCGTCCTTGCCGATGCGCGCAGCGGCGGCGAACTCAGGCTTGACCGGGTAAAGCTTAGACATGAGAAATCTCCTGCGGAACGATCGCTGACATCAGTGGCGCAGCACGCGCGCGGCGAAGCCCGAGTTTAGCCGCAGGCGATCGTGTCGCGGCGTCTCTACTTTGGTCGAGCTACGACCAATGGCGAATAGGCGCATGCGACCGAGTGCGACCATGCTCGGCGCGTCATCGAACTCGGGGAGGGGTAACCATGACGATCGCAGTCAAGCCGCGGCGCTATCGGGTAATGGCGTGGAGCATGGCATGCGCGCTGGGATTGCCGCTGGCTGCGCAGGCGCAAGAGGCAGCACGTGAGCAGCAACTGGAGCAGCGCGTGGCGCAGTTGGAGCAGCAGCTTGCCGACCTCAAGAGCATGATCCAGGCGCAGAAGAGCGCCCCGGCGCCGGCCACCGCGGCGGCACCGGTGGCAGGCGCGCCGGCCGCGCCTATCCAGGCCACCGTGCTGGTGCCGACCAACGCCTACAAGCGCACCACGGTCAAGGTCGGCGGCTTCATCAAAACCGATTTCCTGACCAGCCACACCGACGGCTACCTGGGCGACCAGGCGCCGGGGCGTGATCTCTATCTGCCAGGTGCCACGCCGCTGGGTGGACGCTCGGCCAATTACTCCGATGTGCATGCCAAGTTCTCGCGCCTCTACGTGGGTGTGGACAGCCTCACCGAAAACAACGAGAAGATCGGCGCGTATCTCGAATGGGATTTCTTCGGCAACAGCCTGGGTAACGAGAACTCCACCAATACCTATGGGCTGACCTTGCGCCATGCCTACGCCTACTGGGGCAAGTGGCTGGCTGGTCAGACCTGGACCAACTTCATGGACCCCAACGCGTTGCCCGAGTCGGTCGATTTCATTGGCCCCACCGACGGCACCGTGTTCAGCCGGCAAGCGCAGATCCGCTACACCAGCGGCGGCTTCAGCGTGGCGCTGGAAAACCCGCACACCACGCTAACCCCCTACCGTGGCGGCGCCACGCAGATATCGCCCGATCACAACCTCACCCCCGACCTCACCGCGCGCTACACCTGGAAGGGCGATTGGGGCTTTGTCGGCGTGGCCGGATTGCTACGCCAGTTGCGCGAGGACGAACCGGCGATCGGTCCGCGCAGCACCGAGGTCGGCGTCGGCGGAAGCGTGATGGGCAAATGGATATTCGGCACCCACGATGACCTGCGTTACGCCGGCACCTACGGCAAGGGTATCGCCCGTTACCTGGGACTGGCCAACATCGCCGCCGATGGCGCGCTCGATGCGCGTGGCAACATCGAGGCGCGCAAAATCTGGGCTGGCTACGTGGCCTGGAGGCACGCCTTCACCGAAAAGCTGCGCAGCAATCTGATGTATGCGCACAACGGTATCGACAACGACCTGCTGCTGACCGGCGGGGGTGCCAACAAGAGCACCCAGAGCGTGCACATCAACCTGATCTACTCGCCGCTGGCCAAACTCGACCTGGGCGCCGAGTACACCTGGGCCAGGCGTGAAATCGAGAACGGCGACTACGGCAGGCTGCAGCGGCTGCAATTCATGGCCAAGTACAGCTTCTGATCGAGCGACCGGGCCTGTCCCGGTGATTTTTTCCATCTCACCGGCCGCGCGATCGGTACGGGTCTGACCAGTTAAGGGAGGAGTTATGGCGACCACTGCAATCAACGCCGAGCAACCGCTGGGCGTAAGCCATAAGCGGGTCGTGCTGGCATCCAGCCTGGGCACCGTGTTCGAGTGGTATGACTTCTACCTCTACGGTTCATTGGCCGCGCTGATCGGCAAGCATTTCTTCAGCGGCTTGAACGAGACCAGTCAGTTCATCTTCGCCTTGCTGGCGTTCTCTGCCGGCTTCGCGGTGCGCCCGTTCGGTGCCATCGTGTTTGGCCGGATCGGTGATCTTATCGGGCGCAAGTACACCTTCTTGATCACCATCATCATCATGGGCTTGTCGACCTTCTTGGTTGGCGTGTTGCCCGGCTATGAAACCATCGGCATGGCGGCGCCGGCGATCCTGATCGTCCTTCGCCTTTTGCAGGGCCTGGCGCTGGGCGGCGAATACGGCGGTGCAGCCACTTATGTGGCCGAACATGCGCCGCATGGCAAGCGTGGCTTGTACACCAGCTTCATTCAGATCACCGCCACCTTCGGCTTGTTCCTGTCGTTGCTGGTGATTCTTGGCACGCGCCTGGGCTTGGGCACCGAAAGCTTTGAGGCCTGGGGTTGGCGCTTGCCCTTCCTGATCTCGCTCATCCTGGTCGGTATCTCGGTGTACATCCGCCTGCAATTGCAGGAGTCGCCGGTCTTCAAGCAGATGAAGGCTGAAGGCAAGGGGTCCAAGGCACCGCTGACCGAGGCCTTCGGCAAGTGGAGCAACCTCAAGCTGGTGATCCTGGCCCTGCTGGGCGCGACGGCGGGTCAGGCGGTGGTATGGTACACTGGGCAGTTCTACGCGCTGTATTTCCTCACCCAAAGCCTGAAGATCGACGGCACCAGCGCCAATCTGATGATCGCCGGTGCGTTGCTTATCGGCACGCCGTTCTTCGTGTTCTTCGGTTGGCTCTCAGACAAGATCGGCCGCAAACCGATCGTGTTGGCTGGTTGCCTGTTGGCGGCGCTGACCTATTTTCCGATCTTCAAGGGCTTGACCCACTATGGCAATCCGGCGATCGCGATCGCGGCCGCCTCGTCGCCGGTGACCGTGCATGCCGATCCGGCACAGTGCAGCTTTCAGTTTGATCCGGTCGGCAAAACCAAATTCACCAGCTCCTGCGACGTGGCCAAGAGCTTCCTGGCCAAGAAGGGTATTCCTTACAGCAACACCGAGCTCGGAACGGGCGAAACCGCCTTCGTGCAGATCGGCGATGTCACCGTGCAGTCGTTCGAGGGAACCACGATGGACGGCGCGACGTTCGCCGCACGCAACAAGGCGTTTGTCGATCAAGCCGGCGCACAGTTAAACACCGCCGGCTACCCGGAAAAAGCCGATCCGAACCAAACCAACAAGCCGATGTTGGTGCTACTGCTGGCCATTCTGGTGCTGTACGTGACGATGGTCTACGGCCCGATCGCCGCCTGGCTGGTGGAGATGTTCCCCACGCGCATCCGCTATACCTCGATGAGCCTGCCGTATCACATCGGCAACGGCTGGTTCGGCGGCTTCGTACCTACCATCGGCTTCATGCTGGTCGCGTGGAAGGGCGACATCTACTACGGCCTGTGGTACCCGATCGTGGTGGCGCTGATCACCTTTGTGATAGGCCTTTTCTTCGTACGCGATACTCGCCACGTGGATATCCGCAAATAACCCGCCACATCACTTACCCCGGCGCGCCGCTAGTTGGCGCGCCTTTTTTTCGACGCTTCACCGGGTGCGCGATGCACGAGGGTTGCCAAGGCACGCCCCAATGCAGCGCCTGCACTGGTTTCTATCGCTTGAAGCAATGATCAAGCCGGAGTCGTGGTACGCGCTGAAGACGACCGGTTAGCGTCCTTCGATCGCAGATCGCACACCGCGAGCGCACGTTGCGCGTGGCTTTGCGCGGCCACGCGTTACAGGGATCGGTTTTCGCTTGCCTGGAAACCTCCGTGGGTTTGACGGGCAGGTGTCTCCGGCGCTGAGATTGCGGCGGGCTAAGCTGCCGGCATGGTCGATACCCCCTATCCCGTGCAGGCCTTTAAAGGCCGCGGCGCCGCCTCCAATCCAGAAGGCCGCTTCGAAACCCTTCGCCACCACGCCGAACATGACGGCTGGGAGCAGGCGCTGCTGGACGATGGCGTGCGGCCGCGCACCGAGGTGACCGAAGAGCGCGCGCGCAGCGTGATCAGCCGCAACGATTCACCGGACATCCATTTCAGCCAGGCGCTCAACCCTTACCGTGGCTGCGAGCACGGCTGCATCTACTGTTTCGCCCGGCCCTCACACAGTTATCTCAACCTGTCGCCGGGGCTGGATTTCGAAACGCGCTTGCGCGCCAAGAGCAATCTGGCCGAGGTGTTGCGCATGGAATTGCGCCGGCCCGGCTATCACATCAGCCCGATCAATATCGGCAGCAACACCGATCCCTACCAGCCGATCGAGCGGCGCTGGCGGCTGACCCGCGCCGCGTTGGAACTACTGGCCGAGTGTCGCCATCCATGCACCATCGTGACCAAGAACGCGATGGTCGAACGAGACCTGGATCTGTTGGTGCCGATGGCGCGACAGAATCTGGTGCAGGTGTTCGTCTCGGTCAATTCGCTGGACAATCATCTGGCCGCCAAGCTCGAACCGCGCGCCAGCGCGCCGCATCGTCGGATCGCGGCGATTCGTGCGCTGGCGCAGGCTGGCGTCCCGGTCGGCGTGCTGGTGGCGCCGATCATCCCCGCGCTGAACGATCGCGACCTGGAGGCGGTGCTGGCGCAGGCTGCCGCCGCTGGCGCCTGCAGCGCCGGCTACACAGCGGTGCGCTTGCCGTATGAACTCAAAGCGCTGTTTCGCGAATGGTTGAAACTGCACGTGCCCGAGCGCGCCGAACATGTGATGAGCCTGATCCAGCAGATGAATGGCGGACGCGACTACGACAGTAATTTCGCCACCCGCATGCGCGGCCAAGGCCCGTTCGCCGAACTGCTGCGTCAACGCTTCGAAGTGGCCTGTCGCAAGAACGGCTTGAGCCGCGCCCGCGAGCTGGTGCTGGACACGACGCAGTTCATCCCGCCGCGCGAAGCTTCGCCGCAAGGTGAGTTATTTTAGACGTCTGGACATCTATTTATAAATACTTTCAGTCAGCGTTGCTGGTGAATGGAAGAAAGGGGTGCGGTCGTTCTTGCAGCGCAAGCCAACCACGCCGTGCCAGCCATGCCATACCCAAAACAAACAGCAGCCAGCCCAGCAACCAAGTCGGTACGACCTCTGCCATCCAGGCCGGTGTGCGCTGCTGCCACCCTAAGAGGGTCACCAGGATGCTGCCGATATTGAGCGCAAAGCTGATCGCCGCGATCCCGCCAACGGCCCATAGACTTGGCGCGCGATCGCCGAACAGGCTCAACACCAAGGCCACACTGAAGGTGGCCGCGGCGAGCTGGGCCAGTAAAAGGAGCACGAGCGGCTGGCGATGGTCCGGATAGAGCGCCACACCAAGCCATACCAGCCCTAGCAACAGAGCGTGCAGTACCAGCGGTAGACCAAGGCTCACCCTTAGCAGGCGGCGCTTGAGTTGCACACCGTTGCCGATACCAGGCAGCAAGGCCAGCAGCGCAACCTCGGCATGGGTGCGGCTCCAGCGGCGCTGCAAGTAAATGAAGGTCAACAGAGCGATCATCGGCCCAGCCAGGACAACGAACGAGGCGGAAAGACCGATCAGGATTCCCTCCAACACTTCAGTCGTGTCGCCGCGGTGGGTGCCGGAGAGTACCAACAAGGCGCCTAGCGAGGGCAGCATAAACAAGGGCAATAGCGACAACTGCTTGGCGTAGCTCTTGGCCGTCTGCGGCAAATACCAGCCGCCAAGGGCGATACGCAGTGCTTTGCGTGGCCACTGCAAGGCGGTTGCCGTGATGTCGGCCTGGGCTTGCAGCCATGCGGGCAGCTGGCGCAGTGGCTGGGTGCGGCCCATGCGGTTCAAAGTTCCCCAACTGCCCTGCCTCCATTGAGTCACCAAGGGTGCCGTCCAGCCACTGGCGGCAACGGTGCCTTGCAGGAGCGCGCGCCAGCGCAGCGCTACCAGCGCCAACAGGCCCAGTGCCAGCATTGCACCGAGCGCGACAAGGTGGGGGCCGATCAGCGCGCCGATCTCCCAGCGCTTGGTCAGGGCATCAAAGAAGGAAGGGCACAAGCCCACAAACACCGCGACATAACGTGGCAGCAGGGAGAAGTTGAGCCCACCCACCGCGCACAGTGCGAAAATCACGAGACACGGCGCCGCTCGCCAACCGCATAGCGCAATCAGTATCGGCGCAGGCAATAGCACAGTGAGCAGTCCATACAGCAGCAGGCTTTGCAGTACGCGTCGATGCACGCCGGGCATGCGCAGCAGTCGTGCATCCATCGCCAGCAGCAGCCCAGCGGGGAAAAAGAACGCCCAGGTAAAAAATAGACCGATCGCGTAGCAGCCACTGGCCAACCGCCAAGTCTGGTCGCCGCTGGCAAACAGCGCGATGGCCAGCGCGCCGATCGCGGCGCTGACGTAGAGCACCATGGCCGTCGCGCGCGAGGCGGGATAGTTCGCTTGCCACGGTGTCTGCATGATCGCCAGGAGTTTCATTCGGCTATTTCCACGAACAGGTCTTCCAGGCCCAGCGCGTCGATACGCGCGCCAGGCAAAGCCGCGGCTTCGGGCCAGCGCTGTTGGGCGTCGCATTCCACGACCAGACTGATACTTCCATCCTCATGGTGACGTCGGCTCAACGCCTGTTTGGGTGCCGCGCTGGCTTGACGGCTGGGCAGCCATAGCCGCGCGTAGCGTTCCTTGCTTTCGTCCACGCCACAGCGCAATAGCAGACGGCCATGGTGCATGAAGGCAATCTCCGAGGCGACGCGTTCCAGGTCCGACACGATATGGGTGGAAAACAACACCGTGGTGCCGGATTCGCCCGCGCGCAACGCCACTTCCCGCAGCAGCTCGCGCCGCGCCACCGGGTCCAGCGCGGCGGCTGGTTCGTCCAACACCAACAGCTCCGGCGAGGATGCCAGCGCGCGGATCAGGTCGACGCGTTGGCGTTCGCCCGGTGAGAGTTTGGCGAGCAGGCGGCTGGGCGGAATCTCCCAGCGGTGTAGCATGGTCTTTGCGAAGTGTGCATCCCAGCGTGGATAGAAACGCCCGACGTAATCGAGCATCTGAGTCGCGGTCAACCAGGCCAACGCCTCAGGCTGCTGCGGCACGTAGGCAATGCGCGCCTTGGCGGCGTCGCTCAAGCGCAGCGCCGGCTCACCGAACACAAACGCCTGGCCGGCCTGCGGCTCGAGCAGACCGATCATGGCGCGCATCAGAGTCGACTTGCCGGCGCCGTTGCGGCCGATCAGACCGAGCACGCTGCCTGGCTCCAGCCAAAGATCGACCCCCGCCAACGCGAGTTGACCCTGATAAGACAGTTGCAGGTTATGCGCCTGCAGCGGAAACGACGGAACGACTTCCTGAAATTCGGCGTGCATTTCACTCCCCCAACAGTTTGGTAAGCCGCCGTAGCACCGGCTCGGCGGGCAGTTCCAGCTCGCGCACGTGACGCGCGAGTTCTTGCAGTTGCGGTTCGAGCAGGGCCAATCGTTGCGCCTGGGTGTGCGAGGCCCGCAGGCGGGCGGTCACCACCATGCCTTTGCCGCGCAGGCGCTCAAGTAATCCTTCGCTTTCAGCGATGCCATAGGCGCGTGACACGGTCATCGGGTTGATGGCGTGAAAACCTGCGACGTCGCGCACCGAGGGCAGCAGCTCGCCGGCGCCGAGTTGACCGCTGGCAATCAGTCGACGCAGCTGTTCGACGATCTGCCGGTAGATCGGCTCTGAGGCGTGGGGTTGTATCGTCAGTAGCGAAGCATCCATGTGTATTAATACAACAATACACACAGGCAAGCGTCAAGCATGACCTTCGACATGTGGGGTGCTAGCGGCGTTGTTCGAGAACAGCGTGCGCAACGAGGGTTACGCGCTGCGCCGACGGGTGTAACTCAGCGGCCACGCGGGGAAACCGCGCCGCAGGAAGTTTTCAGGCCTGCCACTGGCGGCTGACGCAGCGCTGGCTGAATCGACTTGATCCAGCGAGACTTGCTCGGGCGTGCGATGAGCTTGTACAACGACGCAGGCGTTCGCCACGGCATATGATTCACGACGCTGTGCATGCGGGTCATCTTTCTCTGGCATGCTCGCGAGGGCGCCGGTCAGTGGCGCTTGGACTGGCCTGCGGGCCGGGTCGGCGCACGCGGCTTGCAAAGCGCGGCGGCGACCGCACCATCGAACGATACGACTGTCGAGAGGAAAGCTTCCGCATGACTGCTTCGCGCACCGATTCCGCTCCGTCTTCCAACGAACGCCCGGCCGATCCTTGTGTCATGGTGATCTTCGGCGCCGCTGGCGATCTCACCAAACGGCTGGTGGTGCCGGCCCTGTACAACCTGCGCCGTAACGGCTTGTTGCCGGAGCGCTTCGCGCTGATCGGCGTCAACCACGGCGCGATGAGTGACACGGCCTGGAAGCGCGATCTGCGCGCCTCGCTGCAGAACTTCGTGCAGACCCGCGGCGGCGAGCAGGGCCACCTGGACGAGACTGCCTGGGATTGGCTGTCCAAGCGCATGAGCTACCTGGCCGGCGATTTCGGCGACGACAAAAGTTACGCCGCGTTGACCACGCGTCTGCGCGAGGTGGGCACGCGCTACCAGACCGACGGCAACGCGCTGTTCTATCTGGCCACGCCGGAACGTTTCTTCGGCGACGTGATCGAGCGCCTGGGCGCGGCCGGGCTGGTCAGCGAGCACGTCGATGGCGCCGGTTGGCGGCGGGTGGTGATCGAAAAGCCGTTCGGCCACGACGTCGCCTCGGCACGCGCGCTCAATCAGCGCATCGGCAAGGTGCTGGACGAATCGCAGACCTACCGCATCGACCATTTTCTGGGCAAGGAGACGGTGCAGAACATCATGGCGTTCCGTTTCGCCAACGGTCTGTTCGAGCCGATCTGGCACCGCGACCGCATCGATCATGTGCAGATCACCGCGGCTGAAACTGTCGGCGTGGAACTGCGCGGCTCGTTCTACGAGCAGACCGGCTGTTTGCGCGACATGGTGCCCAATCACCTGTTCCAACTGCTGGCGATGGTGGCGATGGAGCCGCCGGCCTCGTTCGATGCAGAGGCGGTGCGCACGCGCAAGGCCGAGGTGATCCAGGCGATCCGCCCGATCAATCCGGAGGACGCGGTACGCGGCCAGTACGGCCCAGGCGCGGTCAACGGCAATTTGGCGCTCGCTTACCGCGACGAACCGCAGGTAGCGCCCGAATCGTCCACCGAAACGTTTGTGGCGATGAAGCTGGCGATCGACACCTGGCGTTGGGCTGGGGTGCCGTTTTACCTGCGCACCGGCAAGCACATGGGCCGGCGCACCACCGAGATCGCGATCCGTTTCAAGTCGGCGCCGTTCGCGCCTTTTCGCAGCACCGGCATCGACGCCTTCGGGCCGGATTGGCTGGTATTGCAGATCCAGCCGGACGAGGGCATCTCGCTGCAGTTCGACGTCAAGAAGCCTGGTCCCAAGGTGGCGCTGGCGCCAGTGCGGATGGACTTCAAGTACGCCGACTGGTTTCCCTCCGAGCCGGCGGTCGGTTACGAAACCCTGTTGTACGACTGCATGAGCGGGGACGCGACCTTGTTTCAGCGCGCGGATATGGTCGAGGCCTGCTGGCGCGCGGTGCAGCCGATCCTGGACGAATGGGCGAGGCGTAAGCCCAACGATTTTCCCAATTACGCCTCCGGCAGCGCCGGTCCGGCGTCCGCCGAAACCTTGCTGGCGATCGGCGGCCGCGCCTGGCGCCCGCTGTCACACCAAGAGCAGCCCTACGGTGCACGCAGCCGTGCCAAACGCACCGCCGATGGCGCCAAGACCAAAGCCGGCAGCAAACCCGCGGTCGGCGGCAAAAAGTCCAGCATCAGCGAAAAAACCGCCACGGCCAAGCAGGCGCCGGTGTCGAGCAAGCTTGCCAAGTCGTCCCCAGGGGCGCCGGCCACGTCCGCTAGCAAGTCGACCGTCAAGCTCGCCAACAAGGCGCCGGCCGCGGCCACGCCGTCCAAAAAGCGCGCCAGCGTCAACAGCGCGCTCAGCAAAAGCGTGATCGCTAGCAAACCATCCCCCGGCAAGACACGGGGCAAACGCGCGCCGGCCAAGCGGACTTAGTCAAAACGCCGAAGGACGCCGTCGTGCGCTGACGTTGGTATGCGCGCATTGCAATAAAAAACCGGGCCTGAGCCCGGTTTTTTATTGGCGTGGATCATCCACGTGGCCGGCGTGCTTGCGCCACGCGGGGGCCGCTTCAGTTACTTGCCGGCAAGTACTTGGCGAACCAGTTCAGCGAGCGCTGCAGGACGTCGCGCTGATGTTCTGGCTTGACGAAGCCGTGGCCTTCGTTGGGGTAAACCACCAGGGAGGTCGGCACGCCCTGCGCGCGCAGCGCGTGCCAGAACTCGAACGATTGCGGCGCCGGGCATTCGGCATCGCGATCACCCACCACCACCAGGGTCGGCGTCTTGACCTGCTTGATGAAGTTGATCGGCGAGCTCTTGGCGTAGACCGCCGGGTCGTCATACACCGTGGCACCGAAGAATGGCGGCATCCACTGGTCGATCAAATTCTGGCCGTAATAGCTCTGCCAGTTGGACACGCCGGCGCCAGCCACCGCGGCGTGGAAGCGCTGGGTCTGGGTGACGCCGAACATGGTGGTAAAGCCGCCGTAGCTCCAGCCGGTCAGGCCCAGGCGGTTATCGTCCACGGGGAACTTCTTTTCCACTGCGTCGACGCCGGCCAGAACATCGGAGAAATCGCCGTAGCCAAAATCCTTGCGGTTGGCTTGCACGAAGGCCTCACCCTGGCCGAAGCTGCCGCGCGGGTTGGGCTGGAGCACGAAATAGCCCAGCGCGGAAAACGGCGCACCACCGAAGCCCACGTGCGGCCAACTCGGCACCACCGCCGATGAGGGGCCGCCGTGCACCATCACGATCATTGGGTAGCGCTTGTGCGGATCGTAGTTGGCCGGGTAAAGCAGCCAGCCTTGCACATGCCTGCCGTCGTGATCCCACTCCACCGATTCGCCCTTGCCCCAGCTGGGCTTGAGCGCGGCGTTGATGGCGGTGACCGCGGGCGGCGGGGTGCTGCCCAAGACGCCGGCATGCACTTCCGGCGCGGCGCTGAACGAGCTTTCGGTAAAGGCCACGTACTTGCCGTCGCGTGACAGCGACAGCGACCCGGCGGCGCGGCCGTCGCCGATCGAGGCGGGCAGCGTGAACAGCGCGCGGGTCTGGTTGGCGTGGTCGCCTTCGAGGGTGTAATCGGCGACCTGCCGCTGACCATTGACGGTTTGGTCCACCAGCAGCCGCTGGTTGTCGCTCCAGTGCACCCAGGTCGGGCTGACATGGGTGCCCGGGGTGAGGTTGACCGGTGCGCCGCCGGCGCTGGACACGGCGTAGATATCGCCGCCGGTGGTGCCCTGATCGCTCATTAGGCCGCCGATGAAGGCCACCTTTGAGCCATCCGGCGAAAAGCGCGGCAGCGCCATCTGCAGCCCATGCAGCGAGCCGCTGACTTCGCCGGCGTCCACCAGCAAGCGCGGCGCGGCGCCGGCCTGCGCAGGCTGGGTGTAGAGCTTGGCCACCCACCAGTTGGCGTCGCCCGGCGCGGGCGCAGCGGTGTAGACCAGTTGGCGGCTATCGGCCGACCAGTCGAATTCGTAGATGTAAATGTCGGCCGGGGTCAGCGCGCTGAGCTGGCCGCTGGTCAGGTCCACCTCGGCGATCCGCTGGATTTCCACGCCGTCGACGCCGATCTCGCCGGTAGCCAGTTTGGCGGCGGCGTGCGCGTCGGCCTGGCGAGTGGCACCGGCCACGTAGAGCATCGCGATCTGTTTGCCGTCGGCGCTCCAGTGCAGTCCCCGGGCGTAACCGTCGAGCTGGCCGACCTGTCTGGCCGGCCCCGCGGTGGTGGTATCGGCGACGAACAGTTGCTTGTTGAGGGTGTCGCCGGCCTTCTGGCCGCAATCGGACAGAAATGCCAGCTGGCGCGAATCCGGCGCCCAGGCAATATCGCCCTGGCGGCAACTGCCGGGACTGCCGTTGGAACCCAGCGCATGTGCGTGGTGGCCGTCGGCATCGGCGATCTCGATCGCCGGCTTGCCGGCGGTGTTGACCACCCAGGCCAGCTTGCGACCGTCTGGCGACAGCGCCACTTCACCAATCGAACGCACCTTGCCCAGTTGTTCGAGCAGGCTGGCGATGCGCGGATCGGCCGGGGCGCTGTCTGGAGTCGTGGTGGCATGGACTAACGGCGCCGCCAGGGCGGCCGCCAGCGGCAGGAGACGAAGGGGATTACGCAGCATCGGAAGATTCCAGGCACGGTGGGGCAAACTTTGACCCTAGCAGGTGATGGGACGCGCTTCCTACATCACCAATGGCCTAGAGGCACCGATGGCTGCGGAGGCTTGTGTCGCGCGGGCGGCGTACCCATGCCTGCAACATACCCGTCCACAGGAGCCGGCATGGTCTGGCGCAATCCTTATTACGATCCGGCTTTGCCGCATCACACCCCGCAGGGTTTTCGCAATCTGGAGCCGTCTTCGCGCGCACCGGGCGATCTGCAGCGCTGGCGGCAACAGCGCCGCCAGCAGCGGTTGCCGCATCCGCCGACGGTGGGCTATGCGGCGTACCAGCGCCAGTGGTGGCAGCGTGCCGAGGTGTCCGGCAGTGAACCGGCGTGCTGGTGGCTGGGGCATGCCAGCGTGTTGCTGCGGGTGGATGGTCTGACCGTGATCACCGATCCGGTGTTGTCGATGCGCGCCTCGCCGGTGCCGTTCGCCGGGCCCAAACGGCGTACGCCATCCGCGCTGACGGTGGCCGAGCTGCCGCCGATCGATGCGGTGCTGATCTCGCACAACCATTACGACCACCTGGATCGCGCTAGCGTGCGCGCACTGGCGCGGCGTTTTCCGCAGGCGCAGTTCCTGGTGCCGCTGGGGCTCAGGCGTTGGCTGGAGCGGCAGGGTGTGCCTCGGGTCAGCGAGCTGGATTGGTGGCAGTCCACGCGCGTGGGTGAGGCCGAGTTCACCTGCGTACCGGCGCGGCACTGGAGCGCGCGCACGCCCTGGGACAGCAACCGCAGCCTGTGGGGTGGCTGGGTCATGCGACAGCGCGATTTCCGTTTCTACTTCGCTGGCGACACCGCGTATTCGCCGCGCCTGGCCGAGATCGGCCAGCGGCTGGGGCCGTTCGATCTGGCTGCGCTGCCGATCGGCGCCTACGCGCCGCGCTGGTTCATGCAGAGCATGCATATCGACCCGG
>JBEVMS010000055.1:0-10026 GCA_040508515.1 Dyella sp. | reverse complement strand
AGCGGCCTTTTTTTGTGCGCGTCATCGCGATGGACATTACGGCATCGCAGCAGGCGCCGCCGTACTGCTCGCGGGTGCTGTCACTGCGGCTCCGGCCGCAGGAGCGGCGGTTTGGCCGTCACCGCCATTCTTTTGCTGGTGCTCCCACTGATGCTGTTGATCAAGCAATTGCTCGGGATCGAAGCCCTGCTCATCAAGGCCCTGCTGTTGATTGATCACACTGGCCGGCGGATTGCCGTAGTAGATCTTGTACAGCCGCCGCTGCCGATAGGCGTCACGCAGGAACACATAGGGGTCGAACGCCGAATCGAGGAAACTCTCAGCGTCGATGGCATTGGCGCGCAGAGTCACCAAGTAGAGCGCCGAAGGCAGGTAGTACTGGCCGTCCTTGAAGTCGTGATTGCGGCTGTAATAGCTCAACGGATCGAACAGATAGCTATCCACCGGCAGCGCCCAGATGTCGCGCACGGTGGTCGGCCCCACGAAGGGCAGCATCAGGAAATCGCCCTCGGGCAAGCCCCAGCGCGCCAGCGTCACGCCGAAGTCGGTGCTGTTTTCGGCCATGCCCATGCGGCTGGCGGGATCGAAGAAGCCCAGGAAGCCGATGGTCAGGTTGACCACGAAACGCCCGGTATTGATCACCGCCCGCTTGGGCTGAGCCTGCAGCAGATCGTTGCCGATGGTTATCGGCAGTTTGATATTGCTGTAGAAATTGTTGATCGCGTTGCGCACCGGTGGGTTGGTCACCTTGCGATAGCCCACCGCCACCGGGCGGATCACCGCCTTGTCCAGTGAATTGTTGAAGGCGTAGACGTGCCGATTGAAGTTCTCCAGCGGATCATCGGTGCGCGGCTTGGCGATGGCGCAGCCGGCCAACAGGACCACCGCAGCGAGCGGCAGGAGGCGCCCTAGTGGTTCGAAAGGCTGTGGCATAGATCAGTCCGCGGCGTGAAGGGTGGGGTGGTGCAAGATAATTGTACCGCCTAGTATTCTATTATGCACCGGCTGCCTTTCCTTGGCCTTGCCGCGCATGAACCGGTGCAACCGAGCATCATACGCGCCAGCGCATTGCCAGCCAAGCGGTCGCTGGCTACACTGGACGCCGTATAAGTAGCTTTTTTATCTAAGGAAATCCTTATGGCCCGCATTACCGTGGAAGACTGCCTAGAGGTAGTCGACAACCGTTTCGAGCTGGTATTGATGGCCACCAAGCGCGCCCGCCAACTTGCCAATGGCGCCGATCCGGCGGTCAACCCTGACCATGACAAGCCGACCGTGCTGGCATTGCGCGAAATCGCCGGTCGTCGCATCGATCAGGCCACCATCGACGAGATCGATCGTGCCGAGCGCGAACGTGCCGAGCGCGAAGCGCTGGAGTGGGCGGCCGCCGAAGTCGATGACGACCTTTCCAAGGGCGGAGACGACTGAGATGGACTGTGGCTGTCGACCGCACCGCGTCTGTACCCGCAAGGGTGGCAAGGGTGCGCGCGGTTCGATAGTCGCCGGCAGCCAACTGCCGGGTTCTCGCCAGATGGCGGAGGCGGGCCTCTGAGCGGGCCCGGTGGCAGCATGCACGTGGTCACGGAACATGGTGTCGCCGAAATGCTGTGGCCGCCTTATGTGCTGGCGCTAAAAGACCGTATCGCCTATTTGCCTCCAGCGCAGATAGGGCGTGTGCTGCGCGCATTCGAGGTCGGGGCGCAGGCGCATGAAGGGCAGACGCGCAAAAGCGGCGAGCCCTATATCACCCATCCGATCGAGGTGGCAGGCATCTTGGCCGAGTTGGGTTTGGACGCCGAGACGATCATCGCGGCAATCCTGCATGACACCCTGGAAGACACCGAGCTGAGCCGGGCCGAGCTGGCCGGCGAGTTCGGCGAGACCGTGGCCGAGCTGGTCGACGGCGTCACCAAACTGGACAAGATGAGTTTCTCCAGCCGGCAAGAGGCCGATGCGGAAAGCTTCCGCAAGATGCTGCTGGCGATGTCGCGCGACCTGCGCGTGATCCTGATCAAGCTGTCCGATCGCCTGCACAACATGCGTACCTTGGGTGCCAAGGAATCCCTGTCGCGTCGGCGCATCGCGCGCGAAACCTTGGAGATCTACGCCCCGATCGCGCAGCGGCTGGGCATGAACAAGTTCAAGGCTGAGCTGCAGGATCTGGGCTTCCGTGCGCTTTATCCCGATCGCTACCGGGTCATCAGCGAGCGCATCCGGGCCGCGTTGGGCAACCGCCGCGAGGTGATGAGCAAGATCGAGACGGCGCTGACCGCCCGGCTGGACGCCGACGAAATTCCCGCTCACGTGGTGGGGCGGATCAAGTCGGCCTGGAGCATCTATTCGAAGATGCGCAACGAGCATAAAAGCTTCGCCCAACTGATGGACGTCTACGGCTTTCGCGTGGTCACCGACAGTGCGATGCGCTGCTACATGGCGCTGGGTTCGGTGCACACGTTGTACAAGCCGGTTGATCGACGCTTCAAGGATTTCATCGCGATCCCCAAGGCCAACGGTTACCAGTCCTTGCACACGGTGTTGCTGGGACCGTTCGGCGCGCCGATCGAGGTGCAGATACGCACTCAGGAGATGGACTCGGTGGCCGAGCGCGGTGTCGCCGCGCATTGGGCTTACAAGACCGATTCGGGCCCGGCCAACAGTGCGCAGGCGCGGGCGCGCGAGTGGATTTCCTCGCTGGCCGACAGCCAGGCGTACACCTCGTCGTCGGCCGAGTTCATCGAGAACGTCAAGACCGACCTGTTTCCGGATGAGGTCTATCTGTTCACCCCGCGCGGCGACATCCTCTCGCTGCCGCGCAACGCCACCGCGCTGGACTTCGCCTATGCGGTGCATACCGATGTCGGCGATCATGCGGTGGCCGCGCGGGTAGACAAGAAGCTGGTGCCGCTGCGTACCCGACTGGAATCGGGGCAGCAAGTGGAGATCATCACCGCGCCGTCGGCGGTGCCCAATCCGAGCTGGCTTGAGGCGGTGGTGTCGGGCAAGGCGCGCACTGCGATCCGCCAGTATCTGAAGCACTTGCAGCACGAGGATGCGGTCGATTTCGGCCATCGCATGCTCGATCGCGCGCTGGACGCGCTAGGCACGAGCCTGGATGCCATTCCGTCCACCGTACTGGATCGGTTTCTGGACGATTCCAAGCACAAGCGGCTGGAAGAGCTGCTGTCCGACATCGCGCTGGGCAATCGCATGCCCGATCAAGTGGCTGCGCAGTTGGTGGCGTCGCGCGGCGAACAGACTCGGGAACAGTCCAAGGCCTTGCCGCACGCCAGTGAGAACATCCGCATCACCGGCGCCGAGCGCGGTGTGCTGAGCTTTGGCCAATGCTGCCATCCGCTGCCGGGTGATGAGATCATCGGCTACCTTTCCTCCGGCAAGGGCATCGTGGTGCATCGGTTGGAATGCCCCAACGTGGTGGAGCTGCGCAAGTCGCCCGAGCGTTGCGTGGCGATCGAGTGGGACCGCGATGTGCAGGGTGATTACCGCGCCGAACTGCGCGTGGAAGTGATCAACCGCCCTGGCGTGCTGGCGACGGTGGCGGCAGCGATCGCCGCCGCCAATTCCAATATCGCCAATGTTGAATACGTCGAACGCGACGCCGCCGCGGCAACGCTGTTGTTCACCCTGGAAATGAAAAACCGCAAGCACTTGGCCGATGTGATCCGGCGGGTGCGTCGCACCGGTGTAGTCAGCGGCGCCTACCGCTACCCGATCTAGTCGTCGGCGCGACGGGCGCGTGTGACGCTCGATGGCCGCCCGACTCCCCACGCTTCGATCCTCGTTCTAGACTCACGCTTTTCTGCAGCGAGAGTCGCCATGTCCCGAAGCATTGTCAGCACCGCGCAGGCGCCCGCCGCGATCGGTCCGTATTCGCAGGCCGTGCGCGCCGGCGACACGGTGTATTTTTCCGGCCAGATTCCGCTTGATCCGGCCACCGGCGCTTTGGTTGAAGGCGATATCACCGCGCAGACGCGGCGCGTGTTCGATAACCTCACGGCGGTGGCGCAGGCCGCCGGCGGCTCGCTGGCGCAGATTGTGCGCGTCGGCATCTACGTGACCGATCTAAAACATTTCGCCGAAGTCAACGCGGTGATGGCGGAGTATTTTCAGGCGCCGTATCCGGCGCGTTCGACCATCGAAGTGTCGGCCCTGCCCAAGGCGGCACAGGTCGAGGTCGACGCGATCATGGTGCTGGGCTGACTGTCGCGTTGGTGCTGTGCTGACCGTGAGCTACCGTTGCGGCGCCTCCGTTCGCGCGGCGGCGCACGCTAGGCTGTGGCGATGACCGCCAAGCGCGTGCCCGCTATCGCCGTTCCCATCACCGGCTTGTCGCCGGTGTCGGCGCTGCCCGGCGTCGGGCCGACCCTGGTTGAGGCGCTGGCGCGGCTCGGTCTGCTGCGCGTGCAGGATTTGTGGTTCCACCTGCCGCTGCGCTACGAGGACAAGACCCGAGTGCATCCTATCGGCGACCTGCGCGCCGGCGATCGGGTGCAGGTGATCGGCACCGTCGAGGCGGTTGAGCGCGGGTTTCGCTATCGGCCGCAATTGAAAGTGCTGCTGGCCGATGAGTCCGGCGCAGCGATCACGCTGCGCTTTTTTCATTTTCATCGCGCGCAGACGGATCTGCTCAAGCCAGGCGTGCGCCTACTTTGCTATGGCGAGGTGCGCCAGGTGGGCGTGGCGCTGGAGATGATCCATCCGCACTACCAGCGGATCGAGGGCGAGGCGCCGCTGACGCTGGAGGATCGACTCAGCCCGATCTATCCGACCACCGAGGGGCTGGGCCCCAAGCGCCTGGCCGGGGTGATCGACAAGGCGCTGGCGATGCTGCCGGCGGATGCGGCGCTGGAATTGATTCCTGCGCCGCTGGCGGCCGCGCATGGATTGACCTCGTTGCGGCAGGCGTTGCTGTATGTGCACCGGCCGCCGCCGGATGTGTCGCTGGCGCACTTGATCCAGGGCCACCATCCGGCGCAGCAGCGGTTGGCGTTCGAGGAATTGCTGACCCAGCACCTGAGCCTCAAGCGGCTACGCGCGGCGCTGCGCAGCCGGCAGGCGCCGGTGTTTGTCGGTGCCGGCGACTTGGCGCGCGGCTTGCTGCGCTCGTTGCCGTTTGCGCTGACAGCCGCACAACAGCGGGTCAGCCGCGAGGTGGCGGCGGATCTGGCGGTCAGCAAGCCGATGCTGCGCCTGGTGCAAGGCGATGTTGGTTCGGGCAAGACGGTGGTCGCCGCGCTGGCGGCCTTGGCGGCGGTCGAAGCAGGCTATCAAGTGGCGTTGATGGCGCCGACTGAATTGCTGGCCGAGCAGCATCTGCGCAATTTCCGCGGCTGGCTGGAGCCACTCGGTGTCGAGGTGGCATGGCTGGCCGGCAAGGTCACCGGCAAGGCGCGTCAGCACGCGTTACAGCGGGTCGCTGCTGGCGCGGCGGTGGTGATCGGCACGCATGCGCTGATGCAAGAAGGGGTGGCGTTCGCCAAGCTGGGTCTGGTCATCGTCGATGAGCAACACCGCTTTGGCGTCGGCCAGCGCCTGAGTCTGCGCGACAAGGGCGCCGACCTGGCGCAAGGTCTGGTGCCGCATCAATTGGTGCTGACCGCCACGCCGATCCCGCGCACGCTGGCGATGAGCGCCTATGCCGATCTGGACGTGTCCTCGATCGATGAACTGCCGCCGGGACGCACGCCGGTGCACACGGTGGCGGTGTCCAACGCGCGTCGTGGCGAAGTGATCGAGCGCATCCGAGGCGCCTGCTACGAAGGGCGCCAGGTGTATTGGGTGTGCACCTTGATCGAGGAATCCGAGCAACTGCGCGCGCAGGCCGCCGAGGTCGCCTACGCTGAGTTGGCGCAGGTGCTGGGCGCGGCGCGGGTGGGCTTGATCCACGGCCGCATGAAGCCCAAGGAAAAACAGGCGGTGATGGATGCCTTCAAGGGCGGCGCGCTGGCGGTGCTGGTGGCCACCACGGTGATTGAGGTCGGCGTGGACGTGCCCAACGCCAGCCTGATGGTGATCGAAAACTCCGAGCGGTTGGGGCTGGCCCAGTTGCACCAGTTGCGCGGCCGCGTGGGACGCGGTGCGGTGGCTTCCAACTGCGTGCTGCTGTATCAGCCGCCGCTGGGTCAGCTGGCGCGCGAACGGCTGCAGGTGATGCGCGAAACCAACGACGGTTTCCGCATCGCCGAGAAAGATCTTGAGCTGCGTGGCCCGGGCGAAGTGTTGGGCACGCGTCAGACTGGCCAGCTGAGTTTTCGCATCGCCGATCTTTCGCGCGATGCCGGCTTGTTGCCGGCGGTGCAGGCGGTGGGCGAACGCATGCTGGCCGAGCATCCTCGCCAGGCCGAGCAATTGATCGAACGCTGGATCGGCGGCGCGGCGCGTTATGCGCATGCCTGAGCTGGCTTGCGCCTCAGACCAAAGCCTTCGAGGCCAGCGGTGATCTCCCCGCCCGTCTGGCCTTTGGTTAAGCTAGCCGGCTCGTTGATTGAGTCGCCAGCCTTATGACCAAGCCGCATTTGTTGATCGATACCGACCCGGGCGTGGACGACGCGCTGGCCATTCTGATGGCGCACGCACATGCCGACGTGGCCGGCTTGAGTATCGCGGCGGGCAATGTGGGCTTGTCGCACACGGTGCGCAACGCGCGCACCCTGGTCGATCTGCTGGGCGCAACGACGCCGGTGTTTCCTGGCTGCCCCTCGCCGCTGGTGCGTGCGCCGGAAGAAGATGCGGCGTTCGTGCACGGCAGCGACGGCTTCGGCGATGTCGGTTTTGCCGAGCCGCGCGCGCCGGTCAGCGACGAGCAAGCCGCGCTGGCCTTGCTGCGCTTGACCCGCGAGCGACCGGGCGAACTTACCGTGGTGGCACTGGGGCCGTTGACCAACCTGGCCTTGGCGCTGCGGCTGGACCCGAGCTTGCCCGAGCGGGTCGCGCGGCTGGTGGTAATGGGCGGTGCGGTGACTGGGCACGGCAACACCGGCAAGGTGCCGGCCGAGTTCAATATCGGCTTCGACCCGGAGGCCGCGCACGTGGTGTTCGAGGCGTTCCCGCACTTCGATCTGGTCGATTGGGAGGCCACCTTGCGGCACGCCTTCGACGATGCCGAGTTCGACCGCTGGCTGGCCGCCGGCGACCAGCGCGCCACGTTCTTCGGCCAGGTGTTCGGCACCGCGCGCGCATTCAACGCCACGCGCGAGCGCCACGGGGTGATCGCCGCCGATGCGCTGGCGATGGCCGTGGCGATCGATCCGGGCATGATCGTTCGGTCCGAACGGCGGTATGTCGCGATCGAGCTGGATGGTCGCCTGACCCGCGGCGCGACGGTGGTCGACTGGTCCGGGCGCCTGGGTCAGCCAGCTAATGCGCGGATTGTGCTGGAGGTCGATCAGGAGCGGTTTGCCGCCCTGGTGCGCGGTGCGCTGGGCGCCTGAGTAGGCCAGCGTGTCTCGCGTCGCGGCACAAGTGATTGAGCGACTTGCCATTGAGCCCGTCGGGTGGTTACAATGCCGCCCTTTTCACCCACCGCTTTCGAGTCAACTATGAAGCCCGATATCCATCCGAATTACCGTCAGGTGGTGTTCCAGGATCTGTCCTCCGAGTTCGCGTTCCTGACGCGTTCGACGATTCCGGCCAAGGAAACCGTCAAATGGGAAGACGGCAACGAGTACCCGCTGATCAAGGTGGATATCTCCAGCCATTCCCATCCGTTCTACACCGGCAAGCAGAAGACGCTCGACGTGGGCGGCCGCGTGGACAAGTTCCGCAAGCGCTACGCCGGCGCCGCGCAGAAGTAACTCTGCAGCCGCCTTGCTGGCGGCGGTACGCAGTGATTATCAAGATACGGGGCGAGCTGCGGCTTGCCCCGTATCTTTTTGCGTGCCTTTTAAAGCCGTTCGCTGGCGGATGTTCGCTGGGACGTGTGCGATAATGTGTCGCATCTGAGGCGCCCTCCGTGCCCGATGCATCGCGTTCCCCGACCCGGTGCCGACATTCCCTCGCTGGACAGCAGCGCTCCATCGGCGCCACCGGCAGTGACCTATGTGAAGGAGATTTCCGTGTCTGATCCTAAGATCGTCAAGCTGGTCGACGAGTCGACTCAACGCAAAAGCGAGCTGCCGCTGGTCAGCGGCACGTTGGGCCCCGCCTGTATCGACATCGCCTCGCTGTACAAAGATACCGGCCACTTCACCTACGACCCTGGTTACGGCAGCACCGCCAGTACCAAGAGCGCGATCACCTACATCGACGGTGACGAGGGCGTGCTGCTGTATCGCGGCTACCCGATCGAGCAGTTGGCCGAGAAGTCCAGCTTCCTGGAAGTGTCCTATCTGCTGCTCAACGGCGAGCTGCCCAAGGCCGACGAGTTCAAGACCTTCGAGCACGAGATCACCCATCACACGATGATGCACGAGTCGTTGAAGGACTTCTTCAAGGGCTTCCACCACAACGCGCATCCGATGGCCATGCTGGCTGCTTCGGTGGCGTCGCTGTCGGCGTTTTATCACGACGACCTCAATGTCGACGATCCGGCCGACCGCAAGCTCGCGGCGGTGCGTCTGATCGCCAAGATGCCGACCATCGCGGCCGCTTGCTACCGTTACTCGATCGGTTGGCCGATGCGCTATCCGCGCAACAACCTTGAGTACGTCGATCGCTTCCTGCACATGATGTTCGAGGTGCCCAGCGAGCCGCTGACGCTGAGTCCGGTCGCCGCCAAGGCGCTGGATCTGCTGTTCATCCTGCACGCCGATCACGAGCAGAACGCCTCGACCTCGACGGTGCGTCTGGTCGGTTCTACCGGCGCCAATCCCTACGCATCGATCGCCGCGGGCATCACCGCGTTGTGGGGTCCGGCGCACGGTGGCGCCAACGAGGCGGTGCTCAAGCAGTTGCAGGAAATCGGCACCGCCGATCAGGTCGAAAAGGCCGTGCTGCGCGCCAAGGACAAGAACGACAGCTTCCGCCTGATGGGCTTCGGTCACCGCGTCTACAAGAACTTCGATCCGCGCGCCAAGATCATCCGCGAGATGTGCCACAAGGTGCTGGCCGAGCTGGGCGTCAACGATCCCCTGCTGGAAGTGGCGATGAAGCTGGAAGAGGCCGCGCTGAAGGACGACTACTTCGTCGAGCGCAAGCTGTATCCCAACGTCGATTTCTACTCCGGCATCATCTACAAGGCGCTGGGCATTCCGACCGAGATGTTCACCGTGATGTTCGCCATCGCGCGCACCGCGGGCTGGGTCAGCCACTGGCTGGAGCAGCAGAACGACCCCGAGAACCGCATCGGCCGTCCGCGCCAGATCTACACCGGCGCCAACGTGCGCGATTACGTCGGCTCGGCCAAGCGCTGATCGTAAGCGTCGCACCGATCGCCGAGTGACAAAGCAAGCGCCCGGCATCGCCGGGCGTTTGCTTTTGGGCGCGCGTTGAAGCCGCTCGCGACGATGAGTCAGTGGCTGGCGGCGGCCAGCTGCTGTTCGAAATCGCCGATCTCGTCCTCGGCCAGCAACGCCTCGAGCATGCTCAGCGAGGCGCGTCGCATCGGTTTGTCGTCGATGCGGTCCAGTGGCGCCTGGCGTAGGGCGTCGCGCGGTAGCACGGTCAGATCGAACGGCAGGCCGTCGGCGCTGAACAGCAGCACCGGGTAATCGGCCTGCTCGTCGCGGCTAGGGCGCAGGTGGCGCGTCTGCAACTCGATCGGCACGCCGTGCTCGCGCAGGAACAAGCCGACCGCCTCCGGATCGTCGCTGAAGACATGCAGGCAGACCGCCGAATGCGCATCGGCAGTGCCTTCCAGCACGGCCCCGACCAGCCGCGGCTGAAAGGCGACCAGGAAGCGCATCGCTTCGATCGCCGCCTCGCGCCTGACGCGCAGCAACTGCGGCTGGCTGTCGGCCTGGAAGATGCGCTGATGCTCGCGCAAGGCGTCTTCGATCTCGTTGTTGCGCGGCAACGCTTGCGTTTCCAGGATGCCCAGGCGTTCGGCGGCCTTGAGCTTGGCGTGATGAA
>JBEVMS010000051.1:0-4873 GCA_040508515.1 Dyella sp. | reverse complement strand
TCCGGCGTCTCCGAGAGGATCGCGGTGCCGCCGTGCTTTACCAGCATGTCCACCGCCACGCCCAGCGCCGGATTGGCGGTGATGCCCGAATAGCCGTCCGAGCCACCGCATTGCAGCGCCAGGTTGAGATGGGCGATCGGCAGCGGCTCGCGAGCGACCTGGTTGGCCTGCGGCAGCAGGCGCTCGATTTCTTCGATTGCGCGGGTGACGGTGTTGCGCGTGCCGCCTTGCTCCTGCATCACCAGCGGTACCAGCAGCGGGCCCGGTTGCATGCCCTCGGCGATGAACATGGCGCCCATCTGGTTGGCTTCGCAACCCAGTCCGATGACTAGCACGGCGGCGAAGTTGGGGTGGCGGATGTAGCCGCCGATGGTGCGGCGCAATTGCTGGATGCCTTCGCCCTTGTGGTCGATGCAGCAGCCAAAGCTATGCGTGATCGGCACCACGCCATCGATGTTGGGATAGGCGTCCAGACGGCCTTCGCGGGAAAAATGCTCGGCGACCATCTTGCTGACCGAGGCCGAGCAGTTCACCGTGCTGACCACGCCAATGTAGTTGCGCGTGGCGACGCGGCCATCGGCGCGGCGAATGCCCATGAAGGTGAGCGATTCGTTGGCCGCTTCCACGGGGCGCATATCGGCGCCGTAGGCGTAGTCGCGATCGAACTCGCCGATCGCAAGATTGTGCGTGTGGATGTGTTCGCCGGCGCGGATCGGTTGCGTGGCGAAACCGATGATCTGCCCATAGCGGCGAAGCGCTTCACCGGCGGCGTGATCGCGCAAGGCTACTTTGTGCGCCGCAGGGATGGCATCGATCGTGCATATGCCGTCGAAACCGGTCAGCGACTCGCCGACTTCCAGGGGGCGGCAGGCGATGGCGACATCGTCATCGGCATGCAGTTTGAGGACTTGCAGTGGGGTGGACATGCGTTGGCTTCCCGGTCGACTCGGTGGCTAGGTACACCCCTCGTCGCGCGTTGCGGCCAGGGCGGTGCCGGTGTCTGCCGTGATGTTGCAGTGCAGGTTTACCGGTTCAGTAGGCATCTTGAATAATGCAATTTCACGCTGCAAATTGGTTGGTCCAGTTTCACCAAGCGCATGCCCAAAGCCTCTCTCCCCATCGACGGTATTCGCCAGCGCACGTTGCGCGAGCTGGAGCAGTGGGTGCTTGGCGGTAAGTGGCAGGTTGGTACGCGTCTGCCCTCCGAGCGGGCGATGGCCGAAGCGTTCGGTACGTCCCGCACCACCGTGCGCGAAGCGGTGCAGCACTTGATCGCCCGCGGCTTGCTGGAGGCGCGCCAGGGCAGTGGGGTATTCGTATTGGACCCGGCACGCCAGGCCGATTCGACCAGCAAGATGGCCGCGCCCTGGCAGGCTGGGATGATCGATCACCCCCTGCTGCGCGGCGATATTCTTGAATTTCGTCTGTGGTTCGAGTGCGGCGCCGCCCGGCTGGCCGCCGAACGAGCCACGCCCGTGCAGCACGCCAGTCTGGGACGGGTGATTGGGCGCATGCAGGACGCCGTGCGCACCGGCGACGTGGATGCCGAAGCGCAGGCCGATGCGGTGTTTCATGAATTGCTCGCCGATGCGTCGCATAACCTGATGATCAGGTACTTCTACACCAGCGTGATCAGCACACTGCGCCTGCACATCACGCACAATACTTACGAGGCCAGCCGGCGTCAGGACGAGCAGGCACGGCGTGGCCGCGAGGATCGCCTTGCGCAACACGAGCGGATCCACAACGCCATCGTCGACCGTCTTCCGGACGAGGCGTACACGTCGATGCACGAGCATATTCGTTACGTCGGCGCGCAGTTCGTCGGCTACTGAGTGACGGCCGCTTACAGCCAGTGCGATCAGCCCACGGGATAGGCGGCAAAGGCAGGCAGGCGTTCGGCGCGCGCGGCGTAGGCGGCCAAAGCCGGATGCTCGGTCGCGCGGATTTGCTCAGGCAAGGTCAGCTGGGTAAAGCCCCAGGCCACCGTCACGCTGATATCGGCCTGGCTCGGCGTCGCGCCGCCCCATAGCCAGGGGGTTTCGATCGGCGCGATCTCGCGCTCCAGCGCCGCATAGGCCTGCTGCAGCTGGGCCTGCACCCGCTCCAGCCAGGGCGTGTAGTGCAGTGCGCTGGGGCGCTTGTGTTCGTAGACGATTTGCACCGATTTTTCGCATGCCACCAGTGCCAATCCGATCAGCCGCAACGCCTGTCGGCGCGCGCGCGGTTCGCTCGGCATCAGGTTTCGCCCTGGCGCGGCCAGGCTTTGCGCGTAGTCGATGATCAGGCTTGATTCGATCAACTGCTCGCCGTCGTCGCAGACCAGGGTGGGTGCCTTGACCAGCGGATTGATCTGCCCGAACGCTTCGAAATCGCGAAACACCGACAGCGAGCGATGCTCGAATGGGATGCCCAGCAGATGCATCGAAATCGCGGCGCGACGAACGTAAGGCGAATCGAGCATGCCGATCAGTTGCATGGAACCTCCCGTGAGTCAGGCATGGAAGAACTAACGATCTTGATGATCGGGCCCCGTCCAACGACGGCGTGCCGATGATGCCGGAGTGGGCCGGGGGGCGACAACGTCGGCACCGACGGCGGGTCGCTCATACGGGGGCGTTACAAGGTGCGGTGCAAAATCAACTCCAGCACCGCCTTGGTGCCGAAAAACGCCAGCAGCAGTACGCCCATCCCGATCAAGGTCAAATTAACCGCGCTGCGACCACGCCAACCCTGGCGCCAGCGACCAAACAACAGCACGCCAAACACCACCCAGGCAATGATCGACAACACCGTTTTGTGGATCAGATGCTGGCCGAACAGATTGCCGACGAACAGCAGGCCGGTCAGCAAGGTCAGCGAGAGCAGCGCGAAGCCGATGCCGATCAGCCGAAACATCCAGGTTTCGGTCAGCGTCAGCGGCGGCAGCACGCGCATCCACTGACCGAACTGACGATGCCTCAGCGCGCGCTCCTGGATCGCCAGCAGAATCGCCAGGATCGAGGCGATCGACAGCGCGCTGAAGGCGGACAGCCCTATCGCGACGTGGAGGCTGATCTGCCAATCCATGCCGCGTGGAATGGTCGGTGGGGCGAGGAAAGCATCCACGGCCAGGAAAATCGCCGACAGGCTGAACGTAACCACCCCTAGCGCCGCGACTGAGCGCGACAGGTTGATCAGCACAGTCAGGATCGACACCACGCACGCCACTAGCGACAGCGCCGCATAGAAATGCAGGTCCAACTCGCCTCGGTGGATGCCCAGCAAAATGCCCGCGTGCACCAGAATCGCCGCGCCAGCCAGGACTTGTGCCAGGCCATGCAGCGGTGCGCGTCCGCTCAACAGCGGGCGCGCCAATGCGATGGTGGCGCCCAGGTAAAGCGCAATGGCGAGCAGCGCAAAGGAGGAAATAATCATAAGCGGCGAGTGTCGCATAGCCTCTGGCGGGCGTGAATGTGAGCTTTGGCCGCGCCCGCACGGCTCCCGGCATGCCAGCCCGGCATCGATGGCGGCGGCACAGGCGTCGAGTCGGCTATAATCGGGCGCTTACTTTGCTCCTCAGGTCTACCCGCGCCATGTTCGAGTCGCTGAGCCAACGTCTGTCCACCACCGTCAACCGCCTGCGTGGTCGTGGGCGGCTGACCGAAGAAAACATCCGCGAGAGCCTGCGCGAGGTACGCATCGCGTTGCTTGAGGCGGACGTCGCGCTACCGGTGGTGCAGGCGCTGATCGAGCGGGTCAAGGTGCGCGCGGTCGGCCAGGAAGTACTCAAGAGCCTGTCGCCGGGCCAGGCGCTGGTCAAAGTGGTCAGCGAGGAGCTGACCGCGGTGATGGGCACCGCCAATACCGAACTGAACCTGGCCCAGCAGCCGCCGGCGGTAGTGTTGATGGCCGGCCTGCAGGGCGCTGGCAAGACCACCACGGTGGCCAAGCTGGCGCGCTTCCTGACCGAGCGCAAGAAAAAGAAAGTGATGGTGGTCAGCTGCGACGTCTACCGCCCGGCGGCGATCGAGCAGCTGCGCACACTGGCCGAACAGGTCGGGGTGTCGTTCTTCCCCGCCGAAGTGGGTCAGCTGCCGGTCGATATCGCCAAGGCGGCGATCGCCGCGGCGCGGCGTGAAGTGATCGACGTGCTGCTGGTCGATACCGCCGGTCGTCTGCACGTGGACGAGGCAATGATGGGCGAGATCAAGGCGCTGCACGCCGCGATCAACCCCATCGAAACCCTGTTCGTGGTCGACTCGATGACCGGCCAGGACGCCGCCAACACCGCCAAGGCCTTCGCCGAAGCATTGCCGTTGACCGGCGTCGTGCTGACCAAAACCGACGGCGACGCGCGCGGCGGTGCGGCGCTGTCGGTGCGCTACGTCACCGGCCGGCCGATCAAGTTCCTTGGCGCCGGCGAAAAGACCGACGCGCTGGAGCCGTTCCATCCCGACCGCGTGGCGCAGCGCATCCTGGGCATGGGCGACGTGCTCTCGCTGGTTGAGGAAGTCGAGCGCAAGGTCGATCAAGAAAAGGCCCAAGCGCTCGCCACGAAGGTGATGAAGGGCAAGCGCTTCGATCTCAACGACATGCGCGATCAGCTCGAACAGATGAACAATATGGGCGGTCTGGCCGGCTTGATGGACAAGCTGCCGGGCATGGCCAGCGTGCCGGACAGCGTCAAGTCCAAGGTCAACGACGGCGAGCTGAAGAAAATGGTCGCGATCATTGGTTCCATGACCAAGAAAGAGCGCCGCCATCCGGATCTGCTTAACGGTTCGCGGCGCGCCCGCGTGGCGCGTGGCTCCGGCACCCAGCCGGCCGACGTCAACCGGTTGCTCAAGCAGTACATGCAGATGGAAAAGATGATGTCCAAGCTGTCCAAGGG
>JBEVMS010000030.1:0-5502 GCA_040508515.1 Dyella sp. | reverse complement strand
GTCTACAACGTTGATCGGTGCAACGCTACCTCGCCAGGCCGTGCAAAAAAATGGCGCCTAGCCAATGAGATGGGGCTTAGTGCATCGTGTCTATGCGAACTCACCCGGCATAGATCATGGAAAGCAAGGCCGTAGCCCCATCCCGCGCGGCGCTCTTTGACGGGATCGGGTTCGTGCAAACGTCACGGTTAAGCGACGGGACGCCCCGCATCGCGCGTTAGGGTATTGGAGATCAGCCTGAAGCCATGAAGCTCAGATGCGCTCCGATCGCGGGCGATTTCTTAACCTCCCACCCTCCGGATAGGTGGGTGGATCGTGCAGAACTTCCGCTAGCCATGGCCCGGATACGACAAAACCGCTGCGCCAGGCAACGGCTGTGTCGGACATCGCGAGGGAAACCAGTCAGCCGGTGCGACGTGCGGCTTTGGCATCGTCCGATCGCATCGCCTCGATCTTTTCCAGGTACCTTTGATCCAGCCCGGTGACGTACTGACCGGAGAAGCAGGAGGTATCGAACTGCTTGATGTCCTCGTTGCCGTCCTGCACCGCCCAGATCAGGTCTTTCAAATCCTGATAGATCAGCCAGTCTGCGCCGAGCATCTGCTCGACTTCCTTATCGGTGTGCCCGGCGGCGATCAGCTCGGAGGCCGCCGGCATGTCGATGCCGTAAACGTTGGGATAGCGCACCGGCGGCGCGGCCGACGCGAAATAGACGTTCTTGGCGCCGGCGTCGCGCGCCATCTGGATGATCTGCTTGGAGGTGGTGCCGCGCACGATCGAATCGTCCACCAGCAGCACGTTCTTCTTGCGGAATTCCAGGTCGATCGCGTTCAACTTGCGCCGTACCGATTTCACCCGCTCGCCCTGCCCCGGCATGATGAACGTGCGCCCGACGTAGCGGTTCTTGACGAAGCCCTCGCGGAACGGCACGCCCAGCGCACCGGCTAGCGCGCTGGCGGCGGTGCGCGCGGTGTCGGGAATCGGAATCACCGCGTCGATGCCGTGGTCCGGCCGCTCGCGCAGGATCTTCTCGGCCAGTTTCTCGCCCATGCGCAGGCGCGCCTTGTAGACCGAGACATCCTCGATCATCGAATCGGGCCGGGCCAAGTAGACGTATTCGAAGATGCACGGCGCATGGATCGCGCCCTCGGCGCAGCGCGCGGTGTGCAGTTGGCCGTCTTCGGTGATGAACACCGCCTCGCCCGGCTCGATATCGCGCACGCGCTTGAAGCCCAGCACGTCGAACGCCACCGACTCGGAGGCCACCGCGTATTCGCGCTCGTTGCCGCTGACGCGCTCGCCCAGTACCAGCGGACGGATGCCGTTGGGATCGCGAAACGCCAGCAGGCCGTAACCGAGCAGCAGCGCGATGCAGGCATAACCGCCGCGCGCCCGCGCATGCACGCCAGCGACCGCCTTGAAGATCTGTTCCGGAGTCAGCGAGCGCCGATCGTGCACCTGCAGCTCGTGCGCCAGCACGTTGAGCAGCACTTCGGAATCCGAGTCGGTGTTGATATGGCGCCGATCGTCCTCGAACATTTCGCGGCGCAGCGTCTCGGTGTTGACCAGGTTGCCGTTGTGCGCGAAGGCGATGCCGTAAGGCGAATTGACGTAGAACGGTTGCGCCTCGGCCGAGCCTTCGGAGCCGGCGGTCGGATAACGGCAATGGCCGATTCCGATGCGCCCGTGCAACTGGGCCACCGCGGCGTCGGCGAACACGTCGCGGACCAGGCCGTTGCCCTTGTGCAGCCGCAGCCGCGAGCCGTCCACGGTGGCGATGCCCGCAGCGTCCTGACCGCGATGCTGCAGGACGGTCAAGCCGTCATAAAGAGCCGATGCCACCTCTGTGGTACCGACGATGCCGATGATTCCGCACATGCTGCTTTACCTGGTTTCTGGATGTGTTGCCGTGGGCGCCGCATCCGTTGCGGCCGGGGATGGCGCACTGCGCACGGTCGCTGGCGATACGCCAGGCACGGCGGGTAAACGATCAAGCATGGAAGCCGCCGGATACAGGTAGCGGCGCACGTTCGGCGGCACCCGCTCGCCTAACCACGCCGCCATGCCTTGAAACTGCGGCAACAACGCCGATTCGCGCCACCACGGATCGCGCGTGAAGGCGGTGAAGCTCAGCAAAAACACCATCAAAGTCACCAGCAGCACGCCACGAGCGAATCCGAAGATCATGCCCAGCAGCCGATCGGTGCCACTGAGCCCCGTGCTCTCGACCAATCGGCCGATCACGAAACGCAGCAAGGCACCCAGTACAAGCACCGCGATAAAACACAGACCGTAGCCGACAATCAGCCGCGCCGAGGGTAATTCGATCGTATGGTCGAAATACGCCGACACGGCTGGCCCGAAGGTCCAGGCGACCCAGAACGCGGCAACCCACACCGCCAGCGCCAACACTTCGGAGATAAGGCCACGCCAGAGCCCGATCAAGATCGATAGGCCCAGCACTGCCAGAATGATGTAATCAGTCCAGTTCACTTATCGCACCATCGCCTGGCCCGGTTGCGCACGGCGCGTCCGCGACATTGTATTCAAAAAGGCAACGCCCACGGCGATGCCAGCCTTACCTGACAGGTGCAGTGCGCCATCAGGGCATGCTTACCACATTGCCACTGAGCGCCAGCTTGGCCTTGATCTGATCGCGCAGCCGCAGTGCATCCTCGCGCTGGGTCTGCGGGCCGGCGCGCACCCGCCACAGCTGTTTGCCGCCAACCGTCGCGGTGTCGACGAAACCATCGAAGCCGTTGGCGCGCAATTTGTCGCGCAGTGCGTTGGCGTCAGCCTGATTGCCCACCGCAGCCACCTGCACCGCCCAGCCGCCGGCTTTGGCAGAGGCCGCTGGGGCGCTTGAAGCAACCGCGCGGGACGGTGTGGCGAGCGCCGGCGCATCGCCTTGCTGGGTACTTGCGCCGGACTCCAGCCGCGCCGGCACGCCGGGCACGCTCTGGGTGATCTTCAATCGCGCCGCTTCGGCCGCGGCGCGTGATCCAAACGGACCGGCCACCACCAAAGTCAACGCCTTGCCGGCCTGGTTGATCGCGCGGCTGGTTACCGGATAGCCCATGCCGCGCACGCGCTGCATCAGGTTTTGCGCACTCGCCGCGGAGGCATAAGCGCTGAGGTTGACGCTGTAGTTGCCGCGCGCCGCGACCGCCGTCTGGTCCGCCACGGCCGGCGCGGGAGCCTGCGTCGTCGGCGCGCTCGCTGCCGGCTTGGTCACGCGTGGCTGCGCGGGGATCGCCGGGGCGGGCTGGCTTGGTGCGGGCGTGGGCGTCGTCTTGCCTGGCGCCTGCACGCTGGTCGGCTGCGGTGCTTGCCCGGCCTGCGGATCGGTTTCGACATCGCGCGGGCGATTGGAGCCGATATTGACCGTCGCCAGCGCATCGCCGCTGGCCGGCGCACCGGTGTTGGGCCCGGCGATCACCGGACTGCCGTTGCTGCCGCTGCCCAGTGGGCTGCCCGCCGCCGACTTGGCACCGGCCGGCGCGGCGCCGGGAGTCAGGCTCATGGTGCGGGTTTGCAGGTCGCGGTCGGGGGCGGCGGGAATATCCAGGCTGACGGTTTGATCGGCCCCCGGCGCCACCGGCTTACTGGAGAAGAACATCGGCACGAAGATAACCGCCAAGGCGATCAGAACAGCGGCTCCGAGCAGGCGTGCGTTCAAGTCAGGCTCCCAAGGGGATCAGTGCAATACACAATGCGCCGATTATACCTGCCTCAGCGCGGTTTCACGGCGACCGGCTCATACCGATCGCTGCGACGCTTCCTGTGACTGGATTGCCAGCACCGCGCTAGCGACGAAGAACGAGCCGAACGCCAGGACCCGCGCGCGCGCCGGTGCCGTTTGCCGCGCCGCAGCCAAGGCAGTGGCGACATCGGGATAGACGTGGTGCCGCGCTTGAGGTCGCTGCGTCAGCAAGATCGCGGCTACCTCGGTGGCGGAGAGGCCACGTGTGGTATCGCGCTCCAATCCGGCCAGGTGCCAGTGGTCGATATGATCGGCCAGTGCCTCGATCACGCCCGATACGTCCTTGTCCGCTAGCGCGCCGTACACCGCGTGCACCGGTCCACCTGGTTGCCCCCGCAGCCACTCGGCCAGCGCACGTGCCGCCTGTGGGTTATGCCCGACATCCACGATCAGCGCTGGGTCGCCCCCCAACGACTGTAAACGTGCAGGAACCGTGACCTCGCGCAGTGCCTGAGCGATTGCCGCACTCCAGCACTGGACGAAGTTGTCACCTTGGATATGCCCGCCGGCCAGACGCTGCAAAGGCACGTGCAACGCGTGCAGGCAGGCAATCGCCGCCGCCGCGTTGGCGTATTGCACCGGCGCGGCCAAGGTCAGCGGTGGCAAATCCAGGGTGTCGCCATCGCGGTGATGCCAGCGCCAGCCCTGTGTCGTGAGCTCGGCGTTGAAATCGGCACCGGCGGCGATCGTTCGTGCGCCGATCGCGGCCAGCGCGTCGCACAGCCCCTGCGGCGGACTGCATTCGCCGATGATTGCCGGACGGCCCGGGCGCGCAATCCCGGCCTTTTCCACGCCAATGCGGTCACGATCGGGGCCCAGCCACTCGGTGTGATCCAGATCCACCGTGGTGATCAGCACCGCGTCCGCGTCGATGATGTTGACCGCATCCAAACGCCCACCCAGGCCGACTTCGAGCACGGCGACATCCAACCCGGCGCCAGCGAACAGGTCCATGGCGGCCAGCGTGCCGAACTCGAAGTAGGTCAGCTTGATCTCATCGACGTGTCCGGGCCGGCGCGCCGCGTCGATGCGCTCGAAGGCGCCGATCAGCGCCGCATCGTCGGCGTCGCTGCCTTCGATGCGCACACGCTCGTTGTAACGCAGCAGATGTGGCGAGGTGTAGCAACCCACGCGCAAGCCCGCCGCGCGCAGCATTGCCTCCAGCAACGCCACGCTGGAACCCTTGCCATTGGTGCCGCCGACGGTGATCACGACCGGTGCCGGCCGCGCCGCCCCCATCCGTTGCCACACCGCACGAACGCGATCCAACCCCAGTTCGATGCTGTGCAGATTGACCTGCTCTTGATAGCTGAGCCATTGCGCCAGCGATTTATCGCTCATCGCCGGCTCGCGTCGCGTCATTCCAATCGCCCAGCCGCGCCGATTGCATGCAGGCGCGCAGCTGACCGTTCCAGTCCGCGGCGACGCCCACTTGCCCCTGCGCCCGCGCGGCGCTCACTGCCTGCACATCAAGGCCGGCCAGCAGCCAGCCGGGCGCCGTGCCGTGCTGGGCCAGCACGCCGTCGCTGGGCAGACCGCGATCGGGTTGCACGTAGATCGCCGCGCGTCCGCTGTTGAGATCCAGTACCGGGCTCCAGTCACTTGACCCGCGGTGACCGAGCACAGCACCGGCAGCTGATTTTCCAGCGCACGCGCTTGGCAGCCGATGCGCACGCGTGTGGCGCCTGCCTCGGTGTCGGTACAACTGGGCACCAGCAGCAGCGTCGCGCCGGCCTGCG
>JBEVMS010000003.1:0-6604 GCA_040508515.1 Dyella sp. | reverse complement strand
ACTGGCGCCGAAGTTTCCGCATCTGCTCTCCTACGTCACCCAGACCACGCTATCGGTGGACGACACCAAGGCGATCATCGCCGCGCTGCGCGAGAAATTCCCCGAGATCGAAGGGCAGCGCAAGGACGATATTTGCTACGCCACGCAGAATCGTCAGGACGCGGTGCGCCGCTTGGCCGATTCGGTCGATCTGATGTTGGTGGTCGGCTCGATCAATAGCTCTAATTCCAATCGCTTGCGTGAGTTGGCCGAAAAGCAGGGCGTGCGCTCCTACCTTATCGACGGCGCCGAATACATCGAGCGCGACTGGCTCCAAGGCGTAACCCGGATCGGCCTGACCGCTGGCGCCTCGGCGCCGGACAAACTGGTGCGCGACGTGATCGCCCGACTGCAATCCTGGGGCGCCGGCAACGTGCTGGAGCTTGACGGCGAGCCCGAGACCATCACCTTCGCCCTGCCCAAGGAACTGCGCCTGGTCAGCGGCTCAGGCGTTTCCTCGCTGTAACGCGTTGGGTTGGATAACCATCGAACGGCCGCCAAGTGCGGCCGTTTTAAATGGACGGCAGTTGTTTTCTTTCTGCGGGTTGAACATGTGGGCAACGCATCGCCCCCCCTGTCCGTGGTGAACCTAAGTCTCAAAGAAAAAGCCCGCATGGCTGCGGGCTTTTAATCTGGTGCCGGAAATAGGAATCGAACCTACGACCTCATCATTACGAATGACGCGCTCTACCAACTGAGCTATTCCGGCGAGAGTCGGCGATTTTACGGGGGCGTGGCGGTCGCTGGCAAGCGCTATATCGATCGCATCAGACGTGCGTGATCGTCCAGCCTTAAAAAAAGACGCACCCCGCCGCCACAGGGCGCGTTGGTCACACGGGAGCTTTGGATCAGGCCGGCACGGCAACCTTGTCCGCATTGGCCTTGACGCTTGGCGCGCTTGGTGCGGTGCTGCGGATCAGGTGATCGAAGGCACCCAGCGCGGCGGTTGCGCCTTGGCCCACGGCGATCACGATTTGCTTGAACGGCACGGTGGTGACGTCACCGGCGGCGAACACGCCCGGTAGCGAGGTCTGGCCCTTGGCGTCCACCTCGATCTCGCCACGCGGGCTGAGCTTGATGCCTGAGCTTTTCAGCCACTCGGTGTTGGGCACCAGGCCGATCTGCACGAACACCGCTTCCAACTCGATGTGGTGCGTGTCGCCGCTGGCCCGATCGATGTAGCTCAGTCCGTTGACCTTGCTGCCGTCGCCGGTGATTTCGGACGTCTGTGCGCTGGTGATCACGGTCACGTTGGGCAAGCTGCGCAGCTTGCGTTGCAGCACTTCATCGGCGCGCAGCTGAGCGTCGAACTCAATCAGTGTGACGTGCGCCACGATGCCGGCCAGATCGATCGCCGCTTCCACGCCGGAGTTGCCGCCGCCGATCACCGAAGCGCGCTTGCCTTTGAACAGCGGACCGTCGCAATGCGGGCAGTAAGCCACACCGTGGTTACGGTAGGTGTCCTCGCCGGGCACGTTCACTTTGCGCCAGCGCGCGCCGGTGGCAAGCACCACGGTCTTGCTGCGCAGGGTGGCGCCATTGGCCAGCTTGACCTCGATCAGCTCGCCAGGGACCAGTTCGGTGGCCTGCTGCAGGTTCATGATGTCGACCTCGTAGGCCTTCACATGCTGCTCCAGCGCGGTGGCGAACTTGGGGCCTTCGGTTTCCTGCACCGAGATGAAGTTTTCGATCGCCAGCGTATCGAGCACCTGGCCGCCGAAGCGCTCGGCCGCCACACCGGTGCGAATACCTTTGCGCGCCGAGTAGATCGCCGCCGCCGCGCCGGCCGGGCCGCCGCCGACGATCAGCATGTCGAAGGTTTCGCGCGACGCGAGCTTTTCGGCCTCGCGCTGGCTGGCGCCGCTATCCAGCTTGGCGAGGATTTCCTCGACGCTGGTGCGGCCCTGGCCGTAAAGCTGGCCGTTCAAGTACATCGTCGGCACCGACATGATCTGGCGCTTTTCAACTTCGTCCTGGAACAGCGCGCCGTCGATAGTGACGTGGCGAATCTTGGGGTTGATGATCGACATCACGTTGAGCGCCTGCACCACGTCGGGGCAGTTCTGGCAGGTCAACGAGACGTAGGTTTCGAATTCGTAATGACCGTCGAGCTGGCGAATCTGCTCGATCGTGTCGGCGTCCAGCTTGACCGGATGGCCACCCACTTGCAGCAGGGCCAGCACCAGCGAGGTGAACTCGTGGCCCATCGGAATCGCGGCGAAGCGCACGCTGATATCCGTGCCGGGACGATTGAGCGCGAACGAGGGCGCACGCACGTTGGCATCGTGACGTTCGACCAGGCTGATCTGCGGGGACAGCTCAAAAATTTCCTGCAGCAGCTCCTGCATTTCGCGCGCCTTGGCGCTGTCGTCCAGGGTCGCAACGATTTCGATCGGATGCGTGATCTTTTCCAGATAGCTCTTGAGCTGGGTTTTGAGATTGGCGTCCAACATAGTTATGCGTTCCGTATCGATGTGCAGGGGAGCGAGGAGGGTGCGGCCGGGCGCCGTGCAGTGCATCCGGCCGCGGTACCGCTTTAGATCTTGCCGACCAGGTCCAGCGACGGGGTCAGCGTCTGCGCGCCTTCCTTCCACTTGGCCGGGCACACTTCACCCGGGTGGGAGGCGATGTACTGCGCGGCCTTGACCTTGCGCAGCAGCTCGCCGGCGTCACGGCCGATGCCGTTGTCGTGGATTTCGCACAGCTTGATCTGGCCTTCCGGGTTGACCACGAAGGTGCCGCGCAGGGCCAGGCCTTCTTCTTCGATCAACACTTCAAAATTGCGCGAGATGGTGGTGGTCGGATCGGCCAGCATCACGTAGTTGACCTTCTTGATCGCGTCCGAGGTGTCGTGCCAAGCCTTGTGCGCGAAATGGGTGTCGGTCGACACGCTGTAGATCTCGACGCCCAGGCGCTGGAACTCAGCGTAGTTCTCGGCCAGGTCTTCCAGCTCGGTCGGGCACACAAAGGTGAAGTCGGCGGGGTAGAACACGAACACCGACCACTTGCCCTTCAGGGTCTCGTCGGTGACCTCAACAAACTTGCCGTTGTGGTAGGCATTGGCCTTGAACGGTTTGATCTTGGTGTTGATCAGGGACATCGGTTGTTCCTTAGTGGTGGGAAGTTCGAGGGGTAAGCATACGGCGGCTGGGTTGATTATTGAAATTGATTGATCAGATGGATTTGATTGGCCTTGACTATCGCATCCACGCATGACTATCACGCCTTCGCGAACGTCGCGTGCGGCCACGATAGCCCAGCTTGCCAGCAAGGACCGGCGCTCGAAATTTTATTCTTCGCAGGGGAGTGGCGCACGATTCTGCGGCATTCGCTACCGGCCATCGGACGAATGCCGCCGCTGATCGGAAAAAACTTGGGGAGGGGCGCGCGTTGATCTACGTTGTCGTTGGGGAAGGGTGCAGGGGCTGGGAACATGTACGCAAGGGAACGGCAGCGGGGTGTCTCGCTGATCGAGGTCTTGGTCGCGGTGCTGATCTTCAGCATCGGACTGATCGGATTGGCTGGTTTGTTGGTGATGGCGACGCGCTCCAATCAGGTCGCCTATTTGCGCACCCAAGCCTCGTTTCTCGCCAGCGGCATGGCCGATCGCATGCGCGCCAATCCTTGGGGCGTATGGAGTGGCAGTTATAACGGCAACTATCCAACGACGACCAACCAAACCTGCGACAGCACATCGGCCTGTAGCCCAGCGAATCTTGCGGTCCGCGACAAGTTCGTGTGGAGCAACGCCTTAAGCGAATTTCTGCCTGGGGTCAGTGCGAGCATCAACTGCGCCGCCGGTGGCGCAGCGCCTGCGGACTTCATGAGTCGGCCACCTTACGGCGGTAGCTGCGTGATGAAGATCTTTTGGGCTGAGCAGGCCGTCATGGGTACGGGCCAGGCGGCTGCGCAGCAAACCCTCTCACTGACGTTCCAGCCATGACAAATTCATTGCCCAGGCCTGGGTGCCAGGCCGGTCTGACCTTGATCGAATTGATGGTGGCCATGCTGCTGGGCCTGCTGATATCGGCCGGTATCGTCAGTTTGTTTATCTCGACCTCAAGCGCCAATCGTGTGCAGACCCAGCTCGCCACCTTGCAAGAGGAGGGCCGCTACGCCATTACCCGCTTGAGCGGCGACCTGCGCATGGCTAATGGTTTTTATTGCAACAACGAAGGGGGCGAGGCCGGCGCACTGAGCAATGGCGTATTGAAACTGGACAAATACCTGCGTGCGCCCAAAGTCTACGTGCCAGGCGCCACGTTGAGCGCGGCATTGTCCGACGTGACCACGGTCTGGGGAACCGGAGCCTACCCGGCGGCACCGCAGGCTGCCTATGCCATGCCAGCCTTCTTTTCGATGCGTGGCTATGACTGCACCACCAGTACCTGCACCCCGGTCGATCCAAAACCTAACAGCACCACCATGGCGAAAACCGCGAACAGCCGAGTGCCTGGAACATCCGTGCTGACCCTGCGTTATCTCGATCCGGCCAGCGGCTGGGCCATCAACGGAACCACCACCAGCGTCACCAATAACGGCAGTGGTGGCGTTGCCAGCCTCACCATTGGCCAGGGGACCGGCGAGCCGGCGGTGCCGACGGCAGCGAACTACGGTGGCCTATTGATGCTGGCCGATTGCAACAGCGCGCAGATCTTCGCCGCGACGATGTCTGGCAGCACTTTTACGCCCGACGGTACGGTCAACTTCACCGGTACCACGATCAACCCGCCCTCGAACTTTGCGCCCAAGGTGTTCGACTTCAAGAACAACTTCGTCACGGTCACTTACTATCTGAAAGTAGTCAGTGACAACAACGGACACACCACGGGCGCATTGATCCGCCGCGTCAACGGCACGGACAGCGAACTGGTGCGCGGCATCGAGCGGCTGGATTTTCGCTACGGTGTGATGGATGCCAACGGCAATACCCGTTACCTGACGGCGGCCCAAGTGGACGGGACGACTTCATGCCCGGCTACCGAGCCCAATCCACTGAGTAGCGTTGGCTGCCTGTGGCGTTCCGTGCAAAGTGTCGAAGTCCACGTGCTTATGGATGGCCAAGTGCCGCTGTACACCTTGACTGCGAATGACATGGCTTATGTCTATTGGGGTGATACCGGGGATACCGCCGCTGTCGCCTCGGCGCCCAGCGATAGCTCACGCAAGGTGATGCCGTCGCAGCAGGGTTTCGTCGATCAAATGCTGCGGCGCGAATTCACGGCGCTGATTTCAGTACGGAACTACAACCCATGACTGTTGGAGCATCGCTACATAGGACGCGCGTTGCAGACGGTGCGCAGGTGCGGACCGGCGCGCATGTGGGAGCGGGGCTAGGCATCCCGCGTCCGCACTTTACACGTCGTGGTAGGCAGCAGGGCGTGGTGCTTATCGTGGCGCTGATCTTTCTTCTGCTGCTGACCATCATGGCGATCAGCGCCACCGGCCGCTCCTTGTTGCAGGAGCGCATCGTCGGTGGCCTGGCCAGTGCGCAGGCTGCCGAATGGATGGCCGAAACAGCGATCCGCGGCACGGAGTGGCGACTCTACAACAATACCGGCGCAGGCCTTGCCTGCTACGACTCAAGCCAGCCGGGCAACATCAACAGCAAGGTCACTACTTTTCGCACCAGCACGGACTACACCATCGCCAAAAACAGTGGGGCAGGCACCGTTTATCAAGGCGCCGGCGGTAGCACGGACTACACCCAAGCGGCTAACGGCGGCCTGGCCGCCAACGCGCTGGTGCTGTTGGAGTATCTGGGAACCGACCGCGCGCCGGATGCAAGCAGCTCACACGCCGCCGAATCGGGTAGCAGTGGCGCCGGCACCACGCCGTACTACATTTATCGAGTGACGGCACGTGCGCTCGGCACCAATCCCAACACGGTGCGTACCCTGGAAACCACCTTCGTGACGCCGAGCCAGGTGTCGTGTGTCGCCAGTTAAGCGGAGCGAAGCGATGAGTGCAAAGCAACCCAATCGATTTATCGCAACGTTCCTGGTCTTGCTGCTGACCCTGCTGGCCGGACTGCCAGCGGCCGCCAACACCGTCACCATCAGCGCCACCCCACCCGGGGTAACCACAAAGGTGGCGCCCAACATCGTGGTGACGTTCGATGATTCGGGCTCGATGAGTTCGACCTCGATTCCCGATGCGATGGACAGCAATTCCGACGAGGTTTATTACTACTCGGCCACCGGCAACCCGATTTATTTCGACCCCAACGTGACCTACGTGGTGCCACCCGATGCAACCGGCGCGGCGCTGGGTGGCATCGGTGGCGCTACCAGTTACACCGCGGCGTGGCGGGATGGCTATTGCGCGGGCACACTCAATGGCACCTGCTGGACGCCAAGTTCCAAGAAATATGTCGCGGCCAACAAGGTGGATCTGAGCACCGCCTTTGCCACCAATTTTCTCTCTAACATCCAGGCCGGCAATGCGCCCTGTCCGCGCAATTTCAACGAGCAGCCGGGCTGGTACGTCAATAGCAACAACTGCTCGGCCATGACGATTCCCGCAGATATCCGCGGCTCGGCGCCCAATACAGTCACCGACCCGG
>JBEVMS010000293.1:0-9979 GCA_040508515.1 Dyella sp. | reverse complement strand
TGCGCGCCATCGCCGCGCGCGCATCGCGCAATACCCGTGGCAGGACGCTTGGGTCAGCTCGCAGCAGATAGAGGCCGGCCAGATTCGCGCCCGGTTGCGCCGTTGCAAACACCGACCACTCGATCGTATCCGGGCCGCCCTCGCCGCCATTGGGCCGGGCCATGTGCGCGACCACGCCACTGACCCGGAAGTGAAACTTGTCGCACCAGAATTCCTTGCCCAGCGGGTCGACGCCCGGCCACAGATGCTCGGCCAATGCGCGCGTCACCAGCACGGTGGCGTCGTTCGGGAAGAGGCCCGGCATTGGCTGGTAGTCGGACATTTGCGGCGCGCGTCCCGCCAGCAGGCGCAGGCCCAGCGCCTGGTAGCTTCCCGGTCCGCCGACGTAGAAATGCACCACGCCGCCGAAATGCTCGCCCGCCGCGTCGAGCGTGATCCCCGCCGTGCCGGCGTGCTCGCCGAACGGCACCGCGTTGATCACGCTGACCGACTGCACGCCGGGCAATTTGCCAAGGCCGTCGAGCACGCGTGCGTTGAGATCAACCGACTTGGCCTCGTCGTAACCGGTGAGCTTCACCACCGCCAGCGCGCGTTCGTCCACGCCGCTGTCGACATGGGTCTGCTGGACCCGGCTCACGATCAGAAAAAAGGCATTGCAGAGCACCGCGCAGGCGAGCGCGATCTCCAGGGCGATCAACAGGCTGGCCAGGCGGTGGCGGCGAAGCGCGGCAAGGATGGGCTGAATTTGCATGGCGGCCTCAGAGCGTCTTCAATTGCAAACTGGGAGTCAGGCGGCTGGCACGCGCGGCGGGCAGCACGCCAGCCAGCACGCTGACGGCCAGAGCCAGTGCGAACGTGAGCAGGAACATCGAGGCGTCCAACTGCACCAGGTCGGCGTATTCCACCGGCTGGCGGCGCACCAGCCACAGCCCGGTCAGCGTCAGCAGTAGACCGCCGACTCCGCCGAGCAATCCGATCATGCCGGCCTCGACCAGGCACTGCGCGAACACCGCCGCACGACTGGCGCCGAGCGCGCGGCGCACGCCGATCTCGCCGGCACGCCGCAGGAACTTCGCCAGCAGTAGACCGACCGTGTTGAACAGACAGATGGCAAGGAAGGCGAATGCCAGCCACGTCTGCAACCGCACGTCGCTGGGCACTACACGGTTGTAGTCCAGCCACTGCATCAGACTCTGCATGCGCGTGTTGTCCGCATGCACGAAGCGTCCCAGCGCTTTCTGCTGCGCGGCGTAATCGGCCAGGTAGCGCTGGTAGCCTGCGACCTTGGCCGGGCCGTCCAACTGCACCCACAGCGCTACCCATACGCAGGGCGATGTTTGCATGGGCTGCTGCTTGTCCCACACATGCCAGCAGGTGAACGGCCTGAAGCCGCTGGCGTTTATTTGCAGCGCACTCTCGAACGGCGCGAACACGCCCTCCGGCCGGCTATAGAAGTTTGCCGTGTCGCCTCCCGCGAAGCGTCCGCCGGCGACCGTGTAGAACTGCGGCGATGGCCGCCAGGGCGCCAGCACGCCGACGATGCGCACATCGGTGTCCTTAAAGCGCAGCGTCCGCCCTACGCTGTTGGCGCCGGCGAACAGGCGGTTGTTGAGATCGCTGGAGATCACCACCACGCGTGCACGCGCCGCGTCGTCACCGGCGCTCCAGCCGTGGCCATAGCGGAAAGGCACGTCGAACATCGGGAAGAAGTCGCTGGTCGTCGCGAGCATCTGCTCCATCAGTGGCGGCAGGTTGACCTCTGGCGCGCTCAGGCGCTGTTGGCTGGTGGCGATCAGCGCCTGTCGATCAGCCCGATGCGCGCGCCACAGGTCGGTCGCGGAACGGTAGTCCATCACGTCATACGGCTTGTGCTTCGCCGCCGGGCTGGGATCGGGATCGACCTGCGGGTAGAACAGCGTCGCACTGCGCGATGGAATCGGATCGCCCGAAAGCAGATGCATCACCGTCAGCGTGGTCATGCTGGCACCGATGCCGACTGCGATCGCGAGCACCATCAGCGCGGTGAGCACCGTGTTGCGCTTGAGGCTGCGTAAAGCCAATTCGAAGTAATAGCCGAGCACCGTGAAGCTCCCTCAGAAAATACGTGACGCATAGCGATGCGACGATTGGGCAACCGATCCGGCGCTCGCCGCGCCGAATCGTTCAGGCACTACCTCAGGCGGCGCGCGTGGCTACCACCGGCGCGATCGCCGAGGCACGGCGCGCCGGCACGTACACCGCCGCTTGGCCCAGCGCCATCACCACCAGCACCGCCAGCAACACGTAGGGCACCGGCAGCCGCGCCATTTCGTAGCGACTGATCAGCCACAGGTTGAGCGAGATCGCCAGCGCAATGCCTAGCACCGCGCCGATCCCCGCGATCATCAGATTCTCGATCTGGAAGTAGCGCAGGATGTCGATCTTGCGCGCGCCCAGTGCGCGCCGCACGCCGATCTGGCGCTGGCGCTGACCGACCCAGAAGGTGGTCAGGCCAACAATGCCGGCGGCGGTTACCGCGACCAGAATCACGCACACCACGCCCATCAGGATCGCCATGCCCCGATCGGAGCGGTAGGCGTTCTGGCGAATCTGCGCGAACGAAAACACGCTGTCGTCGTCGAGCACGCGCATCGGATCGACGCGGTAGAGCGCCGCCGGCACCGCGCGCATCGCCGCTTCCAACTGACCCGGTTTGGCGCGCACCGCATAGCGCGAAAAGCTGGCCCCCAGGCGCACCGGCTGCAGCGTGGAATTCCAGACAAAGCCATCCGCCCAGATACTCACGCTAGGCACCTGCATGCGCTCGACCACGCCGACGATGGTACTCGGCGTGCTGGTGCCATCGACGTAGACCACCTTGCCCACCGCGCCTTGCGGATAGAGCTTGTCGGCGATCGCCTTGGTCACCATGACCACCGGCGCGACGAACTGATCGCGCACGCCGTGGTGGTTGATCTCGCCGGCGGTGAAATTGCGCCCGGCAACCAGCCGCAGTCCCAGCGTGGCGACCGCCTGATCATCCACGAAGTAATAGCTGCTGCGCGCACTGCCGTTGGATTCGTCGTAGCCAGTGCCCGGCTTCAACGACAGCGCCCCGGTCCACGACGAATTGAGTAGCGGCAATGAATTGATCGGCACCACCGAGACCACGTTGGGCAGGCTGCGCAGCGCGGCCAGATCTTCGCGCATCATCACGTCGAGTTTTTGCGCGCCGGCCGGGTCGTCGGCGCTGGGCGCCCCGACCCACTGCTGAGAAACAAGAAACAAGTTCTGCTCATCCAGTCCGCTGGGCCGATTGATGCGTTCAATGCGTTGGCCGATGATGAATACCGCGTTGCAGACGATTGCCAGGGTCAGCGCGATCTGCAGCGCGATCAACACCACGCCGGCCTTGTGCTTGCGCAGCGCCGCGAGAATGGGATGCAAGCTCATGATGGCGCCCTCAGTTGGATTTGAGCTGCCAGGCGGGTTGAACCCGCGAGGCGCGAAAGGTGGGATAGAGCCCGGCCAGCAAGGTGGCGGCGATCGACACCAGCAGGGTCATCCCCAGCAGCGCGATGTCCAGCCGAGCGAGGTTGGCGATTTCCCGAGGCAACACCAGGCCGACGCTGGCGATACCTACGCCGGTCAAAACCAAGCCAAGCAAGCCGCCCGCCGCGCCGATCACCCCGGCCTCGGTGAGAAACTGCGCGTAGATCGTGCTGCGCTGCGCACCCAAGGCCCGGCGCACGCCGATCTCGCCACTGCGGCGCAGAAATTTGGCCAGCAGCAGACCGGCGGTATTGACCAGACACACCACCAGCAATCCGATCGCTACCAGCAGCGACACCTGGGTATCGCTGGGCACGACACGCTGGTTGTCGAGCCATTGCGGCAGGTTGCGCAGGCGATTGTTCGGCGCCCAACTGAAGCGCCCGGCTTGCTGCTGCTCGCGCGCGTAGCCGTCCAAATATTGCGTGTAGGCACTGACCGCTGCGGCATTGTCCAACTGCGCCAGGTAGGCAATCCATATGCAGCTGGACTGCTGCAACCCGACGAAACCCGAGCCCTGGCTCGGCTGGCTGCAGTTGGTGTTGCCATCGTTGGAGATGTTCGCCGCGATGGCTTGCAGAAACGGCAGGAACACGTCATCCGTACCGGTGGAAAAGCCGCCGCTGTTGACCACATCGTAAAAGCGCGGTTGCGGATTCCAGTTATCCAGTACACCGGTAACGCGATAATCCTTGCCTTCGATGTTGATGGTCTTGCCGACGCTGTTGGCGCCGCCGAACAGCTTCTGATTGAGCTTCCTGCTGATCACCACCACCGGTGCGCGCTGGGTATCGTCGCTGGCGCGCCAGCCTTCGCCGTATTGGAACGGCGCATCCACCATCGGAAAGAACTCGCTGTACACCGCATGCCCGCTGACATTGAGCGGATGCTTGCCAACGCCAGGCGGCACGATCGAGGGTGATATCTGATACACGGCCGATTGCAATTTGGCACGGTGATCACGCATCAGCGCCAACGCGTCGGTGTAATCCAATGCGTTAGGCGGCTCGCCGTCCGTTGAACGCGCCTTGGGCCCCCACATGTCGATCTGCGGCACGAACAGCCGCGACGATTTCCACGGAATGGGATCGCCCGACACCGCGCGGAACACCGCGTAGGTGGTCATCGAAGCACCCACGCCGAAGCCGATCGCCAGCACCATCAGCATGGTCAGGCCGCGGCTGCGCCACAGACTGCGAATACCCAGTTGGAAATAATAGGAAAACATGGTGTTCCCTCTAGCGATGCAGCACGCGATCAGCGCAGCTGCGGATGGAGGCGCCAGCACAGGACGGGCGACCGTCTCGGCGTGGCGGAAAATGTTCGAAAGCCGTGGTTTTCATACGCTGCGCGTGGCCTCCACCGGCGATACCCGGGCGGCGCGCATGGCGGGTGCCAGTACCGCGCCCTGCCCCAGGAGCAGCAGCACGATCACTCCAGTCGCCACGTAAAGCATCGAGATGCGCGCCATCGCAAATTCGCTGACCATCCACAGGTTGATCGACAGTGCCAGCAGGCTGCCCACCGCCACGCCGCCCACGCCGATCAACAGGTTCTCGGTCAGGAAGTAGCTGAGAATGTCGCCGCGTGTCGCGCCCAACGCGCGGCGCACGCCAATCTGCTTGCGTCGTTGACCGACCCAGAAACTGGTCAGTCCGACGATGCCGGCGGCGGTGATCGCCAGCAACACCACGCAGATCACCCCCATCAGGATCGCCATGCCGCGGTCGCTATCGAAGGCGCTGTGGCGGACCTGCGCGTAGTCCTGTATGCCGTCCCTGGGGGCAATGATGCGCTTGCGGTTCTGCGCGTAGAGTGCCTTGGGCGCCTCGCGCATGGCCGCGGCGAGCTGGCCCGGCTTGGCGCGCACGATGTAAAACAGGCCGCGCGCATCCGCCGCGCGCAGCGGCCAGATCAGTACCTGCCCCGCGTAGATGTTGCTCCCCTGGTCCGTACCCTGCCGATGCAGCACGTCGACGATGCCGATGATCGTGCTCGGTGTCGCACCCATCGCGTAAAAGCTCTTGCCCAGCGCCGAACCATCGGGGAACAGGCGATCGGCCAGCGCCTTGCTCACGATGACGACGGGCGGAATGATCGTCTCTTGGGCACCCTGCGGAACGACTTCGTCCGCACGGAAGTTGCGCCCCGCCACCAACCGCGAGCCCAAGGTATCGAGCAAATGCTCATCGCCGGTGTACACCGCCGCATCGGTGGTCGGCTCGGCCTGGTCCGGCGTCATCGTGACGTAGTTGTCCCAGCCGCCGCCCTGCAGCGGATAGCCGCTGGCGGGAGCCGCATCGCGCACGCTGGGCAGTTGGCGCAGCGCGAGCAGGTCGGCTTTCACCTGCGCATCGACCTGCGGCGTCGTCTTGTCGACGGCCCACTGGTTGCGGATCACGAAAACGTTGGCCTCGTCGACACCGCTGGCCTGGGACAGGTTGGACAGGCGCTGGTGGATGATGAACAGCGCATTGCACACGATCGCCAGCGTCAGTGCGATCTGCAGCGCGATCAGCACGGTGCCCGCCTTGTGCCGGCGCAACGCGACGAGGATGGGTTTGATCTGCAGGCTCATCGTCGTCGCCTCAATTGGATTTCAGTTGCCAGGCGGGCTGCACGTGTGCCGCGCGCCAAGCTGGATAGAACGCCGCGAGCACGGTCGCAAGAATCGCCACCAGCAAGGTCAGTCCCACTAGTGAAACGTCCAGCTGCGCCAGCTTCGCGATCTGCGGCGGGAACAACACGCCCACGCCGGATACGCCCAGGGCGGTGAACACCAAGCCCAGCACACCGCCGGCCAGCCCCACCGTGCCCGCCTCGATCAGGTACTGCGTGTAGATTTCCCGACGCGTGGCGCCTAGCGCGCGGCGCACGCTGATCTCGCCCGCGCGGCGTAGGAACTTCGCCAGCAGCAAACCGATGGTGTTGACCAGGCAGATCACGAAAAAGCCCAGCGCCACCATCAGCGAGATGCGGCTCTCCGCCGGCACGACGTGTTCGTAGTCGAGCCACTGCATCACGTCGCGCAGGCGCACGTTGGATGCCCAGGCGAAGCGCCCGGCGTGCTGCTGGTCAGCCGCGTAGTTCTGCAAAAAGCGGCGGTAGCGCGCGACATCGGCGGCGCTGTCCAGCTCCACCCACGGGGTGATCCACACGCAGTTGCTTTGCAGGTAACTTTCCCAGGTGGTGAACGCGAGCTTGCCACGGCAACTGTTGCGGCCGCCGGTACGCATTTTCAGGTCCAACGCGCGGGTGAATGGCATGTAGAAATCCGAGGCATCCTCGAAACCCTGCGTGCTGAACAGGTCGAAGAAGCGCGGCTTGGGATTCCAATGACCGGTCACGCCCACCACGCGGTAGTCGTTGCCGTTGAGGCTGACCGTACGCCCCACGCTGTCGGCACCACCGAACAGTTTCTGGTTGAGCGTGGCGCTGATCACCACCACCCCGGCGCGAGCATCGTCATCCTGCCCGCTCCAGCCGCTGCCGTACTCGAACGGCACCTCGAACATCGGGAAGAAGTCGCTGCCGATGGCGTAGCCGTTCGCGGCAAGCGGCAGGTCGCGCTCGCCGCCCGGCATCACCGACATCTGCACCTGGTATAGCATCGTCTGGCGCTTCGCCGCGTGCGCTTGCATCAGCGCCATGGCATCCACGTAATTCAGGGCTTCGGGCGGTTCGCCCTGGAGATTCTGCTGCGGCCCCCAGCTATCGATCTGCGGCGTGAAAAGAACGGTGGATTTATCGGGAATCGGATTTCCCGACACGGCGCGAAAGACCGAGTACGTGATCATCGACGCGGCCACGCCGAAAGCGATTGCCATCACCATCAGAGCGGTCAGCAACGGGTTGTGGCGCAGACTGCGCCAACCGAGTTGTAGATAGTAGGAAAACATACGGCTCCGGAAGGCTCTGTGAGTCGGTAGTGCGGCAGCGGCTTTTCATTCGAGAAGCCGGTTGGCTTCTTCCAGGTCGTTGATGTCGATCGTGCCGGCGGCTTGCTTGAGCAGCAGCTTGTTCAAGATGAACTGGTGGCGCACCACGGTGTATTCGCTCTGCGCCTCGGCCAGCACCTGGATCGCCACCACTAGGTTGGTCAGGCTTTGGGTGCCGATGTCGTAGCCGGCACGCATCGAGGCCTGCGACTTCTGCGCCGCTTCGACCGCAGTGCGCGCGCTCTCCACTTGCTCGATGCCGTCGACCACCAGGTTGTAAAAATTGTTGGCGTCGCGTGCGGCCTGGCGGCGCTGGCTTTCCAGCGTGCCGCTGTCTTCATCGCGCTGATGGATCGCCTGGCGCACCTGTGACTGCACCAACCCGCCGCTGAAGATCGGCACATTCAAAGTCAGCCCCACCGTGGTGCTGCCCGGACCGTAGGCGGCGCTGCCGGGCTGCCGGCTGGACCAACTACCGAACTTGTTGTAACCCACGCTGAAATTGAGTGTCGGCAGATGCCCGGCGCGCGCCGCGTTGATGCGATGCTCGTCGGCGTCGACGGTGTAGCGGGCCGACAATATGGTCGGATTGGTCTGCATTGCCGCGTCGACCCAGGCCTTTGCGCTGGCCGGGCTGGGTGGCTGCATCGGCAGGTCCAGGCGCAGGGTTTTCAACGCTGGTGTGGGCTGGCCTGTGATCTGTTCCAGCGCACGCCGCGCATCCTTCAGGGCAACCTGCGCACTGATCCGCTGCGACTTGATGAAGTGGTAGTAGGCCTGCGACTGCGTCATGTCCGATTCGGTCGCCAGGCCATTTTTAAAACGCACGCTGGCTTGATCATATTCCTGCTGGTAGGCGCCCTCGTAGGCCTGGTTGACCGCCAGCAGATCCTGCGCCACCAGCACGTTGAAATAGGCCGACGCCACGCGCCCGTAAAGGTTCTGCAAGGCGGCGCGATAGGTTTCTTCCTGCGCATCATTATTCGAGCGCGCCGCGCGCAGACTGGCGATGCTGGCCAAGTTGACGATCGGCTGGCTGAGTACGGCGCTGAGGCTGCGGGCGCGCACATAGCCGCCCGCGCCGACCGGAATCACATTGCCATTCGTATCCGTGGTGGTCGTGCCATTGGCGCCGCCCTGGAATTGACTCAAGTCCAGACCCGCCGACAGTTGCGGCAGCAACGCGGAGCGCGCCTGTGGCACGCCCTCGGCCACCACCAGACGGGTGGCATCGGCGGTGGCCAGAACCGAGTCATTAGCCACCGCCTGGCGATAGGCATCCATCAGATCCTCGCCATGAACCAGCGGCGACAGCAGAAAAACACCCAGCGCCAGAGGAAGTAACTTCAGCCGCATAGAAGGCTCTCGGATAAAGGATCGAAGGGAGACCGCGCGACCATCACGCAAGCTGACCGTGGCCAGCATGCGCGCCGCCGTGGAAGCGGGGTTCCTCGGCCAGATCGACCACTTGGCCATCGATCACGTGCACGTTGCGCTGCGCGCGTGCGGCCAGTTCCGGATCATGGGTGACCATCACGATGGTCGCGCCGCCACGGTGGATGTCTTCGAGCAGCTCCAACACGCTACGCGCCATCTGCGTGTCCAGGTTGCCGGTCGGCTCATCGGCCAGCAGGAGTCGTGGACTGCCCGCCAACGCCCGGGCGATCGCCACGCGCTGTTGCTGACCACCGGACAATTCGGCCGGGTAATGCTTGTAACGCGAGGCCAGACCGACGCGCTCCAAGGCGTCCATGATGCGCTGCTTGCGCTCAGGGGCTTTCATGCCGCGGTAGCGCAGCGGCACTTCGACGTTGTCGAACACATTGAGGTCGGGAATCAGGTTGAACGCCTGGAAGATGAAGCCGATCTTCTCGTTGCGGATCTTCGAGCGCGCGTTGTCGTTGAGGTTGCTGACCTCCACGCCGTCGAGGTGGTACTCGCCGCCGCTGAAGGTTTCCAGCAGGCCGGCGATGGTCAGGAAGGTGGTCTTGCCGGAGCCGGACGGGCCGGTCACGGCGACGAATTCACCCTCGCGCACGTCGATGTTGAAATCGCGCAAGGCATAGGTTTCCACCACTTCAGTGCGGTAGACCTTGGACAGGTGGGTCATCTTCAGCATGGTGTTTCCTTCAGTGATGAATGAATGGTGCGAGGTGCCTTGCATGCCGCGCCTGTTTGCAGCGCGCGGCGAATAATCAGCGACTGATCGCCACGCGCGCAGCGCTGTTGAAACTGTCGGTGCCTGAGATCACGATGCGATCGCCCACTTTGAGGCCATCCAGAATTTCGACCTTGTCGATACTGCTGGCGCCCAGGCGGATCGGCTTTTTCTCGGCGATGCCGTCGTGCACCAGATAGGCATAGGCACCGCCGGATTCGTCCACGAACGAGCCGCGCTGAACGGTCAGCACGTTGTCGCGATGGTCCAGCAGGATGCGCACCGACAGGCGCTGGTTCTGGCGCAATTGTTGTGGGGTCTGATCGGCGAAGCGCAGGCGCGCGGCCACTTC
>JBEVMS010000282.1:0-6449 GCA_040508515.1 Dyella sp. | reverse complement strand
GCGGGAGCATCGGCGAGGGCAACCTGCATGCCAAGACCGGCAGCATGAGCTACGTGCACTGTCTGGCCGGTTATGTCACCACCACCGCCGGCGAACGGTTGGCCTTCGCGATCATGCTCAACAACGATGTGCCGACGCCACAATCGCCCTCGCCCAACCAGAATATCGACGCCATCGCGCTGTTGTTGGCCGGTTTGAACCAGCGCCAGTGAGCCTGCCCGCTACGGTGGCGGCTCGCGCCAGGCCGCGCAGCGTTCGCGCAGAAAGTCGCGCAAGGTGGTGACCGCCGGCGCCAGCAACGAGCGGTGCGCGCAGACCAAATTGAGTGGCGCCGGCTCGCCGTGCGCCGCCGGAAATACAGCCATCAGCCGGCCGCTGCGCAAATCCTCGGCCACATCCAACTGCGACTTGTAAACCAGTCCATGTCCGGCCACGCCCCAGCGCCGCACCACGTCCGCATCGTCGCTGATGCGGTCACCGCTGACTGTCACCGTCTGCACGCCTTGCGGCAAATGAAAGCTCCAACGCTCGTGCACGCTCTGGCGCCAGACATAGCGCAAACAGTTGTGCTGGCGCAGTTCGTCGACGCTACGCGGCGTGCCGTGGCGCGCCAGATAATCCGGCGCGGCGCACAGCACGCGGCGGTTGTCCGCCGCCAGCGGCTGCGCGACCAGACTGGAATCGGGTGGCTGGCCGTAGCGCAACGCCAGATCCAGCGGCTGGCCGAACAGGTCGGCGACCCGATCGCTGATCTGCAGATGAAAACGCAGCTTGGGATGCGCGCGCTGAAAGGCATCCAGCCACGGCAGCAGCACGTTGCGTCCTAGGTCAGAAGGCGCGGACAGCCGCAAACTGCCGGCGATTTCGTCGCGCCCGCGCGCCAACGCGCGCTCGCCGTCGCTGAGGCTTTGCAACACTGCGCGCGCATGCGGCAGGTAGCGCTCGCCATCCTCGGACAAGCGCAAACTGCGGGTGGAGCGCACGAACAAACGCTGTCCCAACGCCTGCTCCAGTCGCCCAATCGCCGTACTAGCCACCGCCGGGGTTAGCTGCAACTGGCGCGCCGCCGCGGAGAAGCTGCCGACATCGGCCGCTCGCACAAAGACCGCCAGATCGTCGATCCGGATCATTTTCTTCCCAATGACGAAAGTGTTTGGCGATTCTGCCGGTTTTTAAGATGCCGCGGAAAGATCAATCTATCCTCCGCCTGGGCGCACGCGCGTCTCCACCCAATGAGAGAGAGTCCATGAAGGCTGTTGCTTACCGCCAATCCCTGCCGATCGACCATGCCGACAGCTTGCTCGACGTCACCTTGCCCGAACCGGTCGCCACTGGCCGCGATCTGCTGGTAAAAATCGAGTCGATCGCGGTCAACCCGGTCGATACCAAAGTGCGCCTGGGCGTTGACCCCAAGGGCACCGACAAGGTGCTGGGCTGGGACGCGGCCGGCATCGTACAGGCGGTCGGCCCCGAGGTCAGCTTGTTCAAGCCTGGCGACGCGGTCTATTACGCCGGCGCGCTGGAGCGCCCGGGCAGCAACGCCGAGTTGCAGTTGGTGGATGAGCGCATCGTCGGACGCAAGCCGGCCTCGCTGAGCTTCGCCGAAGCCGCCGCGCTGCCGCTGACCGCGATCACCGCCTGGGAGCTTCTGTTCGACCGACTGGCTCTGCGCCTGGGCAAGCCAAGCGATCAGCAAAGCATGCTGATCGTCGGCGGCGCGGGCGGCGTCGGCTCCATCGCCACCCAGTTGGCGCGCCGGTTGACCGGGTTGAAGGTGATTGCCACCGCCTCCACCCCCGAAAGCCAGGCCTGGTGCCAGAAGATGGGCGCGCACCACGTGATCAATCACCGCGAAGCGCTGGTTCCGCAGATTCAGGCGATCGTGCCGGGCGGGGTCGACTACGTGCTGGCGCTGACCCAGACCGACCAGCATTTCAACGCGCTGGCCGAGGCGTTGGCGCCGCAGGGCAAGATCGCCTGCATCGACGATCCCAGCGGGCCGCTGGACATCAAGGCGCTCAAGCGCAAGAGCGGCTCGTTCCACTGGGAGTTCATGTTCACCCGCGCCATGTTCCAGACCCACGACATGATCGCCCAGCATCGCCTGCTCAACGAGGTGGCCGATCTGGTCGACGCCGGCGTGCTCACGAGCACCTTCAACGGCGATTTTGGCACCATCAATGCAAGCAATCTCAAGCGCGCGCACGCGCAACTCGAAGGCGGACGCAGCATCGGCAAGCTCGTACTGAGCGGCTTCTGAGCGCGCGTTCTCGATCACGTCGATCACGTCGATCACTTCGCCACGTCCATCATCCACGCGCTGGAAACCCATCGCGTGACATCACTACCGCCCACTTAAGGCTATCCGCATGTCCCACGCCGTCGATGTCGTTGCCATCATCAGCACCACACCCGAGCATATCGAGCGCGTCGCCGCCGCCGTCAGCGCCGCAGTGCCGCACGTTCTCGCCGAGGATGGCTGCGAACGTTACGAGTTCTACCTCGACTTGCCGAAATCCCGCTTGTTCGCCGTGGAGCGCTGGCGCGATGCCGCCGCACTGGATGTGCATGCTAAGGCGCCGGCGTTGACCGTGTTGTCCGAGGCGATCGCCGGGCTGGCAACGGTCGAAGTCAATCGGATTACCCCGCTGCGCTAAGCGGAACGCCTGCGGCGCCGCGAGGCGCCGCAGGCAACGTTCACTCGGCGGCGCTCAGGCGGTCAGCAGCGGCGCCAAGTCCTTGCCAATCTTTTCCGGCGTATCGGTCGGCGCGTAGCGCTTGACCACTTGGCCGTCGCGGTCAATCAGGAACTTGGTGAAGTTCCACTTGATCGCCTCGGAACCCAGCAAACCCTTGCCCTCGCGCTTGAGCCATTGGTAGAGGGGATGCGCGCCGGTGCCGTTGACATCGATCTTGGCGAACATCGGAAAACTCACCTCGTAGTTGGTCGCGCAAAACGCCTTGATCTGCGCCTCGTCACCGGGTTCCTGATGACCGAACTGATCGCAGGGAAATCCCAGCACGACCAGGCCACGCTCGCGGTGCGCGCGCCACAAAGCCTCCAACCCCGTGTACTGCGGAGTGAAGCCGCACTTGGAGGCGACGTTGACGATGAGCAGCGGCTGGCCGCGCCATTGCGCCAGCGCGCTATCGTGACCGTCGATATCGCGCGCGGAAAAATCGTAGACGCTGCTCATGGCTTACTCTCCAGACAAAGATGAACTCAAAGTGTAGCGCCCACCACGGTGGCCGCGACGGCGATTTGCGCCTTGGTCATCACACCACCAACTACCCTCGTCCGCCCGCGCCCCGTATCCTTGGCCGGTCGCGCAAGCCCGTCCGGCATCTGGAAACCCTGTGATCGTTTTTGAACATGTGCACAAATCCTATCGGGTCAATGGCCGTGACGTTGCCGCGCTGACGCCGCTCGACCTGCGCATCGAGAACGGCGAAGTCTTCGGCATCATCGGCCATTCAGGCGCGGGCAAATCCACGCTTATACGGCTGATCAACTTGCTGGAGCGCCCAAGCGGCGGACGCGTGACGATTGATGAGATCGAAATGACCGCGTTGGCCGAGCCCGAACTACGCGCGCAGCGTCGGCGCATCGGCATGATCTTCCAGCATTTCAACTTGCTCGCCTCGCAGACGGTGGCGCAGAACGTCGCCTTTCCGCTGCGGCTGGCCGGCGAGACGGACCCCGCCAATCTGCGCACGCGGGTCGATGCGCTGCTGGCCCAGGTCGGGCTGACTGCGCACGCCAACACGTACCCGCACCAACTTTCCGGCGGGCAAAAGCAGCGCGTCGGCATCGCACGCGCGCTAGCCAATCGGCCATCTATCCTGCTGTGCGACGAAGCGACCAGCGCGCTGGACCCGCAAACCACCGCCTCGGTGCTCGAACTGCTTGCGCAGATCAACCGCGAGCTGAAGCTCACCATCGTGCTGATCACCCACGAGATGGACGTGATCCGCCGGGTTTGCGATCGGGTGGCGGTGCTCGACGCCGGGCACGTTGTCGAGCTCGGTGCGGTGGCCGATGTGTTCCTGCATCCCAAGCACCCAACCACGCGGCGGTTCGTCTCCGAAGCGCTGCCAGAAGAAGACGCCAGCGGCAACGTGTCCTACGCCAAGGTGCCCGGGCGCATTCTGCGCCTGTCGTTTCGTGGGGACGCGACCTGGACGCCGGCGCTGGGCCGGGTCGCGCGCGAGACCGGGATCGACTTCAACATCCTGGCCGGACGCATCGACCGCATCAAGGATCTGCCCTATGGCCAACTGACTCTGGCCATGCAAGGCGAACGGATCGACGCGGCCCTGGCCGAACTGCGCGCCGCCGGCATCGAAATCGAGGAGATCGCGCGATGAGCGCCCTGCTGCAACGTTTGTTTCCCAACATCAGCGACTGGTCCGAACTGGGTCAGGCCTGCCTCGACACCTTGCTGATGCTCGGTGGCTCGCTGGCCCTGACCGTGCTGCTGGGCTTGCCGCTGGGCGTGCTGTTGTATCTGAGCGGCAAAGGCCAGCTGCGCGCCAGCCCGCGGCTTTATGGCATCGCCTCGCTGATCGTCAATGTGGTGCGCTCGATTCCTTTCATCATCTTGATGATCGTGGTCATGCCGCTAACCTTTTTACTGGTCGGCACCAAGCTGGGCGTGCGCGGTGCGATCGTGCCGCTGGTAATAGGCGCCGCGCCGTTCTTCGCACGCTTGGTGGAAAGCGCGCTACGCGAGGTCGAGCACGGCGTGATCGAAGCCAGTCAGGCGATGGGCGCAAGCACCTGGCAGATCGTACGTCACGTGCTGCTGCCCGAGGCGCGCGCCGGCATCTGGTCCGGCATCACGGTGACCGCCATCGCCCTGGTTGGCTATACCGCGATGGGCGGCGCCATCGGTGCTGGCGGCCTGGGCGACCTGGCCTACCGCTACGGCTACCTCAGTTACCAATCGGATTACATGTTGGTGACGGTGGCGCTGCTGATCGTGCTGGTGCAGATACTCCAAGTTATCGGCGACCGCATCGTGGCGCATTACAGTCGCCGCTGACTGAGGCGGCAATCGCCCCTCTTTGCGTCCATCGGTATGGACGGCTATCCTGCCGTCTCATATCGACGCCGCTGGACTCATGAAGAAATTACTCAGCTCCCTCGCTGCCCTACTGCTCCTTGCCGGCTGCTCATCGCACGATGCGTCCGACGACGCGACCCTCGGACAGACGTTGACTGTGGCGGCTACCGCGGTGCCGCACGCGCAAATCCTCAACGTGGTCAAGCCGTTGCTGGCCAAGCAGGGCGTGGATCTTGAGATCAAAGTGTTCGCCGATTACGTGCAGCCCAACGTGCAGGTCGCCGAGAAAAGCATCGACGTCAATTACTTCCAGACCAAGCCCTACCTGGACGCGTTCAACCGCGAACGCGGCACCCATCTGACCATCATCACCGGCGTGCATATCGAGCCGTTCGGCGCCTACTCGCGCAAATACACCTCGATCGACCAGCTACCGGACGGCGCCAGCGTCACCCTTCCCAACGATCCGAGCAATAACAGTCGTGCGCTGCTGCTGCTGGCCAAGCATGGCCTGATCACGCTGAAAGACCCCACCGACCAGTTGGCCACGCTCAAGGACATCACCGCCAATCCCAAGCACCTGAAGTTCCGTGAGCTGGAAGCGGCGATGCTGCCGCGCACTCTGGACGAGGTCGATCTGGCGCTGATCAACACCAACTACGCGTTGGCCGCGGGCTTGAACCCGACCAAGGACGCGCTGCTGATCGAGGACAAGGACTCGCCCTACGTCAACTACCTCGTCGGACGTCCCGACAATCAGAACGATCCGCGCGTACAGAAGCTGGCCAAAGCGCTCACCAGCCCCGAGGTGAAGGCCTTTATCGAGCAGCAGTACCACGGTGCGGTGCTGCCGGCGTTCTGAGCCCACGAGTGGCTCTGGGACACCCCTCCAAGACCGCGCCTGGCGCGGTCTTTCGCTATCCACCCTCAGCGCGTCTCGGCCGGCTCGGGAATCTGGAACACCTGGCGCAGATAAGCCACATAGGCCTTGTCCTCGCACATGTTCTTGCCCGGCGAATCGCTCAGCTTGGCCACCGGCTGGCCGTTGCAGCGAACCATCTTGATCACGATGTTCAGCGGCTGCGGACCGACATCGTTGGTGAGGTTGGTACCCACCCCGAACGCCAGCTGGCAGCGACCGCGAAAATTCTGGTAAAGCTGCATCACCTTGGGAATGTCCAGGCCATCGCTGAAAACCAGCACCTTGCTGCGCGGGTCGACGCGATTGGCCTGGTAATGCGCCAGCACCTTCTCCCCCCAGTCGAACGGATCGCCCGAATCGTGCCGGGTGCCGTCGAACAGCTTGCAGAAATACATGTCGAAATCGCGCAGGAACGCATCCAGGCCGTAGACGTCAGATAGCGCAATGCCCAAGTCGCCGCG
>JBEVMS010000267.1:0-14363 GCA_040508515.1 Dyella sp. | reverse complement strand
TGCGTGAAGCGGCGCAATCGGCCGCTGAGGATGCGATTGAAGCTGATCCTTTGGTGCAGTCGCTCAAGCGTGAGTTCGGCGCGCGTGTGTTGCCGCAGTCGATCAAGCCGGTTTGACGCCAGTCCATCCATTCGACGATTTTTAAAAGCACTTCGGAGCAGTCCCATGATGAAAGGTCAACTTGGTCAGCTGATGCAGCAGGCCCAGCGCATGCAAGAAGACATGAAGCGCGCGCAGGAAGAAATCGCCCAGCTGGAAGTCACCGGCAACGCCGGCGGCGGTTTGGTCAGCGTGCGGATGACCGGCGCGCACGAGGTGCGGCGGGTGCAGATTGACCGCAAGTTGTTCGCCGACGATCCGGAAATGGCCGAAGATCTGGTCGCCGCCGCGATCAACGATGCGGTCAACAAGGTCGCCGATGTCAGTAAGAACAAGCTCGGTGGCATCACCGCCGGGATGAACTTGCCGGCCGGCTTCAAGATGCCGTTCTGATGCACGGCGCGGGCGCAACTGAAGCTTTCTCGCTGAGCCCGCACGGAGTGCGCGCCATGGATCGCGTCACTCAGCGTGTCAACGGATCGCCATGAGCAAGCTGTTGAACGATCTGGTTGAAGCGCTGCGCTGCCTGCCCGGGGTCGGCGGCAAAAGCGCCCAGCGGATGGCCTTCCATTTACTGGAGCGTGAGCGCGAGCGCGGCCTGAAATTGGCCACGGCGCTTGAGCAGGCGATGCGCCAGATCGGCAATTGCTCGCGCTGTCGTAACTTCAGCGAGTCGCCGGTATGCGAGTTGTGCGCTAGCCCCAGTCGGGATCGGCAGGTGTTGTGCGTGGTCGAGTCGCCGACCGATCTGGCGGCGATCGAGCAGGCCACCGGCTTTCGCGGGCAATACTTCGTGTTGCTAGGTCGCCTGTCGCCGCTGGATGGCTTGGGTCCGCAGGAACTGGGCCTGGAGCTTTTGGTGCAGCGGCTGGCCGAAGGCGAGATCGAGGAAATGGTGATCGCCACCAACCCAACCGTGGAAGGCGAGGCGACCGCGCATTACCTGGCCCAACTGGCGCGGGCCGGCGGGGTCAAGCCAACCCGGCTGGCGCACGGCGTGCCGTTGGGCGGCGAACTGGAATACGTCGACCGCGGCACCTTGGCGCACGCCTTCGGCAGCCGTCAGGCGGCCAGTTAAGCGTTTCGGGGCAAGCTCTGGTAGGCAGTGCCGCGCGATTTATCCCGCGGCTACGAACGGATCATCACAACAGGATCTCAAGCATGGGCGACACCATCTTCGGCAAGATCATCCGGCGTGAAATCCCGGCCGATATCGTTTTCGAGAACGATGACGTGCTGGCTTTTCGCGATCTCAACCCGCAGGCGCCGGTGCATGTGCTGTTTATCCCCAAGCGCGCGATCGCCACGCTCAACGAGGCGCGGGCTGATGATGCCGATTTGCTCGGCAAGCTGCTGCTGGCGGCGGCGGATTACGCCAAGGCGCAGGGCTTCGGCGAGGACGGCTATCGCACCGTGATCAACACCAATACGCATGGTGGTCAAACCGTTTTTCACTTACATGTGCATTTACTCGCCGGGCGTCAACTGAGCTGGCCACCTGGCTGATGCGCAATTAAAAAAACCGGCCCTAGGGCCGGCTTTTTTATGATGGAGGCATCGGGATCTTAGTGATGCGGGCCAGGGCGTACGAATACTCGGCCGGGGTAATAGCGCGGATATCCCCAGCCATACCCGCCCCAACCGTAACCGCCCCACGGACCGAAACCGGGCCCCCAGAACGGGTCGTAGAAACCAGGGCTGTAGGGATAGTTGACGTAGATCGGACGCTTGGGCCACAGATAGACCACGCTGGCTTCGACACGCGGGTAGGCATAGTCGTAGCTGCCAACCTTCTGCGAGACAGTGCCATGCAGCGTGCCAGTGACGGTGACTTCGCGGCCGCGGGTGAACACTTCCGGATCGTAGAACCCGGCATGGCAGGCGACGAAGCGCCCCTGGCTATCGTTATTGCCGGTCGACTCAGGACGTGCCTGCGAGTCGAGCGGGCGCGACAGCAGGTAGAAGCAGGTTTCCTGCGGACCGGGCTCGGTCTTGATGATCACGCCGCCCCAGCGCACCGGCGTGCCGCCTGCGCCGCCTTGTTGAGCGGCAGCAGCGGTAATCGGCGTGTAGGTGCCTTGCAGTGGTTGCGGAATGGTCGCGCAGGCGGCCAGTGCCAGGGTAGCAGCCGCGGCTGCCAGGGGTTTGTACATCGACATGACGGCCAACTCCATTCGTGGTGGTGGGCACTTTTTTGCCCGCGATTCTTAATACTCTTTGTACACGCGTCGCGGCCGGAAATCTCTTAGCTCGCGACGCAGTGCAAGCAATGATTCAGGCGCTGGTATGTCTTGTGCATAGCTGGCTTCGAGATAATTCGCCATGAGTTTCTCGATCTTGCGTCGCTGCGTGGGTAACGCACGCGCGGCGCGCTGCAGATAATGCTGCGGTCCTTCGCCCCGGCGTCGTTCCACGCCGGCACGGGCCAGGCGCCCTTCGATCTGACGCATGCATTCGCGTAAGCGATCGCGTTTGCCGCGTCGCCGCAATGCCCACGCCAGCCCTAAGCCGCCAAACAGCCCGCCGCTAGCCGCCAGCAAAGCGGCCAACACGGTGCTATCCACCTCGCTGATACCGAACGGAGTGAGCAGGCCGCGTTGACGCAATGCATCGAAACCGATAACGCCTTGGTTCCACCATCGGTTGACGACATCCCAGCGATTGCGCCACTCGCGTAACCAATCGCGGCCGCTCCAGCCTTCTTGATCGCCCGCAGCGGCCGCGGCACCCAGGCTGAGGCGCTCCGGCCGAACCGCCGCGGTCGGATCGAAGCGCACCCAGCCACGCCCGGCCAGCCACAGTTCGACCCAGGCGTGCGCGTCGGATTGGCGCACCAGCAGGTAGTGGCCCAGGGTGTTCCAATAGCCGCCCTGGTAGCCGGTGACCACGCGCGCCGGGATGCCGGCGGCGCGCATCAGGAGGGTAAAAGCCGAGGCATAGTGCTCGCAGAAGCCTTGGTGTGTGGTGAACAAGAAATCGTCCATCGCATCGCGTCCCAGCGCGGGCGGCGCCAGCGTGTAGCTGAAGCCACCATCGTGGAATAGCGCCAAGCCGATCTGGGCGATGGCTTCATCGTTACCGTAACGTTGCCGCCATTGTCGGCCCAGGGTCAGGGTGCGTGGATTGAAGCCGCCTGGAAGTTGCAGGCCTAGCCGGCGGCTGGTTTGATCCAGGCTGGGTTGAAGGCGGTAGCGCAGGGTCGAGCGCAGCGCATAGTTTCGGGTTGTGTCGACCGGTTTGTCGGCCAGCACTTCGCGATCGGCTAGTAAACGCGCGCCGTCGGGTGCCGTCAGCGGCATGTCCAGCGCCGGCAACACGCGTTGTTGATTCGGTTCCAGGCTGATTCGATACGCGAAACTATCTGGCGCGTCGATTTCCGCCGGGGCCAGTCCGCGTCGGCGGTCCAGGCCGCTCCAATTGCGACCGTCGTAATGCCACAGCACATAGGCACGGAAATAGCGTTGCGCCGGCGTGGGCGGCGGATGGTCGAAATCCACCCGCATGGCGGGGCGGTCGTCGGTCAGCAGTTCGGTGAAGTCCCCGGGCGACATGCGGTCGCTCAAGCCGGTACGCGCGGTGGGCGCATTGGGTGTGCCCCACAAGGGTGAGCTCAGGCGCGGCACCAGCACGAAGGCCAGCAGCGCCAGCGGCAGAGCGACCGCCAATAGCCGCAAGGCTGGCAGCAGCTCCCAGGCGAGGCTGCGCGAGGCACGCGCTGGTTGCAAGGCATGCAGGGTAGCCAGAGCGGGCAGCAGACCCAGGGCGACGATCAGCGTGGACAGCAGGCCCTGGTCGAGCAACAGCGCGCTCATCAGGGCGAAACAGGCAAACGCCGCACCTACGCGTGCATCGCGTTCGCGCTCGCTTTCCAGCAGCTTGAGCACCAGCATGCCGACGATCAGCGCCGCGCCCGGTTCGCGACCGAACAAATTGCCATAGCTGAACACCAGCGCGGCAACCAGCAAGGCCATCAGCGGCAGTTTCACCCAGATTGGCGCAGCGCCGACGCGGCGACGACGTTGCCTCAAGCGCCACAGCAACACCAGCGCCAGACCGCCACTGAGCCACCACGGCAGGTGACCGGCGTGAACGACCAGCACCAGGCCGACCGTCAGGCACAGCAACTCGAACGGCCGCTGCCCGAGGGACGGTTGCGGCGAGGGCGTGCGACGAAAGGTGAATCTCATGGCAGCTTGGCCAGCGCGCTCATGCAGTGGGCGTAATGCATCGGACCGCTGCCACGGGGGATGTCCTCGCTCGGCAACCACAGACTGCATTGCCGACGCTGCGCCTCGGCCTCGCCCAGCCAGCGCGCCAGCCGGGCAATCCGCGCCTCGCTGTCCAGCCCGGGCATGGTCCGCCAATCCAATTGCCAGTGCTCCTGCGCCCGTGGTGGCTCGTATTCCCTGACCAACAGATCGTTATGACGCGCGCTGGCTTTCCAGGCGATCCGCCGCTGCGGGTCGCCGATCCGATAACTGCGCAGGCCAGCCAGATCATCGCCTTGCTGCGGCTGCGCTTGGTGGGGATTATCGCTGGCGTGCAGCGGCGGCGGCCCGTAGGCCTCGGCACGCGGCCAGACCAGCACCGCCATCTGCGGATGCAGCCAGCTCCAGGCGCGGAATAATCCCAGCGGCCAGGTGCTCCAGATCCGTAATCGCGGCAACGCCAGCCAGCCGCGTAGTTCGGTGTCCAGCATGACCGTGACGCGGGTGCTGTCCCGCGCCTCCAGCGCGAAGGCTTGCGAGATGCCAGCTATATCCAGTCGGATCGCGCTGCGCGCTTGGTCGCCGCTGTCCAGCTCCAGGGTCAGCGGCAGCGGCTGGCCGGCGATGGCCTGGCCGGCGTGGATCGTGCGCAGGCTCAGTCCATCGAGGCTACGAAACGCCACCAGCATGCTGGCCGCGCAAGCCGCCGCGACCAGGCAGGTCAATAGCAGCGCCGCGTTGTTGGCGTAGTTGAGCGCGCCCACCAGCATGACCAACAACAGCACCGCAAAACCGCTACCGAAGGCGGTCGGCACGATGTAGATGCGTCGCCGGTGCAGGGCGATCGGTAGTGCTTCGGGGCGGCGATAGCGGGTCAGCGCGGGCAGGCGGCGTTCTGCCCAGGCTTGTACGCGCCGTAGGCGATCGGTGACCATCAATCGACCGCCACCTCGGACAGCAGGGTGCGCGCCAACTGCTCGCGCTGGCCGCCGCGGGCGGGCACCAGGCGATGGGCCGCCAGCGGCAGGAACAAGGCCTGCAGATCTTCCGGCAGCACATGGCGGCGGCCGCTCAACAGGGCCCAGGCCCGCGCCGCGCTAAGCAGCGCCAGGCCCGCGCGCGGCGACAGGCCGACACGGATTTCCGCATGCTTGCGGCTAGCGTGCAGCAGGGCTTGCAGATAATCGAGCAAGGCCGGGCTGGCGCTGATGCCGCGCAGCTCCGCATGCAGCGCAGCCAGGTCGCTGCCATCCATCTGCGGTTGCAGCCCGGCCAGCAGATCCTTGCGATCGCTGCCGGTCAGCAGCGCGCGCTCGGCGGTGGCGTCCGGGTAGTCCAGCGACAGCCGCAGCATGAAGCGGTCCAACTGCGAGTCGGGCAGTGGGAAGGTGCCGTTCAAGTCCAGCGGGTTTTGTGTGGCGACCACGAAAAACGGCTGCGGCAGGTGGTGGGTATGCCCGTCGACAGTGACTTGGCCTTCGGCCATCGCTTCCAGCAAAGCGCTTTGTGTCCTGGGGCTGGCGCGATTGATTTCGTCGGCCAGCAACAACCCACTGAAGATCGGGCCGGGATGGAAGCGAAACTCGCCCGTCTCGCGCTGATAGACGCTGACCCCGATAATGTCGGTTGGCAGCAGGTCGCTGGTGAACTGCACGCGTTGGAATTCCAGCGCGAAACTGGCGGCAAGCGCATGCGCTAGGGTGGTCTTGCCGACCCCGGGCACATCTTCAAGCAGCAGGTGACCGCCGGCGATCAGGCAGGCAAACGCCAGCTTGACCTGACGTGGCTTGCCCAGCACGACCTGGTTGATTTGAGCAAGCGCGGCGTTGAGGCGCTGATGCAGGGCTTCATCGCGGAATGGAATGATGACGGACATGTGGAATGCGCAACCGGCGGTGGCCGGGCGGGGTGTCGCCCGAGCGGATGAATTGAGTGTAGCGGCGGCTACCGCGCGCTGGCGAGCGGCGTTCGTCACGGCTTTTGTGTTGCTTGGCGTGATCAAGTTGATCATCGCAATGCGGCTGTCACCGTTTGGCGACGAGGCGTTCTATTGGCAGGAAAGCCGCCGGCTGGCCTGGGGTTACAGTGATTTGCCGCCCTTGACGGCGTGCTTGATCCGGCTGGGCGAAGCGCTGGCCGGGCATGGCTTGCTAGGCATGCGTTGGCCGTTCCTGCTGCTGGGCAGCGGCGTGCCCTGGCTGCTAGTGGATTTCACCCGCCGGCTATTCGACGCCCGTGCCGGCTGGCAGGCGGGCCTGCTGTGGCTAGGCTTGCCGCTCGGCGGCAGTCTCGGCGTGCTGGCGTTGCCGGATGTGCCGCTGACCTTTGCGATCATGCTGGCGCTGTGCGCCTTCGCACAGGCGCTGGCGGATGATCGCTGGCGCCATTGGTTGCTGCTGGGAGCTGCTTTGGCGCTGGCCTGGGTGACCCATTATCGCGCGGCGATGCCGATGCTGGCCGGAGCGCTGATGTTGATCGGGGCGGCCAGTGCGCGCCGACTGTGGCATCGCCCGCGGCTCTGGATGGCGCTTGGCGTCGCCACGCTGGGACTGGTTCCGCTGGTGATTTCCAATTGGCAGCAAGCAGGCGCTGGGCTGATTTTTCAACTGATCGAACGTCATCCGTGGCACTTTCATGCCGATGCCTTGGTACAGCCGCTGGAACAGGCGTTGGCCTGCACGCCGCTGCTGTATGGGTTATTGCTCTGGGCCTTGTGGCGTTGCTGGCAGCGACGCGGCGACGGCGCATCGTGGGACTGGCTGGCGCTGTTCGCCGCCACGTTCCTGCTGGGATATCTCGTGCTGGGGCTGTTCGCCGACGATTTACGGTTTCGCGTGCACTGGCCGTTACCTGGCTATCTGCCACTGGTGGCGGTTTTGCCGGTGTTGTTGCGGCAAAGCGTCAACGCGCACCGAGGCTGGCGCCGCGCGTTATTGATTTGCAGTTTCACCCTGGCGGGGCTGGGTCAGTTGGCAGGGATGGGTTACCTGGCCCTGGCCGCGTCGCGGCAGGACGTCACGTGGTTGGCGGGAGTCAAGGCTTTTCCGAGTCTATTCGTCGGTTGGCGCGAAAGTGCGCAGGCCAGCGAGGCATTGCTGGCAGATCGATCAAAGCCTGCCTCGGTGCTGGTGGCGGATAATTTCATGCTGGCCGCGGAGTTGGATTTTCAGTTGAACGGGCGCGTGCCGGTGTTCGCACTGGATAGCCCACTTAACCACGTACACGGTCGCGCGCCTCAATTGGCGATCTGGCAGCTCGACGAAGCGGGCTTGCGCCGCCTGTACGCTGGTCGTCCGATGCTATTGGTGGTCGATGAGACCGCCTTGCGTGAGCGCCAGCGATTGGCCTGGCTTGGGTCGCTGTGCGGGCGTATCGTCGATGCGCAACCGGCGCAGCGGCTGGAACTGTTCGCCGCCCGGCGCCGATTCGCGTTTTATCGCGGGACCGTGCCGTCCGTCACGGCGGTGATGGCTGTCCCAAGCACGTCGTGTGTGATCTGGCAGCGTGCGCAGGTCCGCTAGCGCCAAGGGCGCCGGCCGGCGGCGCATCGGCTCAGGGCAGGGTCACGGCGCATTGGCGCAGCAGGCGCGCCAGGGCGATCAACGGTAAGCCGATCAGTGCCGTCGGGTCGTCATTATCGATGCGCTCGAACAAGCTGATTCCCAGACCCTCGCATTTGAAACTGCCGGCACAATCCAGCGGCTGCTCGGCGGCGACATAGCGCTCGATCTCGGTCGCCTCAAGCTCGCGAAAGTGCACTCGGGTCTGATCCAGATGCAGATGGGATTGACCGGTGCGGGTATCGAGCACGCACAACCCGGTATGAAACACCACGGCGCGACCGGAACAGGCGATCAATTGGGTCTGTGCGCGCTGGATGCTGCCAGGCTTGTCCAGCACCAAGCCGTCGAGTTCGGCCACTTGATCCGAACCGATCACCAGCGCGTGATCCAGCCCCGTGGCGGCCGCTTCAGCCTTGGCCTTGGCCAGGCGCAAGGCACGTGCGCTTGGCGGTTCGCCGGCCAGCGCGGCCTCGTCAGTGCCCGGAGCGCGCTGGCTGAAGGCGAGACGCAGTCGCTGCAACAGCTCCGCGCGGTAGCGCGAGGTGGACGCCAAAACGATCGATGGTGCACTCACGGTTCATGTCCTCGTTGCAGATGTTCGCGGATCGCGCGGTCCAATTCGGCTTGCGCTTGGCCCAGGGCCCGTTGCAGGGGGTGCAGGCGCCGTCGGGCGTCATTGAAAGTGTCGATGGCGCGATCGAGTTCGCTCTGGCTGGCCACCGCGGCACGATCGCGAATCCAGATGCGCTGCTGCAATAGGGCGCGCAGACCGGCCTCGACCGCCTGCTGCGCTTCCTGCTCGCCGCTGGTAGGAGCGTCCGGATTGATCGACATCACCGCATAGGCGCGCTTGAGCTCGCTGCGACAGGTTTTCAAATCGCCTTCCAGGCGTTCGGCCAGTTCGATCAGGGCTCGCATGCTCTGGGTGCGCCGTTGTAATCTGCGACGATAGAGCAGCGCACTGGCGATAATGGCCAGCGCCAGCACAAACAGTACGACGCCGCCCAAGCTGAGGTAGGTATTCAATCGAGCCGCCTTGGCCTCGTCATTCCGTTAAGCAGTCTGCCGGATGGCGGGCGATCCGGCAAAAGCGCGGGTCGATTCCGGCATGGGGCTATTTCAACCGATGGTTGACTTGAGGCAGCCACAAACCTAGAATTTCGCGATTATGTCCGTGACACTGCCAGAGTCCGTGGACGCTTGGCGCATGGTCACGGCGCGGCGGTCCTTTCAAGGTGAGCTTCCCGTAGCCGCGCTCAAGCGGCTGGGTGATGCGTTGGCGGACGACGTGGGCGTGGCGCATTTCGAGCTGGATTTCGGCACCGATTCATTCGGAACCGCCTGTCTCGAAGTTCGCGTAACGTCGCCGTTGACGCTGATCTGTCAGCGTACGCTGGAACCGTTCGTGCTGCCGGTGGTAGTTGATACCCAACTGGGCCTGATCCGCAATGAGCGTGACGAGGCTTCTCTACCGCCGGGGTTTGAACCCCTGTTGGTGGCTGATGACGGCAAGCTCAGCCTGCTGGACGTCATCGAAGATGAATTGCTGTTGGCGCTGCCGCTGGTGCCGGTCAATCCGGATAGCAGCCTGCCCGACGAAGTAGTAGCTCCTGAGGTGGAGGAAACCCCCGCTTCAGGTCGTTCCGATAACCCGTTCGCGGTTCTGCGCGAACTCAAGAAATAATCGCTTTAGCTGGAGATACGCCATGGCCGTTGCCAAGAGCCGCAAGACCCCGTCCACCCGCGGCATGCGTCGTTCGCACGATGCGCTCAAGACCGTGCAGCTGTCCACCGATCCGACCAGCGGCGAGGTGCATCTGCGCCACCACGTCACCAAGGACGGCTACTACCGCGGCAAGAAAGTGATCCAGACTGCCGCCTCGGTGGTCGAAGAGGATTGATCTGCTTTCCCAAGCAGTGATGTATCCACGCTGGCGGCGCACTTTGCGCCGCTTTGCGTTTCTGCGGGCATAAAGCGTCACGTCGCCATTTAAGGGCGCGCCATGTTGCACCGGCGGCGCCGGTTGAAGTATTGGAAGGATGCATGGCTCAGCTCTACTCACGCATCATTGCCACCGGCAGCGCGCTGCCGGATCGGGTGGTAACCAACGCCGATCTGGAAAAGATCGTCGATACCACCGACGAATGGATCCAGACCCGCACCGGCATTCGCGAGCGACGTTACGCCGCGCCGGGCGAAACTACCGGTGACCTTGCGTTTCGGGCCGCGCAGAACGCGCTTGAGGCCGCTGGCATTAAGGCCTCCGAACTGGATCTGATCGTGGTCGGCACGACCACGCCGGACTTGATCTTTCCCTCCACCGCCTGCCTGGTGCAACACCGCCTGGGCGCCAACGGCTGCGCCGCGTTCGACGTCAATGCGGCCTGCTCGGGTTTCGTCTACGCGCTGGGCGTGGCAGACAAGTTCATCAAGAGCGGCGCGTCCAAGAAGGTGCTGGTGATCGGCGCCGAGACCCTGACCCGGATGGTCGACTGGACCGAGCGCGAAACCTGCGTGCTGTTTGGCGATGGTGCTGGCGCGGTGGTGCTGGAAGCCTCCAGGGAGCCGGGCATCTACGCCACCTGTATGCACGCCGATGGCGCCTTCAAGGAGCTGCTGCATAATCCGGTTGGCGTCTCCGTGGGATTTACGGACGAGACCAATCATGGCGTGCGTATCCGCATGTCCGGTCGCGAAGTGTTCAAAGTGGCGGTCAAGACGCTTGACGCGCTTGTTGATGAAACTTTGCAGGTTGCCGGCATGCAGGCGTCGGATATCGATTGGTTGATCCCGCACCAGGCCAACCTGCGCATCATCGAGGCGACCGCCAAGCGACTGAAAATGTCGATGGACCGGGTGGTGGTGACGGTGGACCTGCACGCCAATACCTCCTCGGGCTCGGTACCGCTGGCGCTGGATGTGGCGGTACGTTCCGGTCGCGTGCAGCGCGGTCAGAATCTGTTGCTGGAAGCGTTCGGCGGCGGCTTTACCTGGGCGTCGGCCTTGCTACGTTACTGAGCGCGCCGATGTCGGTAGACGCGATGGGAGGGCAGGGCAATGTCCGGCCTTCTTTTTTGAGGCTCACCGGCGGCCAATACAGCTGCGTACGGCGCGTATTGCTGGCACCATTCGTCTTTTGCTTTTCGGATGATGTCCCCTCATGAGTCAGCTCGATTCCTCGCTCGCGTTTGTTTTTCCCGGTCAGGGCTCCCAGTCGCTCGGCATGCTGGCCGAACTGGCCGCCGCGCACGCCGAAGTGCGCGCTACCTTCGATGAGGCATCCGCCGGCGCCGCGCGTGATCTGTGGACGCTCAGCATGGACGGCCCGGAAGATGAGCTCAATCGCACCGAAAATACCCAGCCCGCGCTGCTGGCCGCCAGCGTCGCGGTGTGGCGGGTGTGGCGCAAACTCGGTGGCGCGCAGCCGGCGCAACTGGCCGGACACAGCCTGGGCGAGTACAGCGCGCTGGTCTGCGCCGGCGCGCTGTCGCTGCACGATGCGGCCGCGCTGGTGGCCGAGCGCGGTCGGCTGATGCAGGCGGCGGTGCCGGCTGGGGTTGGCGCGATGGCGGCGATCCTGGGCGGCGACGAGGCGCAGATCGCCGAGGTTTGTGTCGATGTGGCTAATGGCCAAGTGGTCGCGCCGGCCAACTACAATTCACCCGGTCAACTGGTGATCGCCGGTCACGCCGAAGCAGTCGATCGCGCGCTGGCGCTGCTGGCCGAGTTGGGCGTAAAGAAGGCGATCAAGCTGGCGGTATCCGTGCCTTCGCACTGCGCTTTGATGCGTGATGCCGCCGAGCAGTTGGGCGAGCGCATGGCGCAGATCACGTGGCATGCGCCGGTCGTGCCGGTGATCCAGAACGCCGAAGCGCGCGCCTATGCCACGGTCGAGGAGATCCGCGCCGCCTTGCAGCGCCAGCTCTATCTGCCGGTGCGTTGGAGCGAGTGCGTGCAGACGTTAGCCGCCGATGGCGCCACGCGCGTCGCCGAGTGTGGTCCGGGCAAGGTGCTCGGCGGCTTGATCAAGCGCATCGACAAATCCATCGAGGCGCGCGCGCTGGGTGCGCCGAGCGACCTGGACGCCGCGCTGGCGGCCTGGGCCTGAATTTTTCATTCAATTAAGGGATCAACATGAGCAAGCCATTAGCGGGTGAGATCGCCCTAGTCACCGGTGCCAGCCGCGGTATCGGCGCGTCGATCGCCGCCGAGTTGGCCGAGCAGGGCGCGACCGTCATCGGCACCGCCACCACCGAGACCGGTGCGGCGGCGATCGGTGAGCGCCTGGCCGCGTTGGGCGGGCACGGCCGTGTGCTGAACGTCACCGACGGCGCCGCGGTCGAGGCGCTGATCGATGGCGTGGCCAAGGAGTTTGGCGCGGTGTCGATCCTGGTCAACAACGCTGGCATCACGCGCGACCAGTTGCTGATGCGCATGAAGGACGAGGACTGGCAGGCGATCATCGATACCAACCTGACCTCGGTCTACCGCACTTCCAAGGCGGTGATGCGCGGCATGATGAAGGCCAAGAAAGGCCGCATCATCTCGATCGCTTCGGTAGTCGGCGTCACCGGTAATCCCGGGCAGTCCAACTACGCCGCGGCCAAGGCCGGCATCATCGCGTTCTCCAAATCGCTGGCGCGTGAGATCGGTTCGCGCGGGATCACCGTCAACGTGGTGGCGCCAGGCTTTATCGATACCGACATGACGCGCGCTTTGTCGGACGATCAGCGCAACGGTTTGCTCGGGCAGATCGCGCTGGGCAAGCTGGGCGCAGCCGAAGATATCGCCAAGGCGGTAGGCTTTCTGGCATCGCCGTCGGCGGCGTATATCACCGGTGAAACCCTGCACGTCAACGGCGGCATGTATATGCCCTGAGGGATATCACCGCGTGTCTACGGGCGGGCGGTGCGGCGTCGCACGCGTGTGCGGCGTCGACTTGAGGCTGTGGTTGTCGCCAGCGAAGGATTTTTAGGCGACAATGATCCTTTCGTGCCGATCCAATGGCCCGGAATCGAACTATGTCGGCAAACGATTGGCGGCCTCGGGCTTAGCCACTACAATGCCGGCGGCCTAAGCTGGCTAGTTGGCCGGCACAGATTACGTATTTTCCCCTTGGGAGGTTTGGCAACATGAGCACCATCGAAGAACGCGTCAAGAAAATCGTCATCGAGCAGTTGGGCGTGAAAGAAGATGAAGTCACGACGAACGCTTCGTTCGTGGACGATCTGGGCGCTGATTCGCTGGACACCGTTGAGCTGGTGATGGCACTGGAAGAGGAATTCGAAACAGAAATCCCCGACGAGGAAGCCGAGAAGATCACCACCGTTCAGCAGGCTGTCGATTACATCAAGGCCCACACCAAGGAGTGATCGATTCACGGTGAGCCGATCGGCCGATGGCCGACGCCGCCAGTGATCGATATCGGAAGCTGCGCCGCCTGGCGCAGTTTTCGTTTGTACGCCGGTAAACCTCCGCTTGCGTATGGTGCGCGGTTTACATCGCCAGCGCCGTCGATTCGTCATGTCGCGCCCATGCGCCTCTGACGATCAGCGGATGTCAGCAATCGAGGAAGGAAAAAACAGCCATGAGCAAGCGACGTGTGGTAGTGACCGGAATGGGGATCATCTCGCCGGTCGGCAACGATATCGCCACCGCCTGGGAGCACATTCTCAAAGGCGTCAGCGGGATCGGCATGGTCAGCCATTTCGATGCCACCCATTACGCCACCCGGATCGCCGGCGAAGTGCGTAACTTCGACGCCAGTCAGTGGATCGCGGCGAAAGACATCAAGAAGATGGACCCGTTCATCCATTACGGTATCGCCGCCGGCACCCAGGCGCTGCGCGATTCCGGGTTGGAAGTGACCGAAGAAAACGCGCCGCGCATCGGCGTGGCGGTGGGCGCCGGCATCGGTGGCCTGCACACCATCGAACGCACCGCGATTGAGCTGCACGAGAAAGGGCCGCGTCGCGTGTCGCCGTTCTTTGTGCCCAGCTCGATCATCAACATGGTCTCGGGCCATCTTTCGATCATGTTCGGGCTGAAGGGCCCGAATATCGCGTGCGTCACCGCCTGCACCACGGCGGCGCACAACATCGGCTTGGCCGCGCGCATGATCCAGTACGGCGATGCCGACGTGATGATCGCTGGCGGCGCCGAGTTTTCCACCACCGGTTCGGCGATGGCGGGGTTCTGCTCGGCCAAGGCGATGTCTACCCGCAACGACGATCCGACCCGCGCCAGCCGGCCGTGGGACAAGGATCGCGACGGCTTCGTGCTGTCCGACGGCGCCGGCGTGCTGGTGCTGGAAGAGTACGAAGCGGCCAAGGCGCGCGGCGCGCGGATTCACGCGGAGCTGGTTGGCTTCGGCATGAGCGGCGACGCGTTTCACATCACCGCGCCCAGCGAGGGCGGTGAGGGCGCGGCGCGCTGCATGCAGGCCACGCTCAAGGATGCCGGGCTCAACCCGACCGACGTGCAGTACATCAA
>JBEVMS010000230.1:0-8054 GCA_040508515.1 Dyella sp. | reverse complement strand
CTGGGTCTGGGCGTGGTGTTGGCTGGCGTCATCATGCGCACCGAGCTGAAGACCTTCGAGAAGAACGCCTTTTTGCTGATGTCGATGGCCTTCATCATGCTGGTGGCGGTGTTCGTGCCGCACTTCGGCATGAAGATCAACGGCGCGCATCGCTGGATCAATCTGGTGGTGACCAGTTTCCAACCGGTGGAGGCGGTCAAGCTGATTTTGGTGGTCTACGTGGCCAGCTATCTGGTGCGCCACCGCGACAGCGTGGAAACCCGTTTTCTGGGCCTGATCAAGCCGATCGTGGTGGCCGGCGTGATCGTGCTGCTGTTACTGGCGCAGCCTGACTTCGGCTCGGCCACGCTGGTGATCGCGGTGACCATCGCGATGGTCTGGCTGGGCGGCGCGCGGCCGGTGTTCCTGTTCTTGATGGGCTTGCCGCTGATGCCGTTGCTGGCGATCGCGGCAACCAGCGAAAGCTACCGCGTGAAGCGGCTGACCTCGTTCATGGACCCGTGGAAAGACCCGTTCAACGACGGCTTCCAGTTGACCCAGTCGCTGATGGCGATCGGTCGCGGCGAATGGACCGGCGTGGGTCTGGGTTCCAGCGTGCTCAAGCTGTCCTACCTGCCCGAGGCACATACCGACTTCATCCTGGCGGTGATCGGCGAAGAGCTGGGCCTGGCTGGCATCGCGCTGGTGATGGCGCTGTTTATGCTGACCGTGGGGCGTGGCCTTTACCTGGGCGTCAAAGGGGTGGAGCTGGGCCAGCGTTTCGCCGGTTATGTCGCCTTCGGCATCTCGCTGATGATGGGCATGCAGGCGATGGTTTCGATCGGGGTCAACCTGGGCGCGCTGCCGACCAAAGGACTGACCCTGCCGTTGATCAGCTCTGGCGGCTCCTCGGTGCTGCTGACCTGCGCGATGGCCGGCGTACTGCTGCGCGCCAGCTTCGAGATCAATCGCGCGATCGACGCGCGCCGGCAGAATCAGCGGCTGGCCGCCAGTGACGTGGCCGAGTTCGAGCCGACGCCGCTGGCGGCGCACCCGCGCGAGGCGGAGCCGGCATGAATACCCTTTTGCGCGCGCCCGTACTGATCATGGCCGGGGGCACCGGCGGGCATATCTTCCCCGGTCTGGCGGTGGCCGAGCGACTGCGCGCCGAGGGCGTGCCAGTGGCCTGGCTGGGCGCGATCGGCGGCATGGAGGCGCGCGTGGTGCCGGCGCACGAGGTGCCGCTGGAACTGATCGCCGTCGGCGGGCTGCGCGGCAAGGGCTTGAAGACCCGGCTGCTGGCGCCGCTGATGCTGGCACGCTCGCTGCTGCAGGCGTTGCGCGTGTTGCGCAAGCTGAAGCCGCGCAGCGTGTTGTCGATGGGCGGCTATGTGGCCGGACCCGGCGGCGTGGCGGCGTGGCTGATGCGCTGTCCGCTGCTGGTGCACGAGCAAAATGGCGTGGCCGGTTTCACCAATCGACAACTGGCGCGGCTGGCCCGGCGCGTGTTGACCGGTTTCGCCGACACCTTGCCCAACGGCGAATGGGTCGGCAACCCGGTGCGCACGTCGATCTCCAGCGTGCCGGCGCCCGCGCTGCGGCTGACCGATCGGCAGACGCCGCCGCGCCTGCTGGTGCTCGGCGGCAGTTTGGGCGCGCGCGCGCTCAACTTGGCGCTGCCACCGGCGCTGGCGCTGATTCCGCCGGAGCTGCGTCCCGAGGTGCTGCATCAGTGCGGCAGTCGCGGGATCGACGAAGCCCGCCAGGCCTATGCCAAGGCCGGCGTCGTCGCGCAGATCGTGCCGTTTATCGAAGACATGGCCGGCAGCTACGCCTGGGCCGATCTGGCCGTCTGCCGCGCCGGCGCATTGACCCTGGCCGAACTGACCGCGGTGGGCCTGGGCGCGCTGCTGGTGCCTTTTCCGCATGCGGTGGACGACCACCAAACCCGCAACGCCGAAGCCCTGGTGGCAGTCGGTGCGGCTCAACTCGTGCAGGAGCGCGATCTGGAAGTGAACGAATTGGCGCAGCGCCTGACCGCGCTGCTGAGCGACCGCCGCGGCCTGCTGACGATGGCGACCGCCGCGCGCGGATTGGCCAAGCCCGACGCGGCGGCGGTGATTGCGCAGGCCTGTCGTGAGGTGGTGCGATGACTCCGCGTCGCTTACTCGCGCACGAAGATCTGATGAGCACCTTCCGGCGCGTGCATTTCATCGGCATCGGCGGCGTTGGCATGAGCGGCATAGCCGAAGTGCTGCACAACCTCGGCTATGCGGTGTCCGGTTCGGATCGCGCCAGCTCGGCCACCGCGCAGCGCCTGGCCGGACTGGGCATCGCCGTGCACGTGGGGCATGCCGCCGACAACCTGGGCGATTCCGACGTGGTGGTGACCTCCAGCGCGATCGGCGCGGACAATCCCGAACTGGTCGCCGCGCGCGCCGCGCGCATTCCCGTGATTCCGCGCGCCGAAATGCTCGGCGAGCTGATGCGGTTTCGTCGTGGCATCGCGATCGCCGGCACGCACGGCAAGACCACCACCACCAGTCTGGTCGCCAGCGTGCTGGCCGAGGCCGATTACGACCCGACCTTCGTCATCGGCGGTCAGCTCAATGCCGCCGGCGCCAATGCGCGGCTGGGCACCGGCCAGTATCTGGTGGCCGAGGCGGACGAATCGGATGGCTCGTTCCTGCTGCTCTCGCCGGTGATTGCCGCGGTCACCAATATCGACGCCGATCACCTTGAAAACTACGGCGGCGACTTCGCCCAGGTCAAAAAGGCGTTCGCCGATTTCCTGCACCGGCTGCCGTTCTACGGACTGGCGGTGCTGTGCATCGACGATCCGGAAGTGGCGCTGCTGGCCAAGCACACCAGCCGCCGCGTGATGACTTACGGCATCGACGCCAGCGACGCCGACGTGCGCGCCAGCCATCTGCGCCAGCAGGGTTTCGAGATGCTTTTCGACCTGCATCTGCCCGGCCTGGCGCAGGCGTTGCCGGTGCGTTTAAACCTGCCCGGTCGGCACAACGTACTCAACGCGCTGGCCGCCGCCGCGATCGGTTGGCAGCTGGGTGTGGAAGCGCCGGCGATCGGCAAGGCGCTGGCGCAGTTTGAAGGCGTCGGTCGGCGCTTCCATCGGCGCGGCGAAATCGCGCTGGCGCAGGGCAGTGTGCTGCTGGTGGACGATTACGGCCATCACCCACGCGAGCTGGCGGCGGTGTTCGCCGCGGCCCGCGGTGGCTGGCCCGAGCGGCGGCTGGTGGTCGGTTTCCAGCCGCACCGCTACAGCCGCACGCGCGATCTGCTGGACGATTTCGCCAACGTGCTGGCTGAAGTCGATGTGCTGGTGCTGACCGAAATCTATCCCGCCGGCGAAGCGCCAATCGCCGGCGCCGACGGCCGTGCTCTGGCGCGTGCGGTGCGCGCGCGCGGCAAGGTCGATCCGGTGCTGATCAGTCATCCGCGCGAATTCAAAGATGCCCTGCCGGCGCTGCTGCGCGACGGCGATCTCTTGCTGCTGCTGGGCGCCGGCGACATCGGCGCCGCGGCGCTGGAACTGGCCCAGGCCGGCCACCTCAAGGCGACACCCGCATGACCACCCTCATTAAAGATCCCGCACAGTTTGGCCGCGTCGCCGTGGTGATGGGCGGCAGCTCGGCCGAGCGTGAGGTCTCGCTCGATTCGGGCCGCAATGTGCTGGCCGCATTGAAGGCGCGCGGCGTCGACGCGCATGCGATCGACGGCATTCCCTCCTTGCTCGATGCGCTGCGCGCCGGCCATTTCGCGCGCGTGTTCAACATCCTGCACGGTGGCGGTGGTGAGAACGGCGAGCTGCAGGGGGCGCTGCAATCCCTGCGCGTGCCGTTCACGGGTTCGGGCGTTCTCGGTTCGGCGCTGTCGCTGGACAAGATCCGCGCCAAGCAGGTGTGGCTATCGATGGGCCTGCCGACGCCGCGCTATCAGGCATTGCCGCGCGGTGCGGACATGCACGCCGCCGCGCGCCAGATCGGCTTTCCGCTCATCGTCAAGCCGGCGTGGGAGGGTTCCAGCGTCGGCGTGACGCGTGTGTTCCAGGAAGCGGACCTCGAAGCGGCGGTGGAACTGGCACAACGCTATCCCGGCGACATGTTGATGGAGACGCTGATCGAAGGCGACACACGCGAAGGCGGCGAATTTACCGTCGGCATTCTCGGTCGCGAGGTCCTGCCGACGATCCAGATCGTGCCCAAGGGCGAGTACTACGACTACAACGCCAAATACATCGCCGAAGACACCCAGTACCTCTGCCCGGGTCTCGATGGAGCCGCGGAGCAGGAGATGCGCGCGCTCGCCCTACAGGCCTTCGATGCACTGGCATGTTCGGGCTGGGGCCGCGTCGACGTGATGCGCGACAAGCACGGCAACAACTGGCTGCTGGAGGTGAACACCGCACCGGGCATGACCACGCACTCGCTGGTGCCCAAGGCGGCCAGCGCAGTCGGGATCGATTTTGAAAGCCTGTGCTGGCAGATCCTCGAAACCAGTTTCCGGGAGGCGCCATGAGAAGTCTGGCGCGCCTGATCGCCTGGAGCATCGCCATCGCGCTGGTCGCGTTGCCGGTGGTCGGCGTCCTGCAAGGCTGGTTCGCCGCCAATCGCTGGCCGGTGACTCAGCTCACCGTGCAGGCGGAGTTCCAGCACGTCGGTGCCGAGCAGATTCGCGCGGCGGTACTGCCGTCGCTGGGCAAGGGTTTCTTCGCGCTCAAGCTCGATCAGGTGCAGCAAGCGGTGTCGGCGCTGCCGTGGGTGGAGTCGGTGGAGGCGCGCAAGCATTGGCCCGATACGCTGGTGCTGCGCATCTATGAGCGCCAGCCGTTCGCGCGCTGGAACGACACCCAGCTGATCAGCCGCCAAGGCAAGGTGTTTCAGGTGTCGGGCGACTTGCCGGCCAATCTGCCTGACTTGCACGGTCCGGACGATCGCCTCGCCGAAGTGGTCAGTTTCTATGCCGACGCCAAGAAGGCGTTCAGCGGCACCCGTCTGGGTGTTGCCGGGGTGTCCTTGAGCGAGCGCGGCAGTTGGAGCATCACCACCGCCAACGGCGCCCAGATCGTTATCGGCGATCGCGACCAGGCCGGCCGCCGGCTGCGTCGCTTCCTCACTGTCTACCCACAACTCATGGCCGGTCACAGCACGGGCTTCGCCTATGCCGACTTGCGTTACACCAATGGATTCGCCGTCAGATGGCAGCAACCCCAAGCCCCCGCCGTCGTCAACAACGCTGGAGGCACGACCCCAACATGAAACCCCGTAACGACAAGCAACTCGTAGTTGGATTGGACATTGGCACCTCCAAGGTGGTGGCGATCGTCGGTGAATACGAACCGGGCGAACCGATCGAGATCATCGGTATCGGCTCGCACGTCTCGCGCGGTATGAAGCGCGGCTCGGTGGTGGACATCGAATCGACCGTGCACTCGATCCAGCGCGCGGTGGAAGAGGCCGAGCTGATGGCCGGCTGCGATATCCGCTCGGTCTACGCCTCGATTTCCGGCAGCCACCTGGAGACCAAGAACTCGCACGGCACCGCGGCGATCCGCGATCGCGAAGTGACCGCCAACGATCTGGAACAGGTGCTGGAAGCGGCCAGCGCGGTGGCCATACCGGCGGACCGCAAGGTGCTTTACAAGGAGTCACAGGAATACCGCATCGACGGCCAGGACGGCATCCGCTCGCCGGTCGGCATGAGCGGCGTGCGGCTGGAAGCCTCGGTGCATCTGGTCACCGGTGCGGCCGCGGCGGTGCAGAACATCTCCAAGTGCATCCAGCGCTGCGGTTTGTCGGTGGACGAACTGGTGCCCTCGGCGCTGGCCAGCGCCAAGTCGGTACTGACCGACGACGAGCGCGAGCTGGGCGTCTGCCTGGTCGATATCGGTGCCGGCACCACCGACATCGCGATCTTCACCCAAGGCTCGATCCGGCACACCAAATCGCTGCCGGTCGGCGGCGATCAGGTCACCAACGACATCGCGTACGGCGTGCACACCCCGACCGCGCATGCCGAAGAAATCAAGATCAAGTACGCCTGCGCGCTGGCCGGTTTGGCGCACGCCGAAGAAACCATCCAGGTGCCCAGCGTGGGCGATCGGCCGCCGCGTCGGCTGGCGCGGCAATCGCTGGCGCAGTCGGTGCAGGCGCGCTACGAGGAAATCTTCGAGATGGTGCAGGACGAGCTGCGCCGCTCCGGCTACGAAAGTCTGGTGGCCGCCGGCATCGTGCTGACCGGCGGCGCCTCGCGGATGGAGGGCGCACTGGAGCTGGCCGAGGAAATCTTCCACAAGATGGTGCGCATCGGTGTGCCGCAGCACGTCAGCGGGCTGGGCGAGGTGGTTTCGAACCCGCTGCATTCCACCGGCGTGGGCCTGCTGCTGCACGGTGCGCGTTCGGGCGGCATGCGCGTGGCCGGTCCGGTCGGCGGCAGCGTCGGTGGGTTGTTCGAGCGGTTGCGCGGCTGGATCACCAAAAATTTCTGATCGAAGCCCTTGGCCTCGATCTGCTTTAAGGGCGGCCGTAGGAATGGCCGCCCCGGGCGAGAGGATCGCCCACCACCGCCAGCCGGCAGGAGCCGGATGGACGGTTACAACGACAATGAATCTCTACGGAGGACGGGAAATGTTTGAACTGGTCGAAAAACTCGCACCCAATGCAGTTATCAAGGTCATCGGCGTGGGCGGCGGCGGCGGTAACGCCGTGGCTCACATGGTCAATGCAAACATCGAAGGCGTCGAGTTCGTCGTCGCCAACACCGACGCGCAGGCGATGAAGAGTTGCGGTAGCCGGCTGCACCTGCAACTGGGCGCCAATGTCACCAAGGGCCTTGGCGCTGGCGCCAATCCGGAAGTGGGCCGTCAGGCGGCGCTGGAAGACCGCGAACGCATCGAGGAAATGCTCGAGGGCGCGGACATGGTATTCATCACTGCCGGCATGGGCGGCGGCACCGGCACCGGCGCCGCGCCGGTGGTGGCGCAATTGGCCAAGGAAAAGGGCATCCTCACCGTGGCGGTGGTGACCAAGCCATTTCCGTTCGAGGGTCGTCGGCGCATGCAGGTGGCGATGAAGGGCATCGAGGATCTCTCCCAGCACGTCGATTCGCTGATCACCGTGCCGAACGAGAAGTTGCTCTCGGTGCTGGGCCGCGAAGTGACCCTGCTGAACGCCTTCAAGGCCGCCAATGACGTGCTGCAGGGCGCCGTGCAGGGCATCGCCGATTTGATCACCAGCCCTGGCTTGATCAACGTCGACTTTGCCGACGTACGCACCGTGATGAGCGAAATGGGCTTGGCCATGATGGGCTCGGGCACCGCCCGCGGCGACGACCGTGCACAGGCGGCGGCCGAGGCGGCGATCAAGAATCCGTTGCTGGAAGACGTGGACTTGAACGGCGCCTGCGGCGTGCTGGTCAATGTCACCGCCGGCATGAACCTGACCATGCGCGAGTTCGATGAAATTGGTCGGATCATCCACGACTACGCCAGCGAAGATGCCACCGTGGTCATCGGCACCTCGCTGGACCCGGATATGCAGGACGATGTTCGCGTAACCGTGGTGGCGACCGGCCTCAACCGGATGCCTGCGCGCGGCTCGATGCGGCCCACCGGCACCGGCACCGTGACCCAGCATCATGCAGCCGGTCCAACGGTGGAAATGCGTCAGCGCCCGCGGCCGGTGGTGTTGCGCACCGGTACCGGCAACGAAGTGGTCGACTATGCCCAGCCGGATAGCGTCGGCAGCAGCACTAGCAGTCGCGAGGCGCCGGCGGCGACCAAGAATGCCGATCCGAGCTTTGACTACCTGGATATTCCGGCTTTTCTGCGTCGCCAGGCCGACTGAGTCACGGATCGCTTTACGGTTCTCAAAGAAAAATTGAACAAAGTTACACATCCGCTTGTCGAAGCTCACTGTGGCCTTCCCGAAAGGGCGGGCCACCCTCCCGTTTGAAGCGCCCAGGCGCGACTGGCTGAGGTATTTCGATCGTGGTGATGGCGTTCGTTAAAAAGCGCGAACGTTAACAAAGACTATGTGTACCGGATGACGCATGGT
>JBEVMS010000203.1:0-6169 GCA_040508515.1 Dyella sp. | reverse complement strand
GGCGTGCGTTCACTTTCAACGTGATGACCGGGCAACTGGTCGGCGGATTGATCATGTGGGTGCCTGCGGCGTTGATCGAAACCGTGGGCGGCCTGCTGGCGCTGCGTCAGTGGCTGCGGCTTTCGCGGTGTGGTCGTATTCGCCGTCCGCCAAGGCAGGTGCGCCAGCGGTCGGTTTCGGTGCCGACGCAGCCGAGCGATTAGCGTGCCGGGCTGGAGCTCCGCGCTGATCATTCGTCAGTGCGCTAGCGGTGCTGCCGGCCGGTCCGCAGCCTCGCCGGCGTCCAGCGCATTGGCCGGGCGGGCGGCGAAGCGGGTGTCGAGCGTGCTGCCGTCGGCGAATGTCAGTTGTAACGTCACCGTGTCGCCCGGCCGCACCGGCGTGACCGGCTGCATCAACATCAAGTGGTAGTCGCCGGGCGCCAACGCGGCCTGGCCGTGCGCCGGAATCTCCAGTGCGTCCACCGCGCTCATCGTGCTCATGCCGCCCGTGCTGCTACTCCGGTGCAGCATCACCCGGGCGTAGCGGGCACTGCTGGCGCCGGTCAGTCGCGCCGGCTGCGCGCCGTCGTTTTGCAACTGCACGTAAGCGCCGGCGGGCAGCGCGCCCGGCAGTACGCGTATCCATGCACCGCTGGCGTGGATCTGGCTGGCCTGGTCAGCGCTCGCGGCAGCGCTCAGGCACAGGCCGGCGAGGGCCAGCGCGAGGGTGCGGATGTTCATGGCTTGTCTCCCTGACTGAGCAGCAGGTACAGATCGTGCACGAGTTGATCGGGCGTGTTGCTGGGCGTGGCCAGCAGGCGCGCCTTGCCGTCGCGATCGAAGATATAGATGGCCGAACTGTGGCTGACCTCGTAAGCACCGTCGGCGGCGTCCGGCTCGCGGGTGAAAGCGGAGCGATAGCGCTTGCTCAGGCTTTCGATCGCCTGCGCGCTGCCGGTGAGGCCGGTTGCATGGGGGTCGAACTGGGTGACGTAATCGTGCAGCAGCGCGGGCGTATCGCGTGCCGGATCGACGCTGACGAACAGAATGCGTGCGCCGTCGGCCAGCGCGCCCAGTCGCTGCATCACCACATGCAAATGCGCCATGGTCAGCGGACAGACGTCCGGGCAATGCGTGTAGCCGAAGTACAGCAGCACCACTTTGCCACGGTAGTCGGCCGCGCTGACCGCCTTGCCGCTATCGTCGGTGAGCTGGAGCTTGAGGTCGGGCATGTGCCCGGTCACCTCGATCAATTGCCAGGGAATGGCGTCCTGCCGGCAGCCGCCGAGCAGCATCGCCAGTGAGATCGCCGCCAGCGTCAACACGCGGGCCGGCCAGCGCTTCATGCGAAAATGGTGGGTGATCATCTGTCAAAGGATACGCCACCGTCGATCGGCTGCGTGCCTGCAGTGGCGAGCGAGGTACACAACATGCGGCAAGCGGTTTCGAAGTTTGAGGCGATGACGGTCGGCGTGGCCGGCGCCAGCGCAGTGGTATTGGGCGCCTTCGGCGCGCATGCCTTGCGCGGCGTGCTCGATGCGCAATCCAGTGAGCTGTGGCACACCGCGGTGAGTTATCAGTTCTGGCATGCGCTGGCGTTGACGCTGGCGGTGTTCGCCGCTGACGGGCGCAGCGGCCGGCTGGCGGTGCGCGCCTTCGCGCTGGGCATCGTGTTATTCAGCGGGAGCCTGTATGCGTTGGCCCTGGGGGCGCCGCGGCTGGTCGGCGTGATCACGCCATTCGGTGGTCTGGCTTTTATCGTAGGCTGGCTGGCGCTGGCGTTCGGTTTGCGGGCCACGCGCCGCGGCTAACCGCGCTCTACGTGGCGGTAACCGGGCGTGGCGCAGCTCATGCCTCGCTGAGTGCGCAACGGTTCGATCAATGCGGCTTGATCAACCTGCGTGCGTGACAGGGTGCGGCATCTCGCCAGTGGTCAGGCAGCGGCCACAGGAAGTATCGGTGAGCTGATCGTCGATCCATTGCACGATATCGCCGATCACCTTGTCAGCGACGTGCGCGGGCCGACGATAGTCGGCGGGGCCAGGCGGGTCGCCGGCCGGCATGAACAGATGGCTGAGCGTGGGGTAGTCGATCAGGCGCACGCGCGGATTGCTGACAAAGGCCTGTCGCCAGCGGCCAAAGTCGCGCTGCGCGGAAACCTGGACATCGCGATCACCCTGCAACACCAACATGGGCACTTTCAGCGCCTGCGCGGTAGCCATCGGGTCATAGTCACGCAGACTCAGCCAATAGCTGGCGGGCAAATGCAGCAGCAGCGGGGTCTTGGGCAGGTGCTGCGGATCGAGCTGGTCGATCACGGCAACCTGGGCCTGTAGCGCGTCGAGCTGATGTTGCCGCTCGGCGGTGGCGGGAGTATGCATTTCTATTTTGCGGGTCAATTGCTCCAGCAGCAACCGTTGCAACGGCCGTGCTGGCGCCGCCATCAGGATCACCCCGGCCAGATCGTTGGTCTTTTGGGCGATCTTCGGCGCGAGCATCGCACCCAAGCTATGGCCGAGCAGATAAACGTGTTGCGGATCGATGGTCGGCAGCCCGTGCAGCAGCTTCAGCGCGGTCAGCGCGTCGTCGGTCACTTCCTGATCGATGGTCATGTTCTGCCCGGCCATCCGTGCGCCATAAGTGAGCGTGCGTTTGTCGTAGCGCAGGCTGGCGATTTCGGCCTGCGCCAGCTTGATGGCCAGGTCGCGAAACGGTTTGTTGGGGCCGATGGTTTCGTCGCCATCGCTGGGGCCGGAGCCAGCCACCAGCAGCACGGCGGGGACGCGCTCATGGATAGCGCTGGGAAAGGTCAGTGTCGCCGGCAGCGGTCCCAGTGGCGTGGGCACTTGCAAGGATTGCTGGCTGACACCCGGTGGCAACGGCGTCATCGTGGTCGCGGCGCTGGTGGCCTCGGGCACGAAATGCAGGCCGGCGACGCTGCCATCGGCGTCGCAGGCGACCACCGCGTCGATCGTTTTTTGCGCGAAGTGCAGGGGTGTGATCACCACGGTACGGGCGGCCAGGCCAGGTTTGCTTTGCGCGTGGCCGATCTCCTGCAAAACACCCCATTGATCGGTGAAGCGCTGCCACGTGTTGATCAAGCGCGCCGGATCGGCGGCCTGGTGCATGGCCGGGTTGAAGTGGGTGGTCAACGTCTGGGCATCGCCTCGATGCAGCGCATCGAGCAGCGCCTGGCTGTGCGCGGCGCAATCGTCGGTGGACGGGGCGGCTTGGGCGATCCATGGCAGGAGGAACGGGAGGCACAGCAGCAGATGACGCATCGGTATCTTCCAAGAAGGGATAGTGAGTGTCACTCGTCGTCCGGCATCGGCTCGGCTTGCCCGTGCTTGAGCCGGCCGGCCTTGCGCAGCGCCTCGCGCAGCACGTATTCGATCTGCGCATTGACGCTGCGAAGTTCGTCATTGGACCAACGCTGCATCGCCTCCAACACCGCTGGACTGATGCGCAGCGGGTAGGCTTTCTTATCGGTGGCCATGCGGTGGCTTGTTGTCCCGCGGCACGCGCATCAGATGACCGAGTGTCCCCAGCACGAGTACGCCTATGCCGACGCCGAGAAATAGCAGGGCATGCCGGGAGGCCTGGTGATCACCCGGATGGCAAAAAACGTACACGTGGTGACAAAGCAACACCAAGGCCATCAGCAGCAACCGATTGCCGACGACGTGACCGGCGCGCTTTTGGTTGGCCGGGCTGACCTGGTTCCAGTCGATCCAACTGTTGACCAGGCCACGCGGCCCGCGTTTACGAATCACCAAGCCAAGGGTCGCCAGCAGCACGGCGGATATCAATGAAGTGAGCAGATGGGCCAGGGGCGGACTCATGGTGGCGATCTCAACCTCAGCCGTTGTAGAGCGAGCCGGCGTTGACCACCGGCTGGGTCGCGCGATCGCCGCAGAGCACCACCAAGAGGTTGCTGACCATCGCGGCCTTACGCTCCTCATCAAGCTCCACCACACTGTGCTCATGGAGTTTCGCCAACGCCATGCGCACCATGCCGACGGCACCTTCGACGATGCGCTCGCGAGCCGCCACGATAGCGCTGGCCTGCTGGCGTTGCAGCATCGCCTGGGCGATTTCCTGGGCGTAGGCGAGGTGGCTGATGCGCGCCTCGATCACATCCACGCCGGCCTTGCCGATGCGGTTTTGGATTTCCTCGCGCAAATGGTTGGCGATCTGCTCGCCATGGCTGCGGAGCGAGGGGCCGCTGTCGTGGCTGTCGTAGGGATAGCTCTGCGCCATCTGCCGCAGGGCCGATTCGCTCTGGATATGTACGTAATCGGCGTAGTCGTCGACGCGGAACACCGCTTCGGCGCTGTCGACGACCTGCCACACCACCACGGCGGCGATCTCGATCGGATTGCCGTCACTGTCGTTGACCTTGAGCTTGCCGCTCTCAAAATTTCGCACGCGAAGTGAGATGCGCTGGCGGCTGTAGAACGGATTGGTCCAGCGCAGGCCCTCGGCGCGGACGCTACCGGCGTACTTGCCGAACAACTGCAGCACCACGCCCTCGTTCGGCGCCACCTGGAACAAGCCCTTGCTCGCCAGCAGCACCAACAGGTGCAGCAGCACGCCGAGCAGCGCCAGGGCGGTGGGCGTGGCGGCTTGGACCTGCAACATCGGCAGGTAGCAGGCGATACCGGCCAACGCCACGACAATCAACAGCATGACGAAAGGAATCCCCGTCAATGAAAAGCCCTTGCGCTCGTTCATGCCTTACTCTCCTTTGGTATGAGTAAGTTTGATATCAGAAAGATATCAATTGCAAGTGGCGTACGGCACCACCGACTGGTGGCGGGTGCACAAGGGCGATCAGGTCGCTATACACCGGGCCGCTGCGCATGCCACGGACGACGCGGGCTACGGAAGACATACGCGAATCGCCGCTGCCGCGGGTTAGCGCGATGTGTCTGCGGTGCAGGGCGTTGTCGTTGGTCTAGCCATCGAACAGGTCCGTATCCCACGGCGGCAGGGCCGCCGTTCCTGTGAATGCTGGTAACCGAGTTTTCAACGCAAGGGTCAATCCGCCAAGGGGCGCGGCATCTACAATGGGCGTCTGTCTTAGCGTTGGAGAGCGGCATGAAGGCTTTTGGCACCCCCCATTCGGAGCACGCCCTGAAGGTATTGCTGCTCGGCTCGGGCGAACTGGGCAAGGAAGTGGCGATCGAGTTGCAGCGCTACGCGGTGGAAGTGATCGCGGTGGACCGCTACCCCGAGGCGCCGGCGATGCAGGTGGCACACAAGCGCCATGTGATCGACATGCTCGATGGCGCCGCATTGCGCGCGTTGATCGAGAAGGAACGCCCCGATCTGGTGGTGCCGGAGATCGAAGCGATCCACACCCCGACCCTGCTGGAGATGGAACAGGACGGGCTGACCGTCATCCCCACCGCGCGCGCCGCCTGGCTGACCATGAACCGCGAAGGCATCCGTCGACTGGCCGCCGAGGAACTGGGCTTGCCGACCTCGCCGTATCGCTTTTGCGATGACGAGGCCAGCTACCGCCAGGCGGTGGCCGAACTGGGCCTGCCCTGCGTGATCAAGCCGGTGATGAGTTCTTCCGGCAAGGGCCAGAGCGTGATCAAGCGCGAAGACCAATTGGCCGACGCCTGGGCGTATGCGCAGTCTGGCGGCCGCGCCGGGCAGGGGCGGGTGATCGTCGAGGGCTTTATCGACTTTGACTACGAGATCACCCAATTGACCGTGCAGCACAAGGACGGCGTGACCTTCTGCGCGCCGATCGGCCATCGCCAGGAAGACGGCGACTACCGCGAGTCGTGGCAGCCGCAACCGATGAGCGACATCGCGCTGGCCGAGGCGCAGCGTCAGGCCGCGGCGATCACCGGCGCGTTGGGCGGACGCGGCGTGTTCGGCGTGGAGTTTTTCGTCAAGGGCGATGCGGTGATTTTTTCCGAGGTGAGCCCGCGTCCGCACGACACCGGTCTGGTCACGCTGATCTCGCAGGACCTCTCGCAGTTCGCGCTGCACGCGCGGGCGATTCTGGGCCTGCCGGTGCCCGGCGTGCGCCAGTTGGGCGCGTCGGCCTCCTGCGCGGTGCTGGTCGAAGGCGAGGGCCGCGCCCCGCGCTACCACGGCGTAGCCGAGGCGTTGGAAGAACCCGACACGCAGTTGCGCATCTTCGGCAAACCGACCGTGCAAGGTCGCCG
>JBEVMS010000168.1:0-4689 GCA_040508515.1 Dyella sp. | reverse complement strand
CCCACGATGCGGCCAACGTCGGTCAGTTGGAGTCGGGCGTCAATTACGCGATCAATCAATCCAGAAACTACACCGACCAGCAGATCACCAATATCAACAACGGTACCTCGGGTATGTTTCAGGTCAACAATTCAAACGGGCTTTCGGCGCCTTCGGCCAGCGGCCAGAACACCGTGGCCGGTGGAGCGGGAGCTACGGCCGCCGGCAATGCCAGCACGGCGATCGGCAACGGCGCGCAGGCGCAGGCCGACAACTCGGTTGCGCTGGGCGCGGGCTCGATAGCCGATAGCGCCAATAGCGTGGCGGTCGGCAGTACCGGTAACGAGCGGCAGATCACGCATGTGGCGGCAGGAACCACCGGCACCGACGCGGTCAACGTCAATCAGTTGAATGCCGCCCAAGCCAGCAGCGTGCGCTATGACACCAACGCCAACGGCACGATCAACTACAGCAGCGTCTCGCTAGGTCAGGGCAGCACACCGGCCGTCGTGCACAACGTGGCGGCCGGCAGTGCCGATACCGACGCGGCCAATGTCGGTCAAGTCACTCAAGCGATGAATTGGGCGAAAAGCTATACCGACCAGCAATTCGGCTCGATCAATCGTCAGCTCAACGATGTCGGCAATCGGGCCAACGCGGGTATCGCCTCGGCGATGGCGGCGGCGGGTTTGCCGCAGGCTTATGAACCCGGCAAGAGCATGGCGGCGCTGGCGGCGGGCAGCTTCCATGGCGAATCGAGCCTTGCGGTAGGCGTTTCGATGATTTCCGAGGGTGGTCGCTGGGTCTACAAATTGGCCGGCTCCACCAACACCCGCGGTGACGCCGGGATCTCGATGGGCGCCGGAATGCAGTGGTAACCGCGCCAATAGCCTCTGGTGTGACGGCGTCGTGCCAGAGGCTATCTCGATAGTCATTTCATGGACGCAAGGGGACAGGCATGAAGTTCAACGAACGGCAACGTGTGCAGGCCGTGGCACTAGGGTGTGTGGCGATGCTTTTGCTGGCTGGTTGCGCAAGTGCGCCGCGTAAGGTCTCGCCCAGCGCGGGTGAGGTTGCTTTTCCCAATCCACAGCATGCTCATCCGCAGGGGGGTACCTATGTCAATTTACAAAATCTGCGGCAGGTGGCACCGGGTTTGAGCAAGGCGCAGATTTACGATCTGCTGGGCACGCCTCAGTTCAATGAGGGCCTTTTTGGCGTGCGTCGCTGGAATTATCTATTCAAGTTCCACGGGCATGGCGGCGACATGAGTTGCCAGTACCAACTGCTTTTCGATGAGGCTCGGGTGCAAGCAACATATTGGAAACCGCAGCGTTGCAGTGAGCTGCTGCTGCCGCCAGCCCCGCCGCCGCCCATCGCCGAAACGCGCAAGATGCTCCCGAAGGAGCCGATCAGGTTGTCCGCCGATGCCTTGTTTGAATTCAACGCGGACGAGCTTAGCGAGCAGGGAAGGCAGAGCCTGGCACCGTTACTTGAGCAGATACGCGCCGCCAGCACCGAGCAGGACATCGCGGTTGTCGGCTACACCGATCGCATTGGTAGTGATGCCTACAATCTCGCGCTGTCTCTGCGGCGTGCCCGTGCGGTGGCTGACTATCTGGTGACGGGCGGCGTGGCGGCCGGTGCGATCCATCCGCAGGGCTTGGGGAGTGGCGCGCCGATCGTGGCGTGTAATCAGGGGGAGCGTGAAGCGTTGATCGCTTGCCTTGCACCCAATCGTCGGGTCGAGGTGTCGGGAATGCCGCGCGTGCAGTGAGCTGGTGATTTTAGACGGCTAGATTAACGGCGAATCCTGCGTGATCGACACCGCGGGGGCACGCAAGCCCAGTCGTGTCTTGACGTTTCTACTCGCCCCCTTGTGGTTACGTCACCCACGGTGTCGATCACACAGGATTTGTCGGTTCAATGCGTGCACAGTCCTCAGCGGACAGACGCAGGAAACAGTCTCTGGAAACTCCGCCAAGGCATTGATGGCAACGCGACCCGCCGGCGCGCGCGACCGGCGGGGCCGCATGGGGGTGTCGACAGCCCGCTGAAACATGCGCAGTTATGGCTCAGGCTTGCGTGGACCTTCTTCACAGGCGCGATGGATGGAACAAGCCCAAGCCGGTGACAAGTAGCTCATCGCATTGAAACTGCAGCGGGATGGAATGGCTTGCTTGAGGTGCGGTCAGTCGCATTCAGCTAGGCGGGAACAGGTACAGCGATGTAAGTCCCAACGTTCCACCAATCGCCAGCGCGGCCAGAACGTCGCTTGGGTAATGCAGGCCCAGTACCACGCGGGAGGCGGCCACCAGGGCCGTGAAGGGCACCAGCACCGGCGCCAGCATGGGATACCAGGCCAGGGCGACAATGGTGAAGCTCATCGCCTGCAAGGTATGCCCAGACGGAAAGCTGAACTCATCCAGCGGCGGGATATGCGCGATCACGCCAGGGCAGGCGCGAAAAGGGCGTGGGCGTCGCGTCCAGCGCTTGAGCAACCGATACAGCAGCAGCGCCGACAAACCGGTCAGCGCCATTTGCGCTGCTACCAGACAGCCGCGCCAGCCACCGAGCAGGGCGATGATGCCCATCAAACCGTACCAAAAGACGCCATCGCCCAGTCGGCTGATCGCACTGAAGAAGGCGCCGACGGTGCGCCTTGTGCCCCAGCGGTTGGCAGCCACGCACATGCGGCGGTCGATGCCGAAACGAGTTGCTTCGGTATTCAACGGATCAGGCGTGGACAGCGGTGGCAGTGTGCTCATCGCGCTTCTCCCGATTAAGCGTGCTCAGTAGTTGCTCGAACTCGCGGATCACGGCGGTGGGCGCCAGGCCAGCCATGCTGGCGTGCGCTGCGCGTCCCATGTGCCGGATCAAGGCCGGGTTGCTGCAGAGCATGGTCGTACTGCGCATGTATGCCGCCTCGTCGCCGGTTTCGATGCAAAAGCCATTGACGCCATCGGCCAGATGTTCGCGCGCGGCCGCTTCGTTGTAGCTGACCACCGGCAGACCCGAGGCAAGTGCTTCGAGAATGACGTTGCCAAATGTTTCGCTGAGGCTTGGAAAGGCGAACACATCGGCACTGGCATAGTGACGGGCCAGCGCCTCGCCGCGTTGCAGGCCGGCGAAAATAAACTCGGGATGGGCCGCTTGCAGCGCGGCGCGCGCGGGGCCGTCGCCGACCCATACGTAACGCAAATCAGGGCAATGCTGGCGCACGGCTTGATACGTACGCACCGCCAATTGCAGATTTTTTTCGGCGGCGATGCGACCGACGTAAAGCAAGACCGGCGTGTCGGCCGTAACGCCCCATTGCTCGCGCAGCGCCACGTCGCGGCGACTGGGGTGGAATTGCTGCGTGTCCACGGCGCGTCGCAGCAAGCGCACGTGCTTCACGCCCAGTGCCATGAGTTCCTGCGCCAAGGTTTGGGTTGGCACCAGGGTTGCATCGGCGCGGCTGTGAAACCGGCGCAGATAGCCGAGTACCGCTGGAGTCAGGAAGCCCACGCCGTAATGCTCGGCGTACGTGTCAAAGCGGGTATGAAAACCGGTGGCGCATGGAATGCCAAGATGACGTGCGGCGCTCAGCGCCGACCAGCCCAGGGGGCCTTCGGTAGCGATATAGAGCGCATCCGGGGGCAACTCGGCCCAACGTCGGCGCAGCGTGCGGCCCGCCGGCAATCCCAGCCGCAGACCCGGATAGCGCGGCAGCGCGGTGCCGCGTACTTCGCGGGTTTCGACACCGACAGGCTCAAGCGCACCGAGGCCGCTGCCCTGGCGCGGGCGAATCAGTTCAATCCGATGACCAAGACCGGCCAAGCCATGGACCAGGCCTTGCACCGTGAGGGCAACGCCGTTGATTTCCGGCGGATAGGTCTCGCTGACAATGGCGATGCGCATCACACACCTCATGCTGGCCTTGGTAGAGAGCTTCGAGGTACGCGGTTGCCACCGCATGGCGGCTGCATGACGTTACGGTGACTGTGTTGGCGGTCCCGTCGTCGAAATTCAGGGCCGGCCCAGGTACAACGCGATGCGTGCCCCGGCCTCCCAGCCGTCGGTGTGACCGTTGTGACGATGGCTAAAGCTGACATCCCATGGCAGCCGGGGGCGACGATCGCCAGATCAAGCCCGCGCCTGCCGTGATGCCGGCGCCGAGGCAGCCTGTGCCTCCCAGCGGGCCTCGGCGTGGATGTTCAGCACTTTGCCCAGCGAGCCGTTGCAACTGGCGGTTCGCAAATGATCGTGGGCGCCGCTACTGCGGCCCCAGGACGTCGTAGCCCAGTGTGTTGTCGTCCCATGGTTGGTTGGCGTCCAGGCTCGGCTGGGAACACGGTGGTTGTTGCGTCCAGGTTGCCCTGCGAGGGGAAGTACCTGTGGCGCGTAGCCCTGGCCGGGACGATCGAAATGGCTATCCTGGTCGATTGGCGCACTCGCGGCGGATGCGGATGGCAGAGTCACTGCACCCGTCATCCCGCGAGGCGATGCCGTGTCGCACCGACTGCGGCGGGGGCGGTCGATTCGGCTAAAATCGTCCGCTTCGACTTGTCGTCCAATGATTCCTGTCATGACCGTACGCACACGCTTCGCCCCTAGTCCCACCGGTTTCCTGCACATCGGCGGCGCCCGTACCGCCTTGTATTGCTGGCTGGAGGCGCGTCGCCGTGGCGGCGAGTTCGTGCTGCGCATCGAGGATACCGACCGCGA
>JBEVMS010000125.1:0-7511 GCA_040508515.1 Dyella sp. | reverse complement strand
CGTGCGCTGAGCCAGCCCAGCGGCTTGGCTCGGTTCTTGCTCCGACGTTGGGAGCCATTGCTGCAGAGCGTTCCACGCCATGAGCGTCAATTCGTTACCGATTATTTTCGCCAATCCCGTGCCGACGCCCGATCCAGGTTCGTTGCCTCCGGCGATGCCCGCGACGACGCCCAGCGAAGGGAGCGGCAGCTTTGGCGCGCATCTGCACCATGCGCGCAACCCGCCGGCGAACAGCCCCGCCAAGGGCGTTAGCGGCAGCGGCGCTACGCAGCAGGCCAATGCCAGCGACAGCGCTGCGAGCGCCAATGTAAGCGCCAGCGCCAATGCTAGCAGCCCGGTCAATCAAGCCGTTGCCGGCGCCGCTAGCGATGAGGCCAGTCAAGCGAGTGTCGATAGCGCCGCCTCGCTGGCAAGCGCGGTGTTGGGACTGATCGGCCAATCCACCGCCGATCACGCTGCGGATGCCAGCGCAACGGCCAGCGGCGACGGCAAGGGCACCGACAAGCCTGTGGTGCAAGTCGCCGCGGTGACGGAAGCACCCGCGCCGGTGACCCTGGCCTTGGTTACCCCGATCGTGCCGGTCCCGCTGCCCCTGCCGGCTCTGCCATTGGCGCCGCAGCCGACACCGGCGGGCGCCGACAAAGCTTCGACGGCGATACCGGCCGCGGCTGTGGCCGCAGCCGGTCGTGCCGGCGCCAGCACCAATGGCGGCACTCTCACCGCAGGCACCAACGCCGGCGCCAGCACGACGTTGCCGGCCGACAAGTTTTCCGCGATGGCGTTGAACAAGGGCGCCGCCTCCGATAGTAGTGGCGACGACTCAAGCGATGACGCCGGTAGCATGACCAACGTCAGTTTGTTGGCGCCCAGTGCCGGCAATACCGCCGCCACGGCGCTGGGCGCCTTACCGGCCGCCAGCGATACCGTTGCAGCCGCTGTGCTGGATCAATCGATGGCGACCGGGGCGCAGTCGCAGGACGCGGCCCAATTGGCTGCTTTGCGTGGCGTGGTCGGGGTCGCCGCGCCGGCTTTGCCGGCGAGCAGCGGGACTGGTCCCACGTTGGCGGTCCATAGCCCGGTCGGTTCAGCGGGTTTCGCGCAGGAGCTTGGCCAGCAAGTGGCCTGGCTGGGCGGGCAGGACGTCAAGCAGGCGCAGATCAAGCTCAATCCGCAGGATCTGGGGCCGCTCGACGTCAAGGTCAGCGTCGAGCATGGACGCGTCGATGTGGTGTTTACCGCGCAGCATCCCGATGCAGTGACGGCGGTGCAGCAGAGCTTGGGTCAACTCAATCAGATGCTGGGTGGGCAAGGCTTGTCGCTGGGCCAGGCGATGGTCAGCCAGCAACAAACCGCGCAGCAGCAGTTTGGCGCCGGCTCGGGTCAGTCAGGGCGGGGGCATGCCGAAGCGGGTGACGAGGAGTCGCTCGATCCGCTCGCTGCACTGGCGGCGCAGCCAGTGGCGTTGGGATTGGTCGACGCGTTCGCTTGACGCGAGCGCTTCAAGACGCACGACACGCCGGCACAAGGGCCGGCTCTATAAAGTAAGGGGAATCCTCCATCGCCGTGGCGTTTGCTCGTAGTCGCCGTGCCGCGACTTGAGTCCGACGCGTGTCAATAAAACGCCGCGCAAGGATGGGGTGGGGACGCGCAAAGCCCGCCAGAAGCAGCCATCGTGAGCTGGCATGGCGCTTGCTAATCGCACATACGGTCAAGCCCGCTCCGCCGGAGTGGGGCGCCGTCCATAGAGGTCGAGGTTGTAGATGGCTAACGCCGAGAAGATTCCCGTCGAGTCGCTGCCGGTGCCCGCCAAGAAGGGCGCAAACCGCCTGCCGGTGATTTTGCTCGGCCTGATTTTATTGATCCTGCTCGGCTTGTGCGGCTACATGATGGTCACGCTGCATGCGCTGCAATCCAAAGTCGGACCCAACGCGCCGACCGGCAGCACGACGGGACCGAGCAAGGTCGTCGATTTGTATCAGCAGTTGGAGCCGGCGTTCGTTGTGAATTTCCAGGACGACGACGCCACCCGCTATTTGCAGGTCGGGGTCACCGTGATGGCGCATGACCCGGCGGTGATCCAGGCGATCAAAGATAACGATCCGGTGATCCGCAACGCGCTGGTGATGCTGTTCAGCGCGCAGAGCTTCGCCCAGCTCAGCGATACCGCTGGCAAGCAGAAATTGCAGGCCGATGCGCTGGCCGCAGTGCGCAAGATCGTTGCGCAGCGGATCGGCAAATCCAGCGTGGACGCGTTGTACTTCACCAGCTTCGTGATGCAGTGAGAGAGTCGGCGCGATGAGCGACATTCTTTCGCAGGAAGAGATCGACGCGCTGCTCGATGGTGTCGACGGCGGCAAGGTCGAAACCGAGACCGACGTGCCGCCGGAGCCCGGTTCGATCCTCGACTACGATTTCACCCAGCAGGACCGCATCGTGCGCGGTCGGCTGCCCACGCTGGAAATGGTCAATGACCGTTTCGCGCGCTTCTTCCGCAGCAAGCTGTTTGGTGTGCTGCGCAAGACGTGCGAGGTTTCGGTGCTGGGCGTGCGCATGCTCAAGTTCAACGAGTACGTGCATGGCCTCGCGGTGCCGAGCAACTTGAACCTGATGCGGGTCAAGCCGTTGCGCGGCACGGCGTTGACGGTGATGGAACCGCGCCTGGTGTTCACCGTGATCGACAACTTCTTCGGTGGCGATGGGCGTTACCACGCGCGCATCGAAGGGCGCGACTTCACCCCGACCGAGAACCGGGTGATCCAGATCATCCTGGCGGAGTTGTTCGCTTCGATGGTCGAGGCGTGGGCGCCGGTGATGCCGCTGCAGTTCGAATTTCTCAATTCCGAGATCAACCCCCAGTTCGCCAATATCGTCAGCCCGACCGAAACGGTGGTGATCTCGCGCTTCCATGTTGAACTGGACGGCGGCGGCGGCGAAATCCACCTGACCTTGCCTTACTCGATGATCGAGCCGATCCGCACCTTGCTCGACGCGGGCGTGCAAAGTGATCGGGTGGAGCGCGACGATCGTTGGATCACCTCACTGCACGAGGAAGTGATGGATGCCGAAGTGCCGCTGGCGTCGATGCTGCTGGAAACCGAGATGAGCATCGGCGAGTTCCTGCAACTGCGCGTCGGTGATGTGATCCCGGTGCAGTTGCCTGAGCTTTCCACGGTATTTGCCGAGGATGTGCCGGTGTTTCGCGCCCGCTACGGCCAGGCCAATAGCCGCTATGCCGTGCGCTTCCAGAGCCAGGCAGGACGGCGCGATGTGCGCACCAGTTACGACGTTTCTCTAGAGAGCACTCCATGAGCCAGACCAGCGACACCCTAGGCGCCTCCGTCCCGGACGAGAATGACGCAGGCAAACTCAAGTTCGATACCTTGAGTGAAACCCTGATCGACGGTTCCGAAGTCAGTCTGGACATGATTCTGGATGTGCCGGTGACGCTGGCGATGGAAGTGGGCCGTACCCGCATCAGTATCCGCAACCTGTTGCAGCTCAATCAGGGGTCGGTGGTTGAACTGGACCGCGCCGCCGGCGAGCCGCTGGACGTATTCGTCAACGGCACCTTGGTGGCGCACGGCGAAGTGGTGGTGATCAACGAAAAGTTCGGCATCCGCCTGACAGACGTGATCAGCCCGGCCGAGCGCGTGCGCAAACTGCGATGAGCCTGGGGTTGGCCATGCTGGCGGCCGGCGCGGCGCTGCCCGACATCGATGTCGGCGGTGAGTTGCTGCGGGTGGTGCTGAGCCTGGTGGGGATTGTGGTGCTGATCCTCATTGCTGGCTGGATGAGCCGGCGTCTGCAGGCGCGTCAGTTTCTCGGCGGGCGCCGACTGCGCAGCCTGGAAAGCATGCCGGTAGGTGCACGCGAGCGCGTGCTTTTGGTGGAGGCGGACGGCATGCGTCTGTTGCTCGGCGTCGGTGCCGGCGGCGTGCGCACTTTGCATGTATTCGATGGTGCGGCACCCGCGCCGACCCTGCCCGAAGCGCCGGCAGTGCCGAATTTCGGCGATCTGCTCAGCCGATGGAAACGCAAGTGATCAATCGTAACGTGTGGCGGGCGCTGATGCTGCTGGTGCTGGCTTTCCTGCCCGTGGGCATGGCGCTGGCGCAGGGCCCGATTGCACCGATCGCGCCCATCGCGCCTGCCGGCATTCCGGTGCTGACCATGCAGAACGCCGCTGGTGGCGCGCAGAACTGGAGCTTGTCGCTGCAAGTGCTGGCGCTGATGACGGCGCTGACGATGTTGCCGGCGATCTTGCTGATGATGACCTCGTTCACCCGCATCATCATCGTGCTCAGTTTTCTGCGTCAGGCTTTGGCCACCCAGTCCACGCCGCCCAACCAGGTGCTGTTGGGATTGGCGCTGTTTCTGACCCTGTTCGTGATGTCGCCGGTGATCGACCGGGCCTACACCGAGGGGGTCAAGCCGTACATGGACCACCAGTTGGCCGCCGAGCAGGCGCTGCCGGCAGCGGTGGCGCCGTTCAAACGCTTTATGCTGGATCAGACCCGCGACGCTGACTTGCAGTTGTTCACCCGTCTGGCGAAAGAACAGCCTTACCCAAGCAAGGACGCGGTGCCGCTGCGGGTGGCGATGCCGGCTTTCATGACCAGCGAGCTGAAGACCGCCTTTCAGATGGGCTTCTTGCTGTTCATTCCGTTTTTGATCATCGACCTGGTCGTAGCCAGCGTGCTGATGTCGATGGGCATGGCGATGGTGTCGCCTTCGCTGATCTCGCTGCCGTTCAAGATCATGCTGTTCGTGCTGGTCGATGGCTGGTCGCTGTTGCTCGGAACGCTGGCCGGGAGCTTTTACACATGAGCCGGCATCAAGGCCAGCAAGAGCGAAGCGTCGGTGTGCGGCCGGTCAGTCGGTCGAGGCGCGGCGGATGACTCCCGAATCGGTCGTACAGATCGGTCAGCACGCGCTCTACGTGGCGATGCTGGTAGCCGCGCCCTTGCTGCTGACGGCTTTGGCGGTGGGCTTGCTGGTGGGCGTGATCCAAGCCGCCACGCAGATCAACGAAATGACCTTGAGCTTCATTCCCAAGCTGGTTGCTATGGCCTTGGTCGGCTTGATCGTCGGGCCGTGGATCTTGCGCACGCTGGTGCAGTTCACGCATCAAATCATTGAGGGCCTGCCCGGGGCGATCAAGTGAGCACGCTGGAGTTGTCCAGCTTGATGAGCTGGCTGGGTAGCCTGTTGTGGGCGCTAGGTCGGATTGGCGGCTTGTTTTTGATGGCACCTTTATTCAGCGCCACCACCGTCACGCGGCAGGTGCGGGTGGCGATGGTGGTGCTGTTGACCATCGTGTTGGCGCCATTGGCGCCGACGCAGATCGACCTGCTCAGCGCTACCGGTGTGGTCACGATGGTGACCCAGGTGGTGATCGGCGCCGGCATCGGTTTCGTCTTGCGGCTGGTGTTCGAGGCGGTCGCGTTGGGCGGCAACCTGATCGGCCAGAGCATGGGTCTGGGCTTCGCCGAGTTGATCAACCCCACCGCCGGTGGCAGCGTGCCGGTGCTGGGGCAGTTTTATCAGATGCTGGTGACCTTGCTGTTCGTGGCGATGGACGGCCATTTGCATATGATCGCCTTGCTCGCCGAAAGCTTTCGCACGCTGCCGCCAGGGTTGGACGGGATCACCCGCAATGGCCTGTTCGCGGTTGTCGCCGCCGGCACCGAGCTGTTTGCCGGCGCCGTGCGCGTGGCGTTGCCGGCGATGACCGCCCTGCTGCTGGTCAACATCGGTTTTGCCGCGATCAGTCGTGCGGCGCCGTCGATGAATCTGTTCGCGGTCGGTTTTCCCATCAGCATTTGCATGGGCTTCATCGCGCTGTGGCTGAGCCTGCGTGGCTTGGCCAGCGCATTCAATGTGCTGCAGGCGCAAGCCTGGTCGCTGGCGCGCCAGCTGATCGGCGCCTGAGGCCGCGCGATGGCCGAGCAGGAGAATGAGGATCGCACCGAACAGGCCTCCGAAAAACGCCTGCAGGATGCGCGCGACAAAGGACAGATAGCGCGTTCGCGCGATCTGTCTGGCGCGATGGTGGTGCTGGCTGGTATCAGCGCGCTGCTGGCCAACGGCGGGATGATTTACGAGCGCCTGCGACAAATTTATAGACTGGGCCTGGACTACCGGCGCGAAGCGTTGTTCAGCGATGTGTTGCCACTGCGTTCGCTGGGCATGGCGGCGCATCTGCTGGCTTCCATCCTGCAGCCGGTGTTCGTCGCTACCTTGCTGGCCGCGCTGGGCGCACCGATCCTGGTCGGCGGCTACAACTTCAGTACCCAATCGCTGCAGCCGGATTTCAGCCGGCTCGATCCGATCAAGGGCATCGGGCGCATCTTTGCCATCACCGGTTTGGTGGAACTTGGCAAGTCGCTGCTGAAGCTGCTCTTCATCGGCGGCGCGTTGGCGCTGCTGCTGCATCTGTGGGAGGGCGCGCTGATGGCCACGGGCAGCGGCGCGGTAGGCAGCGGCATTTTTCAGGCGCTGGGCCTGCTCGGTCGCGCCGGATTGGTGTTTGGCGTGGCGTTGGGGTTGATCGGCGGCATCGATGCGATCTGGCAGCGTTTCAATCACGCCCGCCAGCAGCGCATGACCAAGCAGGAAGTGCGTGACGAGCACAAGGATTCGGACGGTAGCCCGGAATTGAAGGGGCGCATCCGCCAGATGCAGCAGCAGCTTTCGCGCCGACGCATGATGCAGGACTTGCCCAACGCCGACGTGGTCGTGGTCAATCCCACCCACTTCGCGGTGGCGCTGAAATACGACGACGGGCGTATGCGCGCGCCCAAGGTGATCGCCCGCGGCGTCGACGAACTGGCCCAGCAGATTCGCCTGGTTGCCGGCGCCCATCGCATTCCGTTGGTCGAAGCGCCGCCGCTGGCACGAGCCTTGTATGCCACCACCGAGTTGGGCCGGGAAATTCCCGCCGCGCTGTATGTCGCGGTGGCGCAGATCCTGGCCTATGTCTACCAGTTGAAGCAGGCGACCGAACGCGGCGATCCCGTACCGCCGGCGCCGCGTCCCGAGGTTGATCCCGACCTGCAGGGGCGTTACCGCGAACCGCAAACATAAACCCAGGGCACCCGCATGGCCGCTGCAAGCGCGCTTAAAACTATCAAGCAGATGAGCCAGCGCGGCTTGGGTGCGCCGGTGATCATGCTGGCGATGCTGGCGATGATGATGTTGCCGCTGCCGCCGTTCGTGCTGGACGTGTTGTTCAGCTTCAACATCGCGATGTCGCTGGTCATTCTTCTGGCGGTGGTCTACGTGATGCGGCCGCTGGAATTTGCCGCGTTTCCCACCGTAGTGTTGATGGCCACCTTGCTGCGCCTGGCGCTGAACATCGCCTCCACGCGCGTGGTGCTGCTGCATGGCCATGACGGCCCTGGCGCCGCCGGCAAGGTGATCGAGGCGTTCGGCGAGTTTGTCATCGGCGGCAATTTCGCGGTCGGCCTGGTGGTGTTCGCGATCCTCACCATCATCAACTTCGTGGTGAT
>JBEVMS010000163.1:0-7750 GCA_040508515.1 Dyella sp. | reverse complement strand
CCGTCAGGCTGAAGTTTATAAGTTTCAACCGCGTTGTAGGCATTCTTCTCAAAGCGCGTGGGGATGGTCGCAATCACGTACCAATCGCCCATGAAGCGGGCAAGGTCAACATGCTCGACCGGTTTAATCGGTGTCAGGCTACTGGCGTGGACGCACGCACTGATAAGCATGAGTCCATAAGCCGCCAGCCATTTTTTGGATAAATACATGAGATAACTCCGAAATGGGTGTGTTAACCGCAGTGAACGCTTACGGCCGTACGAAACGGTAATGCGCTACCAGCCATTCCTGGCCATTGGCGTAGCCGAAAAGCTCTGCACAGGACATCCAAAACATGCGCCAGCGCTGGAACCATAGTGGCGCGGCCTTGCGCCCGTAAGCCTCGGTGAGAGTGGCCATCACCTGATCTTTATGCCTGTCCTGATTGGCCAGCCAATGATTGGCGCTACGCTGGTAATGTGTACCGTCGACATGCCAGCGCTGCTCGATCTTAAGGTCTTGCTGAAACCACAAGAGCGTGTCGGATGCCGGCATCAAACCACCGGTAAAAAAATGTCGCCCCATCCAGTTATCGTCTCCGGTGGTCTCGAACGGATACATAAGGGCTTTGTGGGCGAAGATGTGCACAAACAGCTTGCCGCCAGGGCGCAGCCAACGGGCGATACGATTCAACAGAACCTCGTAGTTGCGCACGTGCTCGAACATCTCGATCGAAACGCAGCGATCGAACTGCGCTGCATCAAGCTCGAGCTTGTTGACGTCCTGGGTAATCACCTCCACGTTGGAGATGCTTCGTTCACGGCATTGCGCTTCGATATGCCGGCGCTGCTGGTTTGAGTTGGAGACAGCGACGATTTTTGCGTTTGGATAGCGTTCGGCCATCCATAGCGTAAGCGAGCCCCATCCGCAGCCAAGTTCAAGGATCGCCTGGCCATCGATCAGTTCGGCACGCTCACCATAAAGCGCGAGCATGGCTTCTTCGGCCTGATCCAATGATTCGTCGCCACGGGGGTAGTAGCAGCCGGAGTACTTCAGCCGCTTGCCCAGGCAGAGCGCGAAGAACGCCGGCGGTAGTTCGTAATGCTGCGCGTTGGCGGCATCGGTGTGGATCGCCACCGGGCTATGTCGCAGCATGTCAATGCGTTCGGCAAAGCGCGTCGCCTGTTTTCCCAGGCCATCGGCCATTTCCTCGCGCAGGCGCTGCGCGCACATGTGACGAATGCCTTGCCGCAACACCGCATCGGGCAGCATGCGTCGTTCAGCCAGTCCAAGCAGCCCGCTGGCAGGACCATCCTTCGTCCGTTCGTCGAGAGCCGTAGCGGTGGTATTCATGGCGTGCTCCTTTTTGGAAACCAGGGGATCAACATGGATGTGCTTTGTTGATAGGCGCGGTAATCATCGCCACGGCTGCGCAGTGCTTGCGCCTCGGTATACGGGATACCGCTGATCCAGCGCAGAAAGACGTACATCACCAGCGGCCCGGCCCAGGCCAACCAAGCAATTGGCGATCCGACGGCCATGCAAACGTAGGCAAACCAGTGGACCCATTCGAAGAAATAGTTAGGGTGACGCGAATAGCGCCACAGGCCCTGTCGGCAGGTGCGGCCGCGATGCGCATGATTTGCACGGAATCGCGCCAGTTGTCGGTCGGCGATCCATTCACCGATCACGCTGACCAGCCAGATCGCCGCGCCTCCCCACAGCCACAGACTCGATTCCCCGGGGTTGCGCGCTACCGCCAGGAACGGAAGCGAAAACAATACGATCAACAAACCCTGGAACTGAAAGAACAAAAAAAACTTCCACTGACTGCCTTGCCAGTGCATTCGCAGGTTCTGGTAGCGGCCATCCTCAGGCTCGCCACAAACGCGTTTCCACAGATGCGCGGCAAGTCGGATGCCCCACAGGCCACCGAGCACGCCCAGGGCTACGCGCGGCCATGGGCCGCCGTCTCCAAGCATGGCGAACAAAACCGCGCTGCCCCCGAGGCCGCCAGCCCAGAGCGCATCGACTATGCCGGCATTGGTGCGCGAGCGTTGCCACAGCCAGCCCATGCTCATCATCAAAGCTGCAAGCAGCCACAGCACACCCAATAGGATCCATGGATTCATGGTGTGTCACCGCGTAAGGAAATCGATGTCGCCTTCACCTCGTTCGACCAGCGTCTGGCCAGCCACGCCAACATCGGTGTCGCCAGCATCCAGCCGATGGCGAGCCACAACAAACCATGCCATGCGGGAGGAGTGAAACTCACCACCTGCCAGCCCCGCGATGCTCCTAGATAGGCTAGCGGGCCGCCGATGGCGCCGAGCAAGGCGGCCAACCAGAGACGCTCTTGCAGCCAGCGCAGCGATTGAGTGAACGTCAATGCGAACGTGACCCACAGTGCCACAATCCATGCCGGGGCCCATGAGGCAGACGGCCATGGCACGGCATAGTTGGCAAGCCCCATGCGAATCAGTCCGCCATCGACCACCATCGCCAGCACTATGGCCGTTGCCATGAGCGACAGATCAACCTTGTAGTGACGCGCAATGACCAACTGGCATGCCGCGTAGAACAGCATGCCGACGACCCCAGGCCACGCTAGTCCGTGGGCACTGCCAATTACGGCAGCGAACCAGACCAACTGATAACCGATGAGGCTGGCCAAGAATTTCATGCAGGTGTCCTTACGGCCGGCTCGAGCGCCGGCAACGAGGTCGCGCGGCGGTAAGCCGGTTTAGCCAGGAGCAAGTGCGCCACGCCGATCGAGCGTTCTCGAAATCCGCCCTCGCAATAGGCGAGATAAAACTCCCACAAGCGAATGAAGCGCTCGTCGAAACCTTGCGCTCTCACCTGCGGGAGACGCGCCAGAAAGCTTTCACGCCAAGCTTCCAGGGTCAACGCATACGAGTGGCCGAAGTCTTCCATGTGCACCAACGCCAGGTCGCTGCTGCGGGTTTTTGCCGCGAGGAGTGAGTGGACTGATGGGATGAAGCTGCCGGGAAACACATGGCGTTTGATGAAGTCGACCGAAGTCAGCGCTTGTGCGTAGCGGTGATCCTCAATGGTGATCGCCTGCAGCAGTGCCTGGCCGTCGGGCTTCAGCAGGCCACCGATTTTTTCGAAATAGACGTCCAGATACGCCGCACCAATGGCTTCGACCATCTCGATCGAGACCAGCTTGTCGTACTGCCCTTCAAGATCGCGGTAATCCTTGAGCAGTAAGGTGACGCGGTCACCCAGGCCCGCCGACGCGACGCGTTCATGGGCCAGAGCGTGCTGCTCACCGGAAATCGTAGTGGTGGTGACATGGCAGCCGTAGTGCTTGGCGGCGTACAAGGCAAAGCCTCCCCAGCCGGTACCGATCTCGATCACCCGGTCGGTCGGTTTAAGATCGAGCTTCTGGCAGATTCGTTCGAGCTTGCGCGTGGATGCGGTGTCGAGTGTGTCGGATGGCTCCGTCCAGATCGCCGACGAGTACATCAGGTCCTGTGACAGAAACAGTTTGAAAAAGTCGTTGCCCAGGTCGTAGTGTGCGGCGATATTGCGGCGGCTGCCGCCACGGGTATTGCGTCGCAGCGCATGCCAACCGCGCATTGCCATGCCGCCAAGACGGGCCAGGCCGCTTTCCATGCCATCGAGCATGTCGCGGTTGCGCACCAGCAGTTGCACCAGACCGACCAGATTGTCGCAACGCCACAGACCGTCCATGTAGGCCTCGCCAGCGCCGACGCTGCCGTTGGTCGCGACAGCGCGGTAGAAGGCCGGGTCCAAAATGTCCATGGAGACCTGCAGGTCCGCCGTGACATCGCCGAATTGAAACTGCTCGCGATCATCCGTGAGCAACAGCCCCCCGTGCCGCAGCTGACTTAGTTGGTGGAGTAGTTGCCGGCGCAAGAAGCGATCAAGGCTACCGAGCCTGGAGCTTTCGTGTTCGGCAGTCTTGGCGATGTCGTGCATGGAGGACCTCGATGAGATTTCAGGAAAGGGCAGGGTGATCGTGTACAGGATTACGCTTGAGCCACAGCCGCAGTGCCTGCCAGTGGATGGCGCCCACCACCTGTGCCGTCATGAGCGGATAACGCCAAAGAACACGGGCAAGCGAGGCGCCCGTCAGGGGTTTGCGCTCCAGAATGAGCGTGGCATCGAACTCGCGCTGGCCGTCCCGCAACACATCCATGTGCACGCGTAGAAGATCGCCCGGTCTGGTGAAGCTCCAGTGATACTCGCGTGCCATCGGCATAAATGGCGACACATGAAAAGCCTTGGGAAAGGTCCAGTGCAATGCGGATCCTCGCGCCAGCGCCGTCGCTACGGGTAGCACGTAGGCGTGCCGCTCTTTCCATGGCGTGTTGGTGATCTCCGCCACAATGTTGACCAGGGTTACGCCATCCTCGGCATAGCAGTAGTAGAAGCTGACCGGGTTGAACACCAGGCCGCCGTAGCGCAGGTGGGTCAGCAGACGGATCGGTCCGGTCGGTCGATAGCCGGTGGTTACTTCGACGCGTTGGCGCACGGCCTCAGCCAACGGCAGCTCGGCTGGGCCGAGGTAGTCCCTGCGGCGAAACTGGGCAACGTTTCTGCGTTCGTTCGACCACAACCAGCGATGCGTGAATACCTGATCGAGCTCTTCGAGGTCCAGGTAGAGCTGGGCCATCCTGTACTTAAAAGCATGCGGATGCGGAGCCATTCGACGATGGCGTACCACGCCCTCGTATACGGCGCTTGCCAGGGGGGAGGTTGCTTCAGTAGTCACGCAGCGGCTCCCTCGGTGTGTGATTCGGCAACTGGGATGGATGCACCATCCACGGGCCAGCCCCCGCCGAGTGCCGTCGCGACCTCGACGGCGCTGCGCATGCCGTCCTCGTGGAACCCCCAGCCCCAGTAGGCGCCGGCAAACCAAGTGCGGCGCTGACCCTGGATCTCTGCCTTGCGCTTCTGAGCCGAGACGGCCGCATGACTGTAGATCGGGTGGTGGTACTGCATGCGGGCCAGGATTTTTTCTGGATTGATCGCCGCGCTGCGATTGAGCGTCACCACGAAGGGCTCTGGTGACTCGATGCCCTGCAGCAGGTTCATGCAATAGCTGACCGTGCACGCCTCACGGGGATCGCGTGGCAGCCACGCGTTCCATGCGGCCCATGCCTTGCGCCGCTTCGGTAGCACGCTGGCATCGGTATGCAGCACGGTGTCATTGGCCTGATAGGGCATCGCATGGAGAATGGACTTCTCACGTTCATCGGCATCCACGAGCAAGGCCAGCGCTTGATCGCTGTGACAGGCCAGCACGGCATGGTCGAAATGTTCTACCCCTGCGGGGCTGGCAATCTCGACACCCGCCGCATGGCGGCGGATCGAGCGAACCGCACACTGCAGGCGCTCTCGTACCGACCAGTGCTCGCGCAGCGCACGGACATACGTGGATGACCCGCCTTTGACCACGCGCCACTGCGGGCGGTCGCTAATCTGCAGCATCTGATGGTTGGCCATGAACTGCACTAGATAACGTGCAGGAAAGCCCAAAATTTGCGCGGGCGGTGACGACCACAGCGCTGATGCCATCGGCACCAGGTGTTCATCGCGGAACGCGGCGCCATAGCGGTGTTCCAGGAGATAATCACCTAGCGTGGGGCCTTCACCTGAAAAGTCGAGCAGCGCAGAAGCCTCGCGATAGAATCGCATCACGTCGCGCACCATCCGGATGAAACGCGGTGAGCATAGATTGCGTCGCTGGCAGAACAGCGTATCGAGCGTGGTGGCGTTGTATTCCAGTCCGTTGGCTTCGTTATGCACCGAAAAACTCATCGTGGTGGGCTTAGATGCCACACCAAGCTGATCAAACATTCGGTTTAGCAGTGGGTAGTGATTTGGGTTGTGGACGATGAAGCCGCTGTCGATCCGATAAGAGCGGCCTTCTTGTTCCACATCATGAGTATGGGTGTGGCCACCCAAATAGTTGCTGGCCTCGAAGAGCGTTACCTCGTGTCGGCGCGAGAGCAGCCAAGACGCCGCCAGCCCTGAAATACCCGATCCCACCACGGCGATGCGCATGTTCAGCTCCGCACCCTGGTCAACACCCAGGCGGGTAATGGCTTCAAACCATGGACCAAGCCAAGCGCCGACATCAGCTTCAACCCGTACCAAGTGAGGTCGACTTCCCACCAGCGGAAACCCTGCCGGCTTGAACCAGGGAAAAAGTGATGGTTGTTGTGCCAGCCTTCGCCAAACGTAAGCAGTGCCAGCCAGATGTTGTTGCGGCTGTGGTCTTTCGTATCGAAGCGACGCGTGCCAAAGCGGTGCGCGAGCGAGTTTATCGTCACCGTCGCGTGAAAGAGCACGGTGGTTGATATGAAAAATCCCCAGATCAGTAATTGCCCTCCACTGGTAGCAAGCGACGGAGCGGCATGATGAAGAAGCACTCCCAGTGCATACAGGGCGACGGCCAGAACCACCGGAATGGCGATGTCGAAACGATCTAGCCAGCGCAGCTCCGGGTACTTCGCCAAATCTGGCACGCGTGACAGATCCGTGCGGAAGTTGCGTGGCGTCAGGAACCAGCCGACATGACTCCACAAAAAACCATGGACGTGGGGTGAGTGCGGATCGGATGCCGTATCGGTCACGCGATGATGGTGACGATGATGCGCCGCCCACCACAGGGGCCCGCGTTGCACGCAGGCGGCGCCGATCAGCGCAAACACGAACTGCACCGCGCGTGAGGTGCGGAACGCTCGATGCGAAAAATACCGATGATAGAACGCAGTCAGCGCGAACATGCGCACGACATACAGCAAGGCGGCCACGATCAGCGCGATCGGTGAAACACCGACCCAGATCACACCCAAACAGGCCAGATGCATCGCTATGAACGGCGCGGCGCGCAGCCAGTCGACGCGATCTTCGCGACTCTCGTCCAGCTCGGCTGTCACGCCGGTATCGAACCAGCGTCGCGCACCGAGAATAAGCCGGGATCGGCGTTCAGATGGTGGCTTTACTTCGCCCTGAAGCGATATCAGGGGCGATCTGGAACGTGTCATGGAAACGTACCTGTCTGCGTGTCACTGACAGATACGGGCCAAACGGTGGTCCGGATGCACGCCGCGGCCCGATTGACAGACACTGACGCGATGGTCGCTCAAGGCATCACGAGCGTTGATGTCCAAGCGGCATACCCAAAGAGGCGCGGCCGCCAAGCGGGCGACTCGACATCCCCCCTGATCTGGCTAGCCCGCGCGTTTAAAGTCCGGTCCCATGCGTTGAGGAGATCGGCGATGAAGAAGCGTTTTTCGGAAGAGCAGATCATCAGCTTCCTGCGGGAGGCAGATGCGGGGCAGGCGCGTTTTATAGGTCATCTACGACCCTCATGTGATCTACGTATCGCTTGACCAAATGTTGACCAACCTAGACCAAATAAAGAACAGAGCAAACCACAAAAAGAAAAGGCCACCAAGTAAATCAATTACTTGGCGGCCATTATTGGTGGAGGTGGCGTCCATCTAACTATGCCAAGCAGGCCGCATTCCTGTGCCATTTCGCTACCATCGACTGCCGAAAATATCCCTTCCCGTATCCTAAAAACTTCTCGCTACCTGGGAGACGCGTCTTGGCCTATGGACGCATGAATGAAGGGCGCCACGTGGGCGCCCTTGGGATAGTTGCTTAGGCTGCGCTCGCCCTGCGTTCTGCAGAACGCTCAGCCGCTCTTCGCTCCAGGCGATCGATGTATTCCTCGATGCCCTGCTTGATCCAGAAAAGTGACGCGCCG
>JBEVMS010000100.1:0-4195 GCA_040508515.1 Dyella sp. | reverse complement strand
GCGCTGATGATCGCCGCGGCACTGGCCGCGCTGCTGCTGCCGTTGCTGCGTCAGGGTCGGCGCGATGGCCGCCCGCGCGGCATCTTCGTGCTGGCCCTGGCCGTCACCCTGCTGCTGCCGCTGGGCGCGGCCGCGATGTACCTGTACGTCGGCACGCCGGTCGCGCTGGATGGTATCCCGCGGCAGGACGATAAGCCGGCCAATATCGACCAGGCGCTGGCCGAACTGCGTCAGCATCTGGCCGTTCAGCCCGACGATGTGCAGGGCTGGGTGCTGCTGGCGCAGACCGAGGCGGCGATGGGCCGCATGGACGAGGCCCACAATGCTTACGACAAAGCACTTGGCGCTGATCCCAGCAACGCCAATGCGATGGTCGGCTGGGCGGAAACCGACTCGGCGCGACGTGCGGATCACCTGATCGAAGGACGCGCGCGGCAACTGCTGGAACAGGCGCTGCGCAGTGATCCGCAGAATCAACGCGGGCTATGGTTGCTCGGCATCGCGCAGTTCCAGCATGCCCAATATGCGCAGGCCGCGGCCAGTTGGCGGCAGTTGCAGCCACTGCTGCAACCCGGCAGCAAGGTCGCCCAGGCGGTCGCAGAACAGATCGCCGCCGCCGACGCGCGCGCCGGTGCCCCAGCGACCAACAGCAGCGCGACCACGCCCGCGAGCGCTTCATCCAACGTCATGCCGGCGTCGACCCACGGCCCCGCCTTGACCGTCACGATCGCCTTGTCGCCGGCGTTGCGCTCCAAGCTCGCCGCCGGCGACCGCTTGTACGTTTATGCCCGCGCCGAAAACGGTCCACCGATGCCGCTCGCGGTGACGCGGCTGGATGCCCGCGCTTTGCCCGCCACGGTCACCCTGACCGATGCGATGGCGATGACTCCGCAAGTGAATTTGTCCTCGGCAAGCAAGGTGTTTGTCGGCGCACGGATCAGCCACAGCGGGCAACCGATCGCCCAACCCGGCGACCTCGAAGGCGATGCCGGCGTGGTCGCGGTCGATCGCACGACGCCGATCCCCATTACCATCGACAAGGTGCATTGAGCGTCATCGCCGCCCCCGGGCGGCGGGTATCCGACTCGACTCCGCACACGCGGCGGCTACACTAGCCGCCGACTCCGTCACACCGCCAAGGCCGATCCCGTGAGCTACGACGCGCGCCGCTATTTCGCCTTACCGTCGCCCTTTCCGATGAAGCGCGGCGGCACGTTGCACGGCGCGCGCATCGCCTACGAAAGCTGGGGCACGCTCTCGGCCGCGCGCGACAACGCCATCGTGATCCTGACCGGACTCTCGCCCAGCGCACATGCCGCTGCCAATGCGGACGATCCCACGCCCGGCTGGTGGGACGCCATGCTCGGCGCCGGCAAGGCGATCGATACCGATCGCTGGTTCGTCATCTGCGTCAACTCGCTCGGCAGCGACAAAGGCTCGACCTGCGCCGCCTCGATCGATCCAGCGACGGGTGAGCCGTATCGGCTGAACTTTCCCGAGCTGACCTTGGAGGATGTCGCCGAAGCGGCGCATGCGCTGATCACCTCGCTGGGCATCGATACGCTGGCCTGCCTGATCGGTTGTTCGATGGGCGGCATGAGCGCGCTGGGCTACATGCTGCTGCATCCGGGCAGCGTGCGCGCGCACATCAGCGTGGACACCGCACCGCAGGCGCAGCCGTTCGCCATCGCGATCCGTTCGCTGCAACGCGAGGCGATCCGACTCGATCCGCAGTGGAACCACGGCAACTACGACATCCATGCACAGCACGGTGGGCGCTATCCCGATACCGGTATGAGCATCGCGCGCAAGCTCGGGGTCATCACCTACCGCTCGGCGATGGAATGGAACGGCCGCTTTGCGCGTATTCGGTTGGACCCCGAGCAACGGGACAACGGCCCATTCGCGCGTGAGTTCCAGGTGGAGTCCTATCTGGAAGGCCACGCCCAACGCTTCGTGCGCACCTTTGACCCCAATAGTTACCTCTACCTCTCGCGCGCCAGCGACTGGTTCGACATCGCCGAATACGGCGACGGTAGCGTGCAGCGCGGACTGCAGCGCATTCAGATCGAACGCGCGCTGGTGATCGGTGTCAGCACCGACATCCTGTTTCCGCTTGAGCAGCAAGAGCAGATCGCCGAAGGCCTCAAGGCCGCCGGCGCCGCGGTGGAATTCGTCGCGTTGGACTCGCCGCAAGGCCACGACGCGTTCCTGGTCGACATCGAAAATTACAGCCGCGCGATCGGCGGTTTCCTGGCGCGGCTTTGAGCCCGACCATCCGGCCGGGTGGCGAGGCTGCTAGTATCGAAGACTCTCCAAGCATCGACAAACGGTTCGATACCTCATGCTCACCATGGATTTTCCCGGCAGCCGCCCCTTGATCGATGCGATCGATGCAGCGGTATCCCAGGACAGCACGCCGGCCATCACCGACAGCCTGCGCAGCAGCCTGTGCCAACTGATCCGTAGCCAGCAAGTCAAATTGCCCGACTGCGTGTTCGAGGCCAACGGCGACCACTATGCACGCCGCGAGCTTTATCGCAGCGAAGAACACGGCTATGCGGTAATCGCGATGACCTGGGGTCCGGGTCAGGGCACCGCGATCCACGATCATGACGGCATGTGGTGCGTCGAGGGGGTCTGGGACGGCGCGCTAGAGATTGTGCAGTACGAGTTGATCGAACACGAAGCGCAGCGCTTTCACTTTCGACCGGTCGGCTCGATCCAGGCTGGCGCGGGCTCCGCCGGCAGCCTGATCCCGCCGCACGAGTATCACACCATCCGCAATCCCAGCGACGAATCCATCGCGGTCAGCCTGCACATCTACTCCGCGCCGATGACGCGCTGTGCGGTTTTCAAGCCGCTGGACGAGGCGCAGTGGTATTTGCGAGAAATTCGTCAGCTAGGGCTCGACCGCGTGCAATGAAACAGGCATAATTCACCAGATGCAGTGCCGGTGTGGCGGAATGGTAGACGCGGCGGACTCAAAATCCGCTGGCAGCGATGTCGTGTAGGTTCGAGTCCTATCACCGGTACCAAATAAAAATAGCGCCCATGTGGCGCTTTTTTTATGCGCATCGGATGGCGGCCGGCGCTCTGCGTCACATCTCTGTGAGCAGCATTTGCTACATGCGCCCCTATTGCGCATTCGCATGCAATGCGGATCCTTGCTCGGTCTCAGACGACGAACCGATCGACATGGGTCCACCGACATCGCCGTCCAACGGCGTTCGGCGTGGCCGTCTCGGTGCGCTCGTTGGATGCGGACGCACGATGGTAGCCCGCCTCTTTTGCTAAGCCACCCACGCCTACCTGCGCATCCCTACCTACGCCCAGGCCACGCTGAGAGCAAGGCCTCGCCCGCTCAAAGATGCAAATTGGCCGTCAGCATCGCCGAGCGGGCTGGTGCCACTTGGGCGAAGGCGATCGCGTAGGCTTCGGTGTAGTAGAGCTTGTTGGTCAGGTTGAGCACATTGAGTTGCAGATCCAGGTGCGCATTGACCTTGTAGTCGAGCATCGCGTCGTAACGGGTATAGCCAGGAATCCACAGCGTATTGGCGGCATTGCCGTACTGGCGCGACATGGAATAAATCCCGACCCCGGCTTTGAGCTTGGAGGTCAGCGCGTAGCTGGTCCACAACGAGGCGCTGTCCTTGGCGACATTGGGAAACTGGTTGCCGTTGCCGTCGGCCACGGCCAGCGGGCCACTGGCATGTAGCTCGGGGTCCAAATGGGTGTAGCCGGCGAATATCTCCCAGCCCTTGCCCAGCTTGCCGGTGGCGCCCAACTCGTAGCCATCGACCTGCTTGCGTCCGGCCAGCTCGTAAGTGGTCGCGCTGGTCTGGATCACCGCGTTGGTCAGCGAGGCGCGGAACACCGCCGCGCTCAGCGAGAGCTTCTGGTCGAGCACATCCCACTTGGTGCCCAATTCCAGGTTGCGACTTTTCTGCGGTGCCAGCACGTTGAAGGCATTGAGGCTTGGCTCGGCGCGTTGGTCACCCTCGCCATTGGCCAGTCCCGAAGGACTGCTGGCGGTGGCCCAGGAAGCGTAGATGCTGCCGTTGCTGACTGGCTTGTAGATCACGCCGAGCTGACCGCTCCACAAGTCCGCTTCGGTGCCATAGCTGAAAGGTCCGATCGGTCCGTTGGCGGCGCGCGTATTGGTGCCGTCGGCCGCCGTGGAATAGGAGTCGTA
>JBEVMS010000058.1:0-4092 GCA_040508515.1 Dyella sp. | reverse complement strand
CCTGCCGTATCTGGCCGTGCAGCCACGGCGTTACCGCCTGCGCGTACTCAACGCGGCCAACGGGCGGTTCTTCCATCTGAAGCTGCGCGATGGGCGGCCGTTTCAGCAGATCGGTTCGGACCAGGGCCTGTTGGCCGCACCGGTAACGCAGACCAGCCTGCTGCTGGCACCGGGCGAGCGCGCCGATCTGATCGTGGATTTCGCCGCGCTCAAGGGCGGCGAAGTCGAGCTGATGAACGACACATTGCCGTTGCTGCGTTTCCAGGTCGGTGCCGCCAGCGTGCGCGATGACAGCCGCGTGCCAACGATTCTGCGCGCGGTGCCGCGCACGCCTGAAAGCCGGGCTCGGCAGACCCGCCTGTTGACCCTGGACGAATACAGCGACTGCGTGGCCGAACCGATGCTGATGCTGTTAGGCGGCAAGCGCTGGCACGAGCCAGTGACCGAGAAGCCAGTGCTGGGCAGCACCGAAATCTGGAGCCTGCTCAACCTCACCGAAGACACCCATCCGATCCATTTGCATCTGGTGCGCTTCCAGATTCTCGACCGCCGGTCGTTCGATCTGGATCGCTATCTGGTCGACAAGACCCTGGTCTACACCGCGCCGGCGCACGCGCCGCCGGCGCACGAGCAGGGCTGGAAAGACGTGGTGCAGGCCTACCCGGGCATGGTTACGCGGATCATCGTGACCTTCGAGGGTTACGTCGGCAAGTACGCCTGGCATTGCCACCTGGCCGAGCACGAGGCCAACGAAATGATGCGTCCGTTCGAGGTGCTGCCGGCCTGAGCGGCCGGTGTTGGTTCAATGCACCGCGGTCGCCAAGGACTTGGCTTGCGCCGCGTCCAAGCGCAGCACCGGATAGGCGCCGACCGCCTGGGTGGTGTACCAGGGCGAGCGTTCAAAAAAGAATTGCAGGCGCGCTTCCGAATTGGCAGCAAAGGCCGGATCGCTCTTGAGCTTCTGGTCGAAGCTGGCCTGTAGGCTCGGGTCCTTGGCCAGCATGTCGCGCGCCAATTGTTCCAGCACGCGCGGCTCGCCGTATTCCTTGGGCTCGAAGATCGCGTTCAAGTAGCCCCATTGCAGCAGCGAGTCGGGCGCCTGCGGCTCCAGCAATTCGATCGCCACATTGGCCGCGCGTTGATTCAGCGGCACCACCACCGAGCCCGGCGGCAAGGTGACCGTGCGCGCCACGCGGCCCAGGGTGAAATGGCGCAGCATCAGATGGCCTTCGAACGGCGTGCTGGCCCAGCGCGGTTGATCGAGCTGGTAACCCTGCGCGGTGATCGTGGTCGGCCTGGTGATGCGCCGGTAGGCGATGCCATGCGCATCCAGTCGCGCGATCATTTCGGTCCAAGGCGCCGGCACCACGTAGGCGGCCGGCGCGGTGATGCTCAGGTCCGGTAGCAACGCGTTCCAGTTGGGGATGCGGTAGGTCTGCGGATGATGCGGCTGGTATTGAATCCAGGTGCTGTTGGAGATCGCGCTCGGAGTCAGCGTAAACGCGTAGCCCTTGAGGTCGAACGGTGTGGACTGCGGCGACACGCTGAATGTCAGCGGCACCGTCGCAGTCGGCTGATCGGCACGCGCAATCGTGTTGGCGTCGGCCGCGTGGGTGGCGGTCACCAACGCGGCCGGCTGCGCCTCGATCCCGGCCAGCAGCAGCTGGACCATGTCGTAGGTGGCCTTCACCCGCACTGCGTAGGGTTTGAGCATATGCGTTTCGATCAGCAGCGCGGGGCGGTTTTGCAGCGCCGCATAGCCGGTGGAAAAACGCGGGCCCGAACCGAAGTTTTCGATCCCCTTGCGCGGGTCGCGGCCGTCCTTGAACTCCAGATAGATCGAGGCCAGATGACCGCGTTTTTCGTAAGCGGGCAGGGCTTGCGCCATCGCGGCATCCTGCCATGTGACCAGCGCCGGATCGAGCTTGTGCGGGTCTTCGGTGTACCAGGTCAGGTCGTACTGGTAGTCCGCGCCGTCGGTGGTGTGCACGTCGATCAGAAAGTCCGGCAGCCAGCGGTTCCACAGCGCCAGCCAGGCGCGCATTTCCGGTGCATCGGCTTTGAGGTAGTCGCGGTTGAGGTTGAGGTATTGCGACTGGCCGCGAAAGCCTTGGCTCTGCGGGCCGTCTTGATTGATCCGGTGATAGGGCGAGGCGTTCTCGTGACCATCCACGCTGAACACCGGGATATAGACCAGGACTTGATGGTCGAGCAAGTGCGGGTACTTGCCGCCCACCGCGATATCGCGCAGCAGCATCAGACCGGCGTCCTTGCCCTCGATCTCGCCCGGATGGATGCCCGCTTGCAGCAGCACCACCGGCTTGCCGGCTGCGTGCGCGGCGGCCGGATCGAAGCTGCCGTCGCCGCTGGCGATCACCACCGTCATCCGGCGCCCTTCGGGCGTGGTGCCGAACGTTTCGAGATGAATCGTGCCCGGCGCGGCTGCTTGCAGCCGTTGCAGGTAGCTCACGGTATCGGCGTAACTCGGCGTGGTGCGAAAGCCCGCGGCCTCGGCCGGGGTGGTCCAATCGGTTGCGGCGTGGGCGTTGATCGCGGCGACGCCCAGCAGCAGTGGCAACAGGTAACGCTGGATCATTCGGCTTGATCCTCAATGGCGCCACGGGAGTGTCTTGCGGGTGTGGCTGGCAAGGTTTCGGGAGCCACCGCGCCGCCGGAAATGATGAAGGCCATCGCCTGGTCCATCGTCCAGTCGGTGGGGGTCAGCTCTTCCACCGGCACCACTTCAAGATAGCCGCCGGTGGGATTGGGTGTGGTGGGGATGTACACCGCGGCCATTTCGCGGCCGGTGCCTTCTTCGCGCATGACCCGCGTAACGAAGCCGACCACGCGCATGCCGCGGCGGGGAAACTCGATCAACACCACGCGCTGCACACCTGAGGGTTTTTGCTGCAGTACCGCCATCAACTTCTTGGTGCCGCCGTAAATGGTCTGCACCAGCGGAATGCGTTCGAGCACCGCGTCGAAGCTGCCGATCAAACGTGCGCCCAGAACCCGGCTGGCCAGAAAGCCGATCACATAAAGCACCAGCAACGTCAGCACCAGGGCCAATACAAACAACACGCCCTGGCTGTCGATCGATGCCGCCACGCGCGGCGAGAAGGCCTGGACGGCACCCAGCAGCAACGCGGTGAGCGGCGCGCCGATGCCAGCCAGCAGATTGAGCACGAACTTGAACACCGTCCAGGTCACCCACAGCGGGATGACCGTCAATAAACCGGTGATGAGATAGCGTTGAATACGCAGCGGGGCCATGGGCATGCAAAGGCAGCGGGAGAACGCCCATTGTAGGGGAGCGGGGGGCCTGGCTTGGTGGCCGGTGGCGCAAGAAGGCGCTCCCGGTCGTGCGAGGTTGTGATTTTTCCGCGACGGCTGCGAATCATGGGGTAACGACGGGAAGCGGGCGAGGCAATGATTCAGATCAGGCAGCGGCGAAAACGACAATTCGAGGCCTTGTTATCGCAGCACCGTGGCATTGTGCTGAAAGTCGCCAGCGCCTACGCGTCGGCGGGCGAGGATCGGCGCGATCTGGCGCAAGAGATCGCCATCCAACTGTGGCGGGCATTTCCTGCCTACGATCCGGCGCGCAGTTTTTCCACCTGGATGTATCGCATCGCGCTCAATGTCGGTATCTCCCAACTGCGCCGCGATCAAGCGCGACGTCGGCGCTTCGAGCCGTTGATGGACGATCATCTGGCTCATTTTCAAACGGTCGATGTCGCTGACGAACCCGATCGGCGATTGGCCCAACTGGAAAGTTTCATTGCGGCATTGGACGAGCTCAATCGCGCGCTAATCGTGCTCTATCTGGAAGAGCGAAGCTACGCGCAGATCGCCGAGATCCTGGGACTTTCCGAAACTAATGTGGCGACCAAGCTCAGTCGCATCAAACAGCAACTGCGCGGCCGGCTGGTCGCGCTCGACAGCGAGCGGAGATAAGTGATGGAACTGGATGATTTCAAGCAGGCGTGGCAAACGCTGGAGCAGCGAGTGATCGCGCAGCAACCGCTGCAGCAAGCTTGGCTGCGCGAAAGCAAACTGCGCTTGGTGCGTCGACACCTGCTGGGACTGGGC
>JBEVMS010000046.1:0-9602 GCA_040508515.1 Dyella sp. | reverse complement strand
GTGGCGCGTGCGCGGGCGTTTCCGGTCAGCGTGGCGCTGGGCGTGATGCTGTTTCCGCTCAACACGCATTTGGCCTTCTATTCGGCCTGGTGGGGATTACTGTTCGCCTGGCTGTTGGGGCTGTGGTGCGCGGCGCTGTATGTCCACCACACGGAGCGCGACGATGGGACGTGAAGCGCTTTCGGTGGTGCTGATCACCTACAACAACGCCGACACGCTGGAACGTTGCCTGCGTGAAGTGGATTGGGCCGAGGAGATCGTGGTGCTCGATTCGGGTTCCAGCGACGACACCGTGGCGATCGCCCAGCGGCACGGCGCGCGCGTGGCGGTGCATCCGTTCGACGACTACGGGCCGCAGAAGCAGCGTGCCTTCGCGCTGGCCAGCCACGATTGGATTTTGAATCTGGACGCCGACGAGATCCTCTCGCCGGGCACACGGGCGCAGATCGAGCGGGCACTCAGCGCGCCGCGTCACGCGGGTTACCGGTTGCCGCGGCGTGAACGGATGTTCTGGGCAGTGCAGCACCGCTGGAGTTGGCGCAACGCGCATCTGCGCCTGTTCGATCGCCGCCGGGGCGGCATGAACGACGTCGAGGTACATGCGGCGATCGAAGTGCGCGGAGCGGTAAAGACGTTATGGCGCGCCGATTTCGTCAATGACGGTGATGGCGATATCGCCACCCGGGTGGAGAAGATCAATCGTTACAGCACTGGCATGGTCGCGCATAAATTGCGCCGGCGGCAACGCTTCAGCGGCTTACGCATGGTGTTCTACCCGCCGCTGTTCTTCGTGCGGCAATACATTTTCAAGCGCTACTTCTTGAGTGGCTGGGCCGGTTTTATCGCCAGCGTCACCGGCGCATTCTACGCCTTTCTGAAGTACGCCAAGCTGCACGAGGCGCAGCGCCGGGCGCGCCGGGGCCCTTAAGGCGGCAACGGGGGCGGCGCGCGGCGAGCACAGCAGGCGGGTGAAATCCTCGGCGATCATTGCCGTGCTGAAGCGACTGGCAACGAAGGCCCGCGCCGCGATACTCATGGGCTCGCGTAGCGCCGGATCGCACAGGTCCAGAATCGCTTCGCGCCAGGCATCGACATCGCCGGGCGGTAGCAAACGGCCGCTGAGGCCCTCGGCCAGGGTTTCCGGCACACCGCCCAGCTCGCTGGCCAGCACCGGCACGCCGGCCGCTTGGGCTTCGATTGAGACCCGGCCGAAGGTTTCGATCGCCAGCGAAGGAAATGCCAGCATCGAGAAAGCGCTGAAATAGGTGTGGACGTCGTTGCGCCAACCGAGAAAATGGTGACGCTGGGCGAGCGCGGGGTTATCAGCCAGGCACTGGCGCAATGCCGGCGCCTCGGGGCCATCACCCAGCCACAGACAGTGCAGGCGTGGCTCACGCGCCATCGCCTGGCTGGCTGCCTCATACAAGCGAAAAATTCCCTTGGAATGGTGCATGCGGCCGACGTAGCCCAGCACGATGGCGTCGTCGGGAATGCCCAGCGCGTGCAGGATGGCCTGCCGACGGTCCGGGTCGGGCCGGTACAGCGCCATGTTGACCGGGTTGTAGGCGACCTGGACCAACTCGGCCGGCACGCCGCGTGCCAGGTAGGCTTCGCGGGCATGTTGCGACACCGCCAGGAAACGCTGCGCCAATCGCGGGATCAAGTAATTGGACAAGCGTTTCATCGGCGGCGTGCGATGGCGGAACAGCGCCACGGGCACGCCAAGCAGCCGACCGAGCACGATCAGCGGCCAATATTCTTTGCCGAAGTTGCCGATCAGCCAGTCCGGCTTGCATTGGCGCGCCGCCGCCAGCACCGCGCGGTAACCGCGCAGATCCAGCGCGTTGCGGAACGTGCCGCGATGCCGTCGCACCTTCGCGTCGGCCAGGCCTTGCCACATCAGTCCGTCCGGGTAGAGCACCGCGTCCACCTCGTGACCGGCTTGCGCCAGCGCTTGCGCCAGCGCCACAAAATGGGTGGCGGCGCCGGTGTTTTCCGGATTGGTGCCGACAAACAGGAATTTCATGCGCGGCGATCCTCGTAGCGGGTAAACGCGCGCATGGCGAATTGCGGCAAGGCGTGGTGGCGCGCCACCTGCACGCGTGGCAATTGCCATGGATCGCTGCCGGCGACGGCGCGGCCGCGGCGGGTGGTGGTGGCGGCGAGGTAACCAGCCGCGCGTGCGTTGTCGGCGACGCGCTGGTCGAGGTTGCCGTAGGGATAACAGAACTGTTCCACCGGGCTGCCCAGGCAATCTTCCAGCTCGCGCTTGCTGCCATGGATTTCTTCCTGCAACTGCGCCGCATCGCATTGCGACAGGCGCGGATGACTGCGTGTATGCGCACCCACCTCCATGCCGCCGGCGTGCCATTGCTTGAGCTGTGCGGCGCTCATCAACGGCTTGCGGATTCCCAGTCGATCGGCATCCCAGTCGTTGTATCTGCCGAGGCGTCCGCTGACCACGTAGCAGGTCGCGGTAAAGCCGTAGCGCTGCAGCAGCGGCAATGCGCTGTCGAGGTTGTCGACGTAACCATCGTCCAGGGTGATCACCGCGACCTTGCCGCGTGTTTCGCCGCGCAGGTAAGGCATCGCGTCGCGCATCGACAGCCCGCGATAGCCCAACCCCTTGAGTAGCCACAGTTGCCGCGCAAACGCCGCAGGACTCACGTAGAGACTTCGATAGACGCGCAAACCTTTCGGTGCCTGCGCAATGTTGTGGTACATGAAAATTGGCAGGGCTTGGGGCTGCGTGGCGCTGTTCGGCTCCATCGTTCTAGCTCCGTGGTGCGTTGATTGACGGGCTTGGTGTGGTCTTCCGACGCGCGCATGCACCTCAAAAATCCGATCGAAGGCATGGCCGGATGGGCACGCCCTGACCGCCAAAGAAGGCAGTTCGGGATGCGTGGACATCGTTCAAAATTATTCCAACAGGGCCGGCTTTCAGCCGGCTGTCGCATCAACCGAGGCGTTCAGTAGACGTCCGGAAAACCCGCCGGGCGGGTTTTGAAGCGCTTATGTACCCACAAGTATTGGGCTGGCGCTTCGCGCACCATTTGTTCGATGCAGCCATTCACCTTGGCGGTGTCGGCCGTGGTGTCTTTGCTGGGCACATCTTCCAGCGGCGCACCCAGCCGTAGCACATAGCCACCGTCCGGCAAGCGACGGTGGAAGAACGGAATCACCGTCGCACCGGACAGGCGCGCCAAATGGTGGGTAGCGGTGATGGTCGCCGCCGGGACGCCGAAGAACGGCACGAACACGCTGTCCTTGCTGCGCATGTCCTGATCCGGTGCGTACCAGACGGTGCCGCCGGCGCGCAGGTATTTCACCGTGCCGCGCAGATCGTCCTTGTCGAACATGGCGTCGGCGTAGCGCAGGCGCGCGCGCAGCACCGCCCACTCGAACACCGCCGAATCCATCTTGCGGTACATCCCGGCGATGCTGATGCGGCTGGAGACCAGCCGCGCGGACAGTTCCAGATGCGAAAAATGGCCACCGACCAGCAGTACGCCGCGACCTGCCGCACGCGCCGCCGCCAGGTGTTCAATGCCCTCGACGCTGAGAGGCAGTTTGGACAGCGCGTGATCGGTGCCCATCCAGCCCAGCGCGAACTCCACCAGCATCATGCCGATGTCGCGCAAGTTCGCTTCGACCAGCGCCTCGCGCTCGGCGTCGCTCAGTTGGGGAAAGCACAGATCGATATTGACTCGCGCGATATGCCGGCGCGCCGAGTTCAGATGCAGCGCCAATGCCCCCAGCCGCCGGCCCAGCCAGGCCAGCGCGGGATAGGGCAGGCGCGCGATCAACGTGATCACAGCCACGCCCAGCCAGGCCGGCCAATGGCGCGGCGCCAGCAGGGCGCGTCGTAGTGGGGGGCGAGGCATACCGGGCATAACGGCCTAGTGTAGCGGCTGCGCGCGCGGTTGAGATCGAGCGCGGCCGTTATACTTGGTCGTTCGCCCGCGCGCCGCATCGAGTCCTAGCTTGCGTTACCTGTATACCTTCGCGATGTACCTGGTCACGCCCTTGTTCGTGCTGCGCATGCTGCTGCGCGGGGTGCAATTTCATCAATACCGGCACCGTTGGCATGAGCGTTTCGGCGGCTTCGCGGCGCCGGGCTTCAAGGACAGTTTGTGGGTGCATGCGGTGTCGGTCGGTGAAGTCAACGCGGCCGAGCCGTTGATCAAGGCCCTGCGCCAGCACTATCCCGAGGCGCCACTGGTAGTTACCACGGTCACCCCAACCGGCTCGCAGCGGGTGCAGAAGTTGTTCGGCGATAGCGTGTTCCACGTCTATCTGCCCTATGACCTGCCGTTCGCGGTCAATCGTTTTCTGCGGCGGATCCGGCCACGGTTGGGGATCATCGTGGAAACCGAAATCTGGCCCAACCTCTATGACGCCTGCCAGCGGCTGGGCGTTCCGTTGATGATCGTCAACGCGCGTCTTTCCGAGCGCTCGCTGCGCGGCTACAAACCGTTGGCCAGGCTGGTGAAGGCGGCCTTGCGCAGCGTGCGCCAGATTGCCGCGCAATCGGAAACCGACGCCGCGCGATATCGCCGGCTGGGCGCCGATCCGGACAGCATCGTGGTCACCGGCAACCTGAAATTCGACATGCCGATGCCGATCGATGCGCAGCGGGACGGCGATGCGCTGCGCCAGCAATGGGGGCGCTTGCGGCCGGTGTGGATCGCCGCCAGCACCCACGAGGGCGAGGAGCTGCCGGTGCTGGAGGCGCATCTGGCGGTGTTGCAGCGGTTGCCCGATGCGCTGCTACTGATTGCACCCCGGCATCCGGAGCGCTTCAAGCTGGTCGAGACTTCGGTGCGCAGCCTGGGCTTCGCCACGGCCACGCGCAGTGGCGATGGCGTGCCGCATCCCGCGCATCAGGTTTTCGTGATCGATTCGATGGGCGAGCTGATGCCGTTTTTCGCCGCGGCCGATCTCGCATTTGTGGGCGGCAGCCTGGTGCCGATCGGCGGTCACAACGTGCTGGAACCGGCCTCGCTGGCGACGCCGGTGTTGGTTGGCCCGCACACCTTCAATTTTGAGGAAGGCACGCTGACCCTGATCCGCGAAGGTGGCGGTGAGCGTGTCGCCGCCGCCGAGCAACTGGGCGGCGAAGTGATCGGCTTGTTGCGCGATGGTGAGCGGCGCCAGCGCATGGGGCTGCGCGCGCGCGCGGTTTTCGACAGCGAGCGGGGCGCGGTGCAGCGCGTGCTGCGCTTGATCGACGGCTTGCTGCAGAAATGAAAAAGGGCCCCCGGAATGTGGACGGGTGTCCAGGTTCCGGGGGCCCTTTGCATCGGCCGTTGAGCGCGGATCACTCCAGCAAGCTATTGACCTGTTCCAAGTCCTTCAGGTCGATCGTGCCGCTGGATTGCTTCAATAGCAGCTTGTTGAGAATGAACTGGTGGCGCGTCTGCGAATAGCTGCTCTGCGAGGAGGTCAGCGTCTGGATCGCGGTCAATACGTCCAGCAAGGTCTGGGTGCCGACCTGGAAGCCAGCGCGGCTGGCGTCGAGCGCCTTCTGCGCCGAATCCACCGCGGACTTGGCCGCTTCGACCTGGGGAATCCCCGCCAGCACGGTGCGGAAATCGTTGAGCGTGGTGCGGATTACCGCGCGCCGTTGTACTTCCAGGCCGTCCTGCGCGCCGTCGCGGTTGGCGATGGCTTGGCGTACCTGCGACTGGATCAGGCCGCCTTCGAAGATCGGCACAGTCAGGGTCAGCCCGATCGTGCTGGAGTAGCGGCCATTGCCGATGGAGCTATCGATGCCCGGCGGCAGTGAGTTCTGGCTCCAACTGGTGGTTTTGCCGCGGCTGGCGGTGAGGTTGATGGTCGGCAGGTGGCCGGCGCGGGCCGCACTGATGCTGTGCTCGGCGGCGGCGACGCTGTACTGCTGCGACAGGATGGTCGGGTTGGAGGCCAGCGCCTGCTTGACCCAAGCGTCCGGATCGTTCGGCGTGGGCGGCTCCATCGGCAACTGATCGCGTAGCTTCTTGAGGTTTTCGCTGGCGGTGCCGGTGACCTGGGTCAGCGCCTCGCGGGCGTCGTTGAGGGTGTTCTGCGCGGTGATGGTGTCAGCCTTGGCCGACTCGTAAGACGCCTTGGACTGATAGACATCGGTGATCGCGGAGAGGCCGACCTTGTAGCGCTGATCGGACTGTTCGTAGGTCTGCCGGAAAGCCTCCTCGTTGGCCTGCGCGAAGGTCAACTGGTCGATGCTGGTGAGTACGCCGAAGTACGCCGTGGCGACGCGGATGTAGAGATCCTGCAGGGCGGCCTGGTAGGCCTGGTCCTGCGCATCGACCTGCGAATGGGCGACCTTGAGGTCGGCGTACTTACTGAAATCGAGTACCGATTGGCTTAATGTCACCGACGGCGTACGGCTGCGCACATGGCCCGTGTCGTAGGCGGGAATCAGCTCGCCCGTGGTCTGATCGATTTGGGCATCATGCGGTCCGCTACTGCTTTGCTGCTGCAGGCTCAATCCGGCGGACAGCTGCGGCAACAGTAGCGCGCGCGCTTGTGGCACGTTCTCGGCGGTGGCTAACCGACTGGCATCCGATTGGGCCAGGGTAGGATCGCTGGCGCGGGCTTCTCGGTAAGCATCCAGCAAATCCTCGCTATGGCTGAGCAGCGGGGTCGCAGCCAGTACCAGGGCCAGGGGAAGAAGCTTCAAACGCATGGGGGCGCCTCGTGGGAAAGTGTCAAGAATGAGTCAAAGTACGAAGCGTCGGGACGGTTCGGCATGCGCTAAATAAGGTAGATCGGTCTCGAACAGGCTTTCTTCACGATAGCGGCCATGGCCCTCATGAGTAAGCAGCACCGCTTGCTGCGCCGGCGATTGCCCGCGTACCACAAACAGCCGCCCACCCGGGTTGAGCCAGCCAAGGAAACGCTCTGGCAACTGCGCCACCGCGCCGGTGATCACCAGCGCATCGAAGCTTTCGCTGGGTGACCATTCGCTTACCGCCTCGCCGACCGCCAGCGTAACGTTCGCGAGGCCAGCGCGCGCCAGACGCGTCGCGGCGGTCTCGATGAAATCGGCATGCATGTCTACGCTGGTGACATGTCCGGCGTGCGCCAGGCTGGCCAGACAGGCGGTCAAAAAGCCCGAGCCGGTACCGATTTCCAGCACCCGGTCGGTCGGCGCCAGCGTCAATGATTGGAGCAGGCGGCCTTCGATCACCGGCTTCATCATCACCTCGCCATGCGCCAAGGGCAGGCAGAGGTCAGCGAACGCGACATTGCGATAGGCAGGCGCGACGAAATCCTCGCGGCGCACCCGCGCGATCACCTCAAGCACCTGGGCATCGAGTACTTCCCACGGGCGGACCTGGTTTTCAACCATGTTCTGCCGGGCCTGTTCGACGTTCATAACCATTTTGCTGCATCCCGTACGGAGCTGAAATAGCTGAAAAAAGGATAAATGCTAGGCCCTGATCCGACAATGGCAAAGACTGGGGCCCTGGTTTGGCCGGCCGTAGTGCCGAAAGTCACCGCGTTCACCGGATAAACGTCATGCCGTCGCCATACCGTTGCTGGACCAACGCTTGCCCGTGATCGTGCCGCGGACCGCTCGAACCGTCACGCGCTGAGTCGCCGCTCGTGGGCGCCCGTCGCCATGGCTGGCAGCCGTTGCAGGGCTTGTTGGTAGGCATGGAACAACGCCCCGTCCAACCGCTGCAGGCGCGCTTGAGGGCCGGCTTCGCCGCGGCTTCCCGCCGCCACTTGCAACCACGCCAGCCAACGTGCGAGGCGGTGTCGCTCGTGCTGTTCCAGTTTGGCCAACGCTGCACGAACGGCGAACGCGCTGCGCCGGATAGCTCCCGGCGTGCGTTGCTCCAACCAATACGTCAGCACCCGCTGTGCTTCGCGGTAGGCGTCACTAAGCCGTAGTTCGGAGGAAGTCATAGGCATCGGCATGATGGGAATGGGACGGCTCTGGAAAATAATTGAACCGGCGCGTATAATAAACAGCGATCGCCACTTTGTGAAGGTACAAGCATCATGAATGCCAGCCTGGAGTCCAAAACGCAGGGACCGGGTCGCCCCAAGGACATGGAGAAACGTGCAGCGATTCTTGAAGCGGCAAAGGGCTTGTTCATTCGCAATGCGTTTGCCGGCACCAGCATGGACGCCGTCGCGGCCGAAGCCAATGTCTCCAAGCTGACCGTCTACAGCCACTTCGGCGACAAGGACAACCTGTTTCGCGAGGTGATCCGCGCACGCATTCAGGATCTGCTGCCGGAGGACATCTTCCAGTACGAGCCGACCAAGTCGATCCGCGAAATTCTGCAGCGCATCGCCAATGTGCATGCGCATAACGATTGCGATCCGCAGACCGCCGGCACCTTCCGCGCGATCCTGAGTGATTGCCGCCAGGGCAACCCGCGCTACGGCCGGCTGTTATGGGAAGAGGGTCCGGCGCGCACCAACAAGCTGTTGGAACGCTTGTTGCAGCAGGCGGTGGATGCCGGCCAGTTGGATATTGACGACGTGCCAGTGGCGACGCGTCAGTTCTTTGCCCTGCTCAAAGGCGACCTGCTGCTGCGCCGGCTGTTCGGTTGCGAAGATTGCCCTGTCTCGTTTGCCAAGGAAATTGAGGCCAACGCGCAGGCGGCGGTCAACACGTTCCTGCGCGCCTATCTGCCGCGCTGAGTCCTGTCTCCTCGCCAACGCCGCCGCTTCGTGCTTGAATGAGCGCGTTTGAAGCGGGGGTGCCGGCAATCGGTCGGCTGAGAGAGTCCCTTGGAACCTGATGCGGCTAGTACCGCTGTAGGGAGCTTCGTCGCAACGGGTTAAGTCCGTGCGTCCGGTGCCGTCCGCTTCGTCACTTCCCCCGACGGAGCCCCGACGATGAATGCCCAGCCTTCCGAACTCGCGCGTGCCGCGCAGCAGCTGTCCGATACCGTGACACGGCCGATTCCCGGCTCGCACAAGATCCATCTGCAAGGCAGTCGTGCCGACCTGCGCGTGCCCTTGCGCGAAATCTGCCAGGCGCAGACGCCGACCCTGTTCGGTGGCGAGGTCAATCCGCCGATCACGGTGTATGACACCTCCGGTCCTTACACCGATCCTTCCTATACCGTCGATCTGGCCGCCGGCTTGCCCGCCTTGCGTGCCGGCTGGATCGCCGAGCGCGGCGACAGCGAGCAACTGGCTGGGCTGAGCTCGGCCTATGGCCGCCAGCGCGCGGCCGATCCGCGGCTGGATGCGCTGCGCTTCGGTACCACCCGCGCGCCGCGTCGGGCAGTCAGCGGCGCCAACGTGACCCAGATGCACTACGCGCGCCGAGGTATCGTCACGCCGGAAATGGAGTTCATCGCGATCCGCGAAAACCAGCGCATCGAGGCGCTGCACGGCAGCGCGCTGCTCAACCAGCATCCGGGCCAGGCCTTCGGCGCGGCGCTGCCCAAGCTGATCACCCCCGAATTCGTGCGTGACGAGGTGGCGCGTGGGCGGGCGATCATTCCGGCCAACATCAATCACCCGGAAAGCGAGCCGATGATCATCGGGCGCAACTTCCTGACCAAGATCAACGCCAACATCGGCAACAGCGCGGTCAGCTCGGGCATCGCTGAGGAAGTGGAAAAGCT
>JBEVMS010000039.1:0-3171 GCA_040508515.1 Dyella sp. | reverse complement strand
ACGCTGCACCTGGACGATGGCGGCCACACCGAGGGATTGGTCTACATCGCCACCGAGGAAAACGCCGCGTTCCTGGGTCCGGCTCCGGAGCCTGATATTGCCCGGCATATCGCCGCTTCGGCCGGCCCCAGCGGTCCCAACCGGGATTATCTGATCCAACTGGCTGCCGCGCTGCGCGAACTGGAAGCCGACGATCCGCACGTATTCGAGATCGAGCAGCACTTACTGCAACTGATCGAGCTGGATACCGCGCCGTAGATCGTCCTGCCGCCGCGCTACGCCAACGCCAGTCGCGGCCGGCGTCGACAAGCGAACTAGGCCTCGTTCGCTTCCTCACGGCCACGCTGACGGCGCTCGGCTTCCGCGCGAGCCTCGTTGATCGCCAGAGTGACGCCTTCCACATCGGCCGGCGTTTCGTCGTCGACGTAGCCTCCGCTGAGCGGGCTATCCGGGCGCAGCTCGCTTTTTTCCAGCAGCACCCACAGCTCTTCGCCGTAGCGGGTGCTGGCCAGTTCCGGCGCGAAGCGCGCCAGCGTGGTGGAAATATTGTTGACGTCGCGCAGCAGCATCGCGCGCGCGGCATTGTTGCCGGCGGCGCTCACCACCTGCGGAAAATCGATCACGACCGGGCCGTCCGGCGCCACCAGCACGTTGTATTCGGACAGGTCGCCATGCACCAAGCCGCAACACAGCATCAGCTGGATATTGCGGATCAATGCCCGGTGGTAATCGCGCGCCTGGTCCGGCAGCAGTTCCACATCGCCCAAGCGCGGCGCCGAAAAGCCCTCGTGATCGACGATCAGCTCCATCACCAGCACGCCGTTGAAGTAACCGTAAGGCTTGGGCACGCGCACGCCAGCGGCCTCCAACTGGTAGAGCGCGTCGACTTCGGCGTTCTTCCAGGCGTCTTCCTGCTGCTTGCGGCCGAAGTTGGTCGCCTTGCCGATCGCGCGCGCCTGTCGACTGCCGCGCACCTTGCGCCCTTCCTGGTACTGCACGCGCGCCTGGAAGCTGCGCTGGGCCATGTCCTTGTAGACCTTGGCGCAGCGTACTTCCTCACCGCAGCGCACGACGTAGACCGAGGCTTCCTTGCCGCTCTTGAGCGGCCGAATCACCTCGTCGATCACGCCTTCGTCGATCAGTGCTTGTAAATCCTTGGGGGCTCTCATGAATTCCGGGGTGCGGTGGCGGCGCAATCGCCGACGAGGACGGGTACGTTGCGACCAAAATGAACGGCAACCCCGCTATATTACCCGGTAGCGGCCATCGACGCGGCGACCTAAGCCCAGTGCCTTACTCGCCCGAGGCGGCGCAGGCGACTTGACCGTGTTGCAGGCTTTGCTTGATCGCGGTCAATTCAGCCCGGTTCCATGGCCCCTGCCCCAGCACGCTGGCCACCACTGAGGTGTTGGACCAGGTGCCGCTCAGTCCGACGTTGAGCAGGTTCTGCCCCTGCTGGGAAAAGCTCACATAAGCCTTGCCACTGCGCGTGTAGAGCGTGCCTTGCACATCGATGTCCTGCCACCTTTGATCCTTGCTGTGGCAGGTGCGCACCCAGTCATTCAGGCGGTAATAGACCTGCTGGACACTTTCACCGACAAAGAAGGTTTCATCGGGTCGCGGGGCCGGCCGCACACTGGCACAACCACTCAAACCGGCAACCAGCAACGCCGCGGACATCACATGGATTCGGATCATTCGCTGTTTCATAGGCCTAGCTTATAGCGCAACAACCGGTTACTGCCGGTGAGGAACCACCGTCGGTACGGGCGCCCGACGGCGATGCAAACGAACGGCGCGCTGACATGAGCCGTCTGTCCGCGCGAGACTCGTTCAGGCCAGATCGAGATAACGGTAGACGACCGAGATATCTTCCTTGTCGCCACCGGCATCCACGGCGCGCTGCCAGATATCGGCGATATGGCGCAGCGACGGCAGGTTCTGCTCGCCGGCCGCCTGCAACGCCAGCCGGGTGTCCTTCAGGCCCATCGGCAGCGCGAACTGCGACTCGAAGTTCTGGTTGCTGATCGCGTCCAGCTTGAGCTTGACGAACGGCGCAGCCAACGGACCGCCCTCCAGCGCGCCCCACAACTGCTCGTTAGTGAAGCCCAGCTGTTTGGCCAGGCTGGCGCTTTCGGCGATGCCCTGCATGACCGACACCAGCCAAGCGTTGACCACCACCTTCATCCGCGTACCCGCGCCCGCCTCACCCAGCCAGCGAGCCTCTTTGCCGATGGCCGCGAACACCGGATCGACCGCAGCGCCCTTCACGCGATCGCCGCTGGCCAGAATCAGCACCAGACCCTTCTCCGCCGGGCCCTTGGTGCCGGACACCGGGGCGTCGATGTAGACCACGTCGGGCCGCTGCGTGCGGATCGTTTCGATCAAACGCTCAGTCGCCTCCACGCCGATGGTGCCCATCTGCGCCAGCACCGCGCCATGCTTCATACCAGCCAGCGCGCCTTGCTCGCCCAGCAGCATCGCCTCGGTGCTCGGGCCGTCCGGCGCCATCACGATCAGCACCTCGGCGCCTTCGGCCGTCTGTCGCGGCGAGTCGCCGATCACCGCACCATCGCGGCCGAGATTTTCCGCCTTGGCCCGCGTGCGATTCCACACCCGCGTGGGAAAGCCCTTCTTCAACAAATTGGCCGCAAAGGCGTGGCCCATGGCGCCCAGGCCAAGTACCGCCACGGTCGGTGATGTGGACATATCAATGTGCTCCTTTCCAGAGATGAAAATCGTTGGCTATGCCTGGGCTGACATAGGGGCGGCGACGCCAACGAGCAACCGATCGCCCCACGCCCCGTCAAGCGAAATTCATCAAGCGCAAGGTTGCCAGGCATCGTCGCCAGCGCCATCGCAACATACTGCGCGCAGGGTTATGAGCAACCATCCGCACCTGCCGGATTTTCTCCACGCAAAACCGACCGTGGCAAGCTGCAGCCGTACGCTGGAAACCACTCACGGCACATGGCCAAGAAAAAGGCCGCATCAGCGGCCTTTTTCATGCATCGCGTTGTGCTCGACGTACAGCGAGAGCCACTACTCGTAACACACGCCGGTGATTTCGTAGTGCTTGACGCCGTTGGGCGCACGGAACTCGAAACTCTCCCCTTCGCTCTTGCCGATCAGTGCACGGGCAATCGGAGATGAGACGGCGATCAGACGCAT